>NZ_JBHLWB010000001.1:0-332586 GCF_042433055.1 Gallibacterium trehalosifermentans
AAATGGAGAGAAATGCGGAACAACTCGCTAATATCAAACGAGGAGCTTATATCTTAAAAGATTGTGCAGGCACACCTGAATTAATTCTGATTGCCACTGGTTCAGAGGTAGAGTTAGCGGTAAAAGCGGCAGCGCGATTAACGGCAGAAGGTCATAACGTTCGCGTGGTTTCCATGCCAAGTACCAACGTATTTGATAAACAAGATGCCGCATATCAAGAAAGCGTATTACCAAGCAGCGTAACCAAACGTGTTGCGATAGAAGCGGGAATGAGTGATTTTTGGTACAAATATGTTGGCTTATCAGGACGTGTTGTAGGTATGAATAGCTTTGGAGAGTCAGCTCCAGCGGAGGAATTGTTTAAGTTATTTGGTTTTACGGTTGATAACGTCGTCGCAAAAGCGAAAGAGATTTTGTAATCAACATCGTTTATCGTTGAGAATGTAAGGGCAGAGATTTTAAATCTGCCCTTAATATTTACAATGATTACTCAACTGTAACTGCTTTAGCTAAGTTTCTTGGTTGGTCAACATCGGTACCTTTAATAATTGCCACATAGTAAGAAAGTAATTGCATCGGTACGGTATAGAATATTGGTGCAACTAATTCATTAACTTTTGGCATAGTAATAATTTTCATATTATCACTATCTTGGAACCCTGCTTCTGCATCAGCAAAAACATATAATTGACCGCCACGCGCACGTACTTCTTCAATATTCGATTTTACTTTTTCTAATAAATCGTTATTTGGGGCAACGACGATGACTGGCATATCTGCATCAATTAACGCTAATGGTCCATGTTTTAATTCACCAGCAGCATAAGCTTCTGCATGAATATATGAAATCTCTTTCAGCTTTAATGCAGCTTCCATTGCGATTGGATAAAATTCACCACGCCCTAAGAATAAAGCGTTATGTTTTTCGGCAAAATCTTCGGCAAGTTTTTCAATTTGTTTATCAAAGACTAATGCTTTTTCAATGTCGGTTGGAATGTTATTTAAAGCATGGACAATTTCACGCTCTTTTTCTGCGGAAATACTGCCGTTTAATTTACCAATCGCTACTACTAACATGAGCATAGAGACTAATTGTGTTGTGAATGCTTTGGTTGAGGCAACGCCAATTTCTACGCCAGCACGCGTCATAAAAGCCAGATCAGATTCACGAACTAATGATGAGCCAGCAACATTACAAATTGTCATTGCTGCCATATAACCTTTTTCTTTAGCTAAGCGTAATGCGGCTAAAGTATCGGCTGTTTCACCTGATTGCGAAAGTGTGAGTAACAAGCTGTTTGGACGCGTAACAAATTTACGATAGCGGAATTCAGAAGCGATTTCTACATCACAGCTTACACCTGCTAAGGATTCAAACCAATAACGTGCTACCATACCTGAATTGTAAGAGGTACCACAGGCAACAATTTGTACATGTTTTACATTTTCTAAAATGCTTTTTGCTTTGCTGCCAATGCTTTCAATAATGACACTATCTTGTGTAATGCGACCTTCTAAAGTATTAATGATCGCCGTTGGTTGTTCGAAAATTTCCTTTTGCATAAAGTGGCGGAACTGACCTTTATCTGCGGCATCTTGTTCTAAATTAGATTCAGAAATGGTACGTTCCACTTGCTCCCCTAAGAGATTGTAAATGGTTACTTGACGGCGAGTGATCTCTGCCACATCGCCCTCTTCAAGGAAACTAAAGCGACGAGTAACATTTAATAAAGCTAATTGATCAGAAGCTAAGAAATTTTCGCCTACACCATAACCAATTACTAATGGGCTACCAGAGCGTGCCGCAATGAGATGTTCTGGCTGCTGGCGGTGCATGACCACCATACCATACGCACCAGTTAATTGGTTAACCGCTTGCTGTACAGCACGTAATAAATCTTGGCAAGATTGAAATTCCCAATGTACTAAATGGGCAATGACTTCAGTATCGGTTTGAGATGTAAATTGGTAACCACGTTGTTGCAGTTCAGCTTTAAGTTCTTGATAATTTTCAATAATTCCATTATGTACTACTGCAATATCGTCTGACATATGTGGGTGTGCATTTGCTTCTGATGGCTCACCATGCGTTGCCCAACGGGTATGTGCGATACCAGTTCCTCCCACTAAAGGTTGTTGTTCGACGGCATCGTCTAATGCTTTTACTTTGCCGACACGGCGAACACGTTGTAAATTGTGTTGGTTATCAACGACTGCTACACCAGCAGAATCATAACCACGATACTCTAAACGGTGTAAACCTTGAATTAAGATTTCTGCAACATCGCGTTGTGCGACTGCACCAACAATTCCACACATAATTTTTTCCTTTGTTGAATAGTAAAAATAACATTATTTGGCAGAAGCAATGAATACTTCTACACCAAGATCTTCAATTTGTTTTTTGCTAGTTGGATCAATCTGATCATCGGTAATCAAATAATCAATCTGCTGCCATGTCAGTTCCAAATTTGGCATTTTGCGACCAATTTTTTGCGATTCCACCATGACAATGACTTCACGAGAAACATCAGCCATAACGCGACTTAAACCAATAAGCTCATTAAAAGTCGTTGTACCACGCTGTAGATCAATCCCATCAGCGCCAATAAATAATTGATCGAAATCATATGAACGCAATACCTGTTCGGCGATTTGCCCTTGAAAGGAGTCTGACGAAGCGTCCCAAGTACCACCTGTCATTAATAAAGTGGGTTCGTTTTCTAGTTGGCGTAGTTCAGCGGCAACATTTAATGAGTTGGTCATTACCACTAGACCTTGCTTTTTATTTAATTGACTAATGAGGGCAGACGTCGTACTACCTGTGTCAATAATGATACGGTTATGATCGCGAATTTGTGCGGCAGCAAGCTTAGCAATCGCAAGTTTTTGTGGCGATAAGGCTTCATTCTCTTCATCATCAGCTAATGCTTCTGCTGGCATTAAAATTGCCCCACCATAACGACGGAGTAATAAACCATTTTGCTCCAAAGCAGATAAATCCTTACGAATCGTAACTTCTGAAGTTTCAAATTGATTGACAAGCTGTTCTACGGTAACTTCCCCTTGTTTTTCAAGGCATTTTAAAATGGCATGACGACGTTGTTTGGTATTTCGCTTACTCATAATGTTTCGATTTGTTCTGTCTAAATTTCGGAACGAAATATAGCAAATTGTGAAAGGAATAACAAACTTTATTTTAGACAGTAAAATATTTTTCAAATTCGACTAACGAAAGAAAGCGCGTTAAAATAACTCATTTTTGTAATAACTCATTAATATTATTCATTTTTTGATAATAGATTAATGATGCACAGTAATTTTACTGATATAGCATAATAGGTCTGATAATGGTTGTTTCTTCTGTTGTTACTCCAAATTTAAATGAAGCTCGCCGTATTGTGGCGATTGGTGGTGGACATGGGCTAGGGCGAGTGATGTCAGCACTCAGTTTTATGCGTTCCCGTTTAACGGGGATTGTAACAACGACGGATAATGGCGGCTCAACAGGTAGAATTCGTACTGAATTTGGCGGGATTGCTTGGGGGGATTTGCGTAATTGTTTAAACCAAATTATTACCACGCCAACAACCGCTTCGGAATTATTTGAATATCGTTTTAGCGGAGAAGGGGAATTGGCTGGACATAATTTAGGCAATTTGATGTTAACTGCTTTAGAGAATATCAAAGTGCGTCCATTAGAGGGAGTAAACTTGATTCGGGAGTTACTTCATGTTGAGCCTTTTATTATTCCAATGTCAGAGAAACCCGCACAATTAGCTGCAGAGTTACATAATGGTGAAATGATTATTGGAGAAGTGAGTATTGATAATTTACAAGCGATTCCACAAAAATTAAGCATAGAGCCAGTTGTGCCTGCTACACCAGAAGCCGTAGCAGCGATTGAGCAGGCAGATATTATTTTATTAGGACCAGGAAGTTTTTTTACCAGTATTTTACCGCCATTATTGTTAGTGGAGATTAAAGCTGCTATTGCAAAGAGCCAAGCGATTAAGATTTTTATCGATAATTTAGGGGCAGAACATAGCCCATCAGCGCAATTAGATCTTGTGGCAAGAGTAAATTGGGTGAATTGTTATCTTGGTAAATCTGTTATTGATGGGGTAATTACTGGTACGGAGATGACTTTAGCAGAACAATTTAGGCAGGAACATTGCGTTTTATCTCGCAAGTTAAATGCAGATGATGTGAGTTATCGACATGATCGTACATTATTAAGCCATGCGTTAGAAGATGTAATTGAAGCGGTAAAAATTAAGCAAAAACGCCATTCTCATATTCACTATAGTGAGTTTGATTTTTAGCCTGTAATGTGTTTATAAAAAATAATCCCGCAAAAGATTTTTACGGGATTACCAATTTGTTTTTATTTTGGCTAATTGATTTAGATTAGGTAAGTAAATCTTAGCTTGTTGCTAAGAAACTCAAAGTAAATTACTGATAAAAATGACAATAATGACAAGAGGGACAATAAATTTTACGTAATTAAACCACCATGTTGCTAATTTTGAGTTCGTTGCTAAATGCAACTCTTTTTTTGCCTCTTCTTTCATGACATAACCAACAAAAATCGCACAGCATAAAGCGGTTAGCATAAAGAGAATATTGCCACTGATAAAATCAAAGGCATCAAAGATATTCTTGCCAAATAGTTGAATATGATGCCATGGACCATAGCTTAAAATGGACGGCACATTTCCTAATACAAAAATGCCCCCTAGTACAAAGAAAATGGCTAAACGGCGGTTGATTTTTGTTTTTTCTTGGAGAGCAGTAATAAGAACTTCATAAATCGTTAATGAAGTTGTGAGTGCTGCAATGAGTAGTAAGCTAAAGAAAATAATCGCAAAAAACTTGCCCGCCCACATATGAGAGAACACTATTGGTAAACTTTGAAATACCAATGTTGGACCTGAATTAGGGGCGATACCAAACGTAAAAAGAGAGGGAAAAATCATAAAACCAGCTAGCACGGCAATAATCGTGTTCACAAAACCAGTAATCACTGCAGTTTGTACTAAATTTTCTCCTTTTTTCAAATAGCTAGATAGCGTAACGATCACACCAAAACCAAGACTTAACGCAAAAAAGACCTGTCCTAAGACAAAAACGAATAACTGAGGAGTGATTTTGTAAAAATCGGGTTTTAAATAAAATACGATCCCTTCCCATGCGCCTGGAAGTGTGATATTACGGATTACCATACAGATTAAAAAGATAAATAGTAATGGCATGAGATATTTAACAGATTTTTCAATCCCATCAATCACCCCTTTTACTAAAATAATGTAATTGACCAATACAAAAAGAAAGGTATAAAAACTGATGAGGGCAGGGCTATCCATTATTGTTGTTTGGAAAAAATTTTTGGTGAGATCAGCGGTAATTGGCTGGCTAATATCTAAACTCCCACTCACTAAGCTAACAATATAATTAATGACCCAGCCACCAAGTACCATATAGTACGCCATAATACAAAAGGAACCGAGCATACTCAGATAACCGACTAATTTCCAAACAGAGGGAATCGGTTTGTGATGGATCTTGCCACCAAAAGCATCAATCGCATTGACTCGAATACGGCGACCAATAACATTTTCTACTAAAATCATGGGAATGCCGATGAGAACCATAGCGATACAAAAAAGGAATACATAAGCTCCGCCACCATTTTCACCTACTAAATAAGGGAAACGCCAAGTAGCGCCAAAGCCTACGGTTGCTCCCGCAACAGTGAGTATATAAGTCAGTCGGCTAGACCAAGTTTGTCTTTCAGTTGAGTTTGTCATTAAACTCTTCTCCTATTTTAAATATTCTGTTTTATCTTTAAATTCGCAGAGATCCTCAATCAAGCAGGCTCCACAACGAGGTTTGCGCGCAATACAGGTATAGCGTCCATGTAAAATTAACCAGTGGTGGACATCGACTTTAAATTCATTTGGCACAACTTTGAGTAATTTTTGCTCTACTGCGATGACATCTTTACCTGGTGCAAATCCAGTACGATTAGATACGCGAAAAATATGGGTATCTACAGCAATGGTAGGCCAGCCAAAAGCCGTATTTAATACAACATTGGCGGTTTTACGTCCAACCCCAGCAAGTGATTCCAGTGCTTCGCGGGATTCAGGTACTTCACCATTATATTTTTCGACCAAATCTCGGCAGGTTTTTATAATATTTTCTGCCTTGCTATTATATAAACCAATCGTTTTGATATAACTTTTTAAACCATCAAGTCCAAGGTCGAGAATAGCCTGTGGGGTATTAGCAACTGGAAATAGTTTAGCCGTTGCTTTATTTACACCAACATCTGTCGCTTGAGCGGATAGAATCACTGCAATGAGTAATTCAAATGGTGAATTATATTGTAGCTCTGTTGTTGGCTGTGGATTAGCTGCACGTAAACGTGTCAGAATTTCAACTCTTTTCTGCTGGTTCATTATTTTTTCCGATCAATGATATTTTTCAGTGCTAATAATGCACCTAAACCTAAGAATGCACCTGGTGGCAGAATGGCTAATAGAAAATGGCTGTCTGTGTGGAAAAGTGTAATTTTTAAGGCTTTTGCAGATTCGCCAAATAAATTTTCCATACCACTCAACAATGTCCCGTTACCAATCGCTTCACGTAATGCGCCCAGTGCCACTAAACTTAATGTCATTCCCAACCCCATTGAAAAACCGTCAAACATCGAATGGAATACTGGATTTTTCGACGCATATGCCTCTGCACGTCCGATGACGATACAGTTAGTTACAATTAACGGAATAAAGATACCAAGTGATTGATAAAGTGAATAGGTGTAGGCGTTCATCACTAACTGTACAATCGTTACCGTAGAGGCAATGATCATAACGTAAATTGGGATACGGATTGCCTTAGGAATAAGATGGCGACATAACGAAACGACCGTATTGGTGCAAGTTAAGACTAATAAAGTAGCCAATCCTAAACCTAACGCATTGGCAACGGTATTAGATACGGCTAATAAAGGACAAAGCCCTAATAACTGTACTAATGTTGAGTTGTTTTTCCAGATACCTTGCCAAAACAAAGTTTTCCAGACAGACGTTTTGCCTTGTTGTTCGGGTAATGTATCTACTATTGATGTTCCATGATTCATAATGATCTTCCCGTTATTGGCATCGAGTAAATTGTTCTGCATTAAAAGTAAATGGTTGAGCGAAAAATTGTAGCAAGCCTTTTTTTACAGCATTCACAACGGCTCGAGGCGTAATAGTGGCGCCAGTAAATTGGTCAAAATTACCTCCGTCTTTTTTTACTGCCCATTTATCACTTTCTTCTAGTTTAAAGATTTTATTCGTGAACGCATAAATCCAGTTTGATAAGCGAGTTTCAATTTTATCACCTAACCCTGGTGTTTCATGATGTTCCAATACTCGCACGCCTAATACCTTCCCAGCTGGTGTTACTGCTACTAAGATACGAATATTGCCTGAATAACCATCAGGGGCGGTGGTTTCAAATAAATAGGCGACAATATTTTCTTGTTTTTTGGCTAAATATAAGCGAGAAATATGTTGTAAATGGCTGCTCTCTTTAGGGTGATAACAGGCAGAGAGTAGGTTATTTTCAGCAAAATTTTGCGGTAGTACTTCTGCCAATAATTGGCGCTGCTGGTTTTCCATTGCATGCTGAATACGCTCTTGCGTTAATAGATATATTCCTAATGTGATTAGGGTACAAATTAATGCAACTAAGCCTAGAATTAAAGCGTAATTAATGGTTGTACGTTTAATGGTTGCCATTAGGTTCTCCTTAACGACCGTATAGGCGAGGTCGAGTATAGTGATCAATTAATGGCACACAAATATTACTGAGTAAGACAGCAAATGCAACGCCATCTGGATAACCACCATAAAAACGAATCACATAAAGTAAGATCCCGACTAATACACCAAAATAGAGTTTTCCTTTGGGAGTGATGGAAGCCGTAACAGGATCGGTTGCAATAAAGAACGCGCCGAACATGGTTGCACCAGAGAATAATTGCCATAATGGTGAAGGGAAAGTGGCAGGTGCAAATAACCAAGTAGCGGTGCTAAATAAGGTTAAGGTAGCTAATAATGCAGCGGGAATTTGCCAGTGAATGATCTTTTTCCAGATTAAAAATAATCCACCAAGTAAGAATGCGAGATTGACTTGCCACCAACCAATTCCCATTGGAACAGTGAGGTATTGTTGCCAATCTGAATGTTGGAATATTGGCGAAGTAGCGATCTGGGTTAATTCAAAATGATTTTTGCTGCCTGTTTTCACACTGTCTAATGGTGTAGCTTGTGTTACGCCATCGATTGTAGAGGTGAGTTGATGTAAATTATAACCATCACTGCTTACACCTTGGAAAATCAAAAGATACGCATCACGAAAGGTAGTGGGTTCCAGTAATAAATGGTTTGGTAATGCCCACGCTGTCATTTGTGCAGGAAATGACACCAATAAAATGGCATAGCCAACCATTGCTGGATTAAATGGGTTTTGTCCTAAACCACCATAAACGTGCTTACCTAGCATTACCGCACAGAAAATCCCAAGCAAAATCAACCAATAAGGGGCGTAAGGTGGAATGGCAACTGCTAAGATTAATGCTGTTAATACGACACTAAAATCGGATAAATCCTGCCAATGGCGTTTACCGCGTAGTTTTGTTACCCCCCATTCAAGTAATATTGCAAAACTGACAGCTAAGGCAATTTGGATAAGTGTTCCAAAGCCAAAATAGTAGATTTGTACAATGATAGCAGGGATCATCGCAACGATAACCCAAAGCATAACTTTCGTCGTTAAACTGGTGGAATGAACGTGTGGTGAACTGGCTATTCTAAACATTATTTATTTTTCCCTCTCGTTCGGCTTTTTTCGCTTTTGCCCGCGCAATCGCAGCAGCGATAGCAGCTTTGCGAGGATCTGTTTCGGTTTGTTCTGTTTCTGCCGTGGTCGTTACTAACGGCGCAGACGTTGTTTCACTTTCTGCCTGCTGTTGCGCTTTTTTCGCTTTTGCCCGCGCAATCGCAGCGGCGATAGCAACTTTGCGTGGATCTGTTTCGGTTTGTTCTGTTTCTGTCGTGGTCGTTACTAACGGCGCAGACGTTGTTTCACTTTCTGCCTGCTGTTGCGCTTTTTTCGCTTTTGCCCGTGCAATGGCTGCAGCGATAGCAGCTTTGCGTCGATCTGTTTCGGTTTGTTCTGCTTCTACAGTGGTTGTCGCTAACGGCGTAGACGTTGTTTCACTTTCTGCCTGTTGTTGCATTTTTTTTGCTTTCGCCCGTGCAATCGCCGCGGCGATAGCAGCTTTGCGTGGATCTGTTTCGGTTTGTTCTGTTTCTGTCGTGGTCGTTACTAACGGCGCAGACGTTGTTTCACTTTCTGCCTGCTGTTGCGCTTTTTTCGCTTTTGCCCGTGCAATCGCAGCGGCGATAGCAACTTTGCGTGGATCTGTTTCTGTTGTTTCTGCTTCTACAGTGGTTGTCGCTAACGGCGTAGACGTTGTTTCACTTTCTGCCTGTTGCTGTGCTTTTTTCGCTTTTGCCCGCGCAATGGCTGCAGCAATCGCCGCTTGTTTATCAGTTGCAGCGTTATTCTCACCTTGATCAGCGGCTTGTGTTTGTTTTGCTAAACGGCGAGCTTTTCTTGCAGCCATAATATCACTATTATCTGGTAATATTTCCCCGTGCTCGCCTGTAATGGTCTTAATAGCTGGTTTGCTATTCACTGCATTTTCAGCTTGTTTTTGACGAATGCGTTCTAATGCGGCTTGAACAGGATCAACACCTTGTTGTTTCGCCATTTCTGCACGTCGAGTTTCAGCAGCTTGTTGAGTGCGGCGATCTCGTTCTTGTTTTTCCCGTTCCATTCTGGCTTGTTTTGCTTCAAAGCGTTGTTTGGCTTCTTCTGCTAGTTTAGCTTTTAAGGCTAATTCAGCAATTTTTGCTTTTTCTTGGCGGAAGTATTGGATCAATGGAATATTACTTGGGCATACATAGGCACAAATACCACACTCAATACAATCTTTTAGATTATATTCCTCTGACTTTTGATGATCTTCACTACGTGCAAACCAGTAAAGTTGTTGCGGCATCAGTTTTAATGG
The DNA here is from genome assembly GCF_042433055.1 of Gallibacterium trehalosifermentans. Classification (NCBI taxonomy): domain Bacteria; kingdom Pseudomonadati; phylum Pseudomonadota; class Gammaproteobacteria; order Pasteurellales; family Pasteurellaceae; genus Gallibacterium; species Gallibacterium trehalosifermentans. The sequence goes on from NZ_JBHLWB010000001.1 coordinate 10,136, forward strand.
GCAGTGATCTGAGCAAGCAGAACAACGGATACAATTTCGTTCTGCTGGTGGTGGTTGATACTCAAAATGATCAGGCGCGATTAAGCAGTTCGTTACTTTGGTAACGGGTGAATTTAAATTTGGCAGGATAAATCCCATCATGGGGCCTCCCATAAAAACGGGGAAACGCTCATCATATTGATAGCCTGCTTCGTGCAAGAGATGATAAATTGGGGTGCCAATTCTTGCCCAAACATTTCTTGGTTGTGGGATTTTATCGCCAGTTAAGGTAACGACGCGTTTAATTAAAGGCTCATCATTGATAATTGCTTTTTTGATAGCATATGCGGTCGCTACATTATTCATCAATATGCCAATTTGTGAAGAGCGACCATTATTAGGGACTTCTAATCCCGTCAAAATTTGAATCAGTTGTTTCGCTGCACCAGATGGATATTTTGTTGGAATGATGCGAATTTCAATATCATTTGCCCCTGATAATGCGTATTGCATGGCTTTTACTGCTTCAGGTTTATTATCTTCAATCGCTAAAATAACTTTTTCAGGTCGCAAGATATAACGCAAAATACGAATTCCTTCGATAATATCATGGCTGCGATCACGCATTAATCGGTCGTCGCAGGTAATATAAGGTTCGCATTCAGCTCCATTAATAATCAATAACTTAACTTTATTTTCAGCACTAGCGATTTTAGAGGCGGTAGGAAAAACAGCTCCCCCTAAACCAGCAATACCTGCTTGGTAGATTTTTTTGATTAATTGTTCTGGCGGAACAGTTAGAAAATCATCAAGTGGTTGACGTTCACACCATTGATCTTTGCCATCTGCCTGTAAAGTAATTGTTGGCTCATTTAAACCAGAGGGGTGAGATGACGTATAATCGCCAATCGCGGTGATCGTCCCTGATGTTGGTGCGTGCACGGGTAAAGTACGGAAATCTTCGCCTTGTGTTAAAGGCTGTCCTTTTAATACATAATCGCCAACTTGCACCAATAATTGTCCAGCATTTCCAGCGTGTTGTTTTAGTGGAATGTAATAAGTATCTGGGTGTTTTAATGTGGAAAGTTTTTTGCCATTTGATTGCTGTTTCATTTCTGGAGGATAAATACCACCAGGAAAATTCCACAATCGATTCTGTTTAATTCGGGCTAATACATCATCTAACATTTCGACTTTCCTAATTTTTCATCTCTTTTGCAGCAGGGCTATTTGGCACTTCGACGATTGGAATAATTAAATTTTGATCATATTTCCAATTCCAAGAATCAACGGTTGGTTTAACTTTTTCCATCGTAATGCAATCTGTTGGGCAAGGCGCAACGCAGAGTTCGCAGCCTGTACAGAGATCAGGAATAACAGTATGGAGTGCTTTATTTGCGCCAATAATGGCGTCTACTGGGCAGGCTTGAATACATTTTGTGCAACCGATACACATATCTTCATGGATAAAAGCGACTTTTACCTCAGGCTCTTCTGCAAATACACCTTGCGGTGCTTCTACCCCTAGTAAGTCGGCTAATTTTTCGATTAATGGCTGCCCACCAGGCACACACTTAGTAATCACATCGCCATTGGAGATCGCTTCTGCATAAGGACGACAGCCAGGGTAACCACATTGCCCACACTGACTTTGTGGGAGTAAAGCATCGATTTTATCAACGATCGGATCAGATTCGACTTTTAGTTTAATTGATGAAAATCCTAAAATAGCACCGAAAATTAGTGCTAATAAAGCAATGCTAAATAAGATTAAAGTATAGGGTGATAGCGATAATAACCAAGACATTAGACTCTCACTAATCCACTGAATCCCATAAAGGCAACAGACATTAAACCCGCTGTAATTAAGGCAATAGCCGCACCTCTAAACGGGAAAGGTACATCGGCAGCTTCAATTCTTTCACGCATGGCTGCAAAGAGGACTAATACTAATGAAAAACCAAGTGCTGCGCCAAAACCATAAATCACAGATTGAATAAAATTATGTGCTAAATTGACATTGAGTAATGCCACACCGAGCACGGCACAATTTGTTGTAATTAGTGGTAAAAAAATACCTAATAGGCGATAAAGTGTTGGACTCGTTTTATTGATAACCATTTCAGTGAATTGTACCACCACGGCAATTACTAAAATAAATACAAGAGTACGCAAATAGATAGCGTTGAGTGGTAATAAAATATAATGATCAACAAGGTAAGCAACGAGTGATGCAACTGTTAAGACAAATGTTGTTGCTAACCCCATTCCCACTGCAGTATCTACTTTTTTAGAAACCCCCATAAATGGACATAGCCCGAGGAATTTCACTAGTACAAAGTTATTGATTAATGCTGTACTAATAATTAACAGAATATAACTAATCATTGTCCTATCACCTAAAAATAAGGGGGCTATTATCGTTTTTTCTGGCGCGGATAACAATAGCTAAATCTAGTATTTATTCATTATAAGGTGGCAAAATGGGAGGGGGTAATGGTTCTGGTTTACCCAGAAAATATGGTTGTTTGCCTAAAATAATATCCAATACTGCTTGTACTCTGGCAAAAAACTCACGAATTCTCACCATTGGATACCCTTCAGGATAGTCTGCTTCAAAACAGATGGCATCTAGATTGTAGTGTTTCGCAATAAATAGCGCTCGTTCACAGTGAAAACGTTGTGTAATAATGGTTAAAGATTGGACATTAAAGACTTTATCGGCACGAATAATTGAATCTAAAGTACGAAATCCAGCGTAATCAAAGTACATTGATTGAGAAGGAACACCCATTTTGAGTAAATCTTTAAACATTCTTTGTGGTTCATTATATTGCATAGTACGGTTATCACCACTAAGTAATAAATAATCGACTTTATGGTGTTTAACTAACTGTTCTGCGGCAGATAGCCGATTGTAATAGAACAGATTTAGTGTGTTATTTTTGAAATATTTTGCGGTACCTAACACTAATCCATAAGGGCGATAAGGTAATTTGTTAAGATCTTGATAGATACGATCACGCACCCAGAAACTGATGCCTGTATCAATAGAAACCAAAATGACAGCGCTGAGAGAACAGAGAGAAAGAAAGATTTTTACTAGCGTTTTGAAATGTACGGTTAACCATTGCTTACTAAGGATAAGCAACTTTTGGAAAAAGGATTTTACTGTACATTGAGGCATTTTGTTTTCCTTGTATAAACAGCCGTACTCCGTAATGGTAGCATAATTTTTAAGATAAGCAGAAGTATAGCTAGTTATTCTTTACTACTTGATAGCCCGCTTTACAGACATTCTAAACTTGAGAAAAAGACAATATTATGGAAAAATCAACGCTATATTTATCCATAAAATAATATTTAAGGTTGTCGATAGTGATCGATTTCGACGGTTATCGTCCTAATGTTGGTATTGTTATTTGTAACCAAAAGGGACAAGTTTTTTGGGCTAAACGCTACAATCAAAATTCATGGCAATTTCCTCAAGGAGGCATTAATCCTCGTGAAACGCCAGAACAAGCGATGTATCGTGAGTTATATGAAGAAGTTGGTTTGACGCAAAATGATGTAAAAATTATTTATAGTTCAAAACACTGGTTACGTTATAAATTACCTAAGCGTCTTATTCGTTTCGATTCTCGACCTGTTTGTATTGGACAGAAACAGCGTTGGTTTCTGTTACAGCTCACCTGTCCAGAAAGTAAAATCAATGTTAATTCAAATGTTTCACCTGAATTTGATGGTTGGCGCTGGGTCAGCTTTTGGTATCCCGTACGACAAGTAGTTTCCTTTAAACGTGATGTATATCGTAAAGTCATGAAAGAATTTGCTGCGGTTGTATTTAATGAGAAAGAAAGCAGCCATCAAGCTAACGTAATGCATGAAAATAGACGCTCCAATCCCGAGAAAAGATTCACCTCAGGTAAATACCAAAAACGTTCAATACATAAAACAAGAGGTGAAAAATGTTAACATTTTTTTTAATTTGTTTAGTGGTAGGTGCCGTAGTTGGTTTTCTTGCTGGTTTATTTGGCATTGGTGGGGGGCTAATTATTGTTCCCGTGTTAGTTTATTTGCTACCCATGGTTGGGATACCCAATGAATTGGTCATGTCTTCGGCACTAGGAACATCATTTGCTACCATTGTGATTACAGGATTTTCTTCTGCACAACGCCACCATAAATTAGGGAATATCGAATGGAATGCAATTAAAATTCTTGCACCGATGATTATGATTTCCGTATTTATTTCTGGTCTATTTATCGGCAAATTAGATAAGGCGATCACGAGTAAGATTTTTGCTTGTTTAGTGGTGTATTTAGCTATCAAAATGGTATTGTCAATCCGCCCCAAAGAGGTAACAAAAACGCTAACCAAAACAGCGTCAGTGATTGGTGGAATTCTTATTGGAATGGTGTCGAGTGCTGCTGGAATTGGGGGCGGAGGGTTTATTGTACCGTTTCTTAATTCACGTGGTATTGATATGAAGAAAGCGATAGGTTCTTCTGCATTTTGTGGAATGTTATTAGGACTATCAGGTATGTTCAGTTTTATTGTTGGTGGCTGGAATACGCCTAATATGCCCGATTATTCATTAGGATATGTTTATTTACCTGCTGTGATTGGCATTACGTTGACGTCATTTTTTACCTCAAAATTAGGGGCAAATACGACCAGTAAACTGCCGATACCGACATTAAAACGTTATTTTGCATTACTACTTATCTGTATTGCCATTGATATGTTTATTAAATAAGGAATGGTATGACAACTGAATTTTTAACTTATCCTCAATTTGATCCAGTGATATTTTCTCTTGGACCCATTGCATTACGCTGGTATGGCTTGATGTATCTAATTGGCTTTCTGTTTGCGCGTTGGTTAGGGCTTCGTCGTGTTAAACAAGCCAATAGTGGCTGGACAGTCGAGCAGTTTGATAACTTACTTTTTAACGGTTTTTTAGGCGTATTTTTAGGAGGGCGAATTGGGTATGTCTTGTTTTATCAGTTCGATCTCTTTTTAAGCGATCCTGCCTATTTATTCCGCGTTTGGGAAGGCGGAATGTCTTTTCATGGTGGCTTGCTTGGGGTCATTATTGCTATGTGGTTCACTGCACGTAGCCAGCAACGCCAATTCTTTGCGGTAGCTGATTTTGTTGCGCCGTTGATTCCATTTGGTTTAGGAATGGGGCGGATTGGAAACTTTATCAATGATGAGTTATGGGGACGTGTAACTGAGGTACCTTGGGCGGTATTATTTCCTTCAGGAGGCTATTTACCACGCCACCCATCTCAACTTTATGAAGCCTGTTTAGAGGGTGTGGGGCTATTTATTATTTTAAATCTCTTTATTCGCCAAACTCGTCCAATGGGGGCTGCTTCTGGTTTATTCTTATTCTGTTACGGATTATTCCGCTTTATAGTTGAGTTTTTCCGTGAACCTGATCCACAACTCGGACTCTATTTTGGGCATGAAATTTCAATGGGACAAATTTTATCAACACCAATGATTTTGCTTGGGCTTGGTTTGATTTGGTTTGCCTATCAACGACAAGGAAAACAACGATGAAAGCATATCTTGATTTATGCCAACGTATTATTGACGATGGTGTTTGGGTGGAAAATAAGCGTACAGGAAAACGTTGTTTGACCTTGATTAATGCGGATTTAACGTATGACGTGGCAAATAACCAATTTCCATTAATCACAACGCGTAAGAGCTTTTGGAAAGCGGCGATTGCTGAATTATTAGGTTATCTGCGAGGTTATAGTAGTGCGGCAGATTTTCGCCGTTTAGGGACTAAAACATGGGACGCGAATGCCAATGAAAATGCTGCTTGGTTAGCGAATCCAAACCGTCAAGGCGAAGATGATATGGGGCGTGTATACGGTGTGCAGGGTAGGCAATGGCGTAAGCCCAATGGTGAAACAATCGATCAATTAAAGAAGATTATCCACAATTTAAGCCAAAAAATTGATGATCGTGGCGAGATCCTCACTTTCTATAATCCAGGTGAAATTGAGTTAGGTTGTCTGCGACCTTGTATGCACACCCATACTTTTTCTTTAGTGGGCGATACCCTCTATCTCACTAGCTATCAACGTTCTTGTGATGTACCGTTAGGTTTAACGTTTAATCAGATTCAAGTTTTTACCTTATTGGCGCTCGTTGCGCAAATTACGGGGAATAAACCAGGGTTAGCATTCCATAAAATTATTAATGCGCATATTTATGAAGACCAATTAGAGTTAATGCAAAATGTGCAATTAAAACGTGAACCTTTGCCATTACCGCAATTAGAAATCAATCCAGATATTAAAACATTAGAAGATTTAGAAACTTGGGTAACATTAGACGATTTTAAAGTGCATAATTATCAATGCCACCCAGCGATTAAATATCCGTTTTCAGTATAATATTGTTAAGCAAAATCCCCGTAAGTGGGGATTTTTTATTTGTATGATAGCGTAAAAAGAAAATAGATAACTGTGAGTTTTATCACAAAAGTTTAACCATGCAATTATTTTTAATTAACAATAGTCGTGATTTGGTGCAGAATGAATCATCTATGATTAAACAATGAGCAGAGGAAAAAGTATGAAACAAAGAAGCGAAGCTTCACAAGGTAGCAAATTTTTACGTACAGTTGAGTGGCTAGGCAATGCACTGCCACACCCAGTTACACTGTTTGTAATATTTATTCTATTTTTATTAGTGGCTTCTGCCATTGGGGAATATTTGTCGATTTCTGTTATTGACCCTCGTCCTGAGGGGGCGAAAGGTCGAAGTCCAGACGGCATTATTTATATTGTAAGCTTATTAAATCAAGAAGGCTTAATTAAAATTTTGACGAATTTAGTTAAAAATTTTACAAGTTTTGCACCACTAGGTACGGTATTAGTCGCTATGTTAGGGATCGGTATTGCTGAAAAATCAGGATTAATTTCTGCGGCAATGCGTTTATTAGTATTAAAAGCGCCGAAGAAGTTAACCACGCTAGCGATTGTTTTTGCGGGAATTATGTCTAATATGGCTGCGGAGTTAGGGTATTTAGTGCTAATTCCTTTAGCGGCAATTATTTTTCATTCATTGGGCAGACACCCATTAGCAGGGCTAGCCGCCGCATTTGCAGGTGTGTCAGGAGGTTATTCTGCGAATTTACTGTTAGGGACAATCGATCCTTTATTAGCTGGTATTACGCAGCAAGCTGCACAAATTATAGATCCTTCTTATACGGTTGGCGCGGAAGCAAATTGGTACTTTATGGCAGTGAGTACTGTTGTGATTTCTATTGTAGGTTACCTCATTACGGAGAAAATTGTTGAACCACAATTAGGACAATATCAAGGTGCGCTAACAGATAATGAAACCGAGAGTAAACAAACATCAGAATTGACGCCTCTAGAGAAGAAAGGGCTAAAAATAGCGGGAATTGCATTTTTAATTTGTGGTGCATTATTAGCATTAAGTGTTATTCCTGAAAATGGTATTTTACGTGATCCAAAAACGGGTTTAATTGCGGGATCGCCATTCCTTAAATCTATCGTTGTTTTTATTTTTGCTATTTTTTCTATTGTAGGGATTGCATATGGCGTTGTTGTAAAAACAATCCGTAATGATAAAGATGTTATTAATGCAATGGCAGAAATAATGAGTACATTAGGGTTGTATTTAGTTATTATTTTCTTTGCTTCTCAATTTATTGCTTTCTTTAGCTGGACAAATATTGGACAAATTATTGCTGTAAAAGGCGCTACATTCTTAAATGATTTAGGGTTGCATGGTGGCGTATTATTTATTGGTTTTATCTTAATTTGTGCTTTTATTAATTTAATGATTGGGTCAGCTTCTGCACAATGGGCGGTAACAGCACCAATTTTTGTACCAATGTTAATGTTAGCAGGTTATGCACCAGAAGTAATACAAGGTGCTTATCGTATTGGGGACTCAGTAACCAATATTATTACGCCAATGATGAGTTATTTTGGTTTAATTATGGCAACGGTCATTAAATATAAAAAAGATGCAGGCGTGGGAACGATGGTCTCTATGATGTTACCTTATTCTGTGGCATTCCTTGTTTCTTGGTCATTATTATTCTTTGTCTGGGTATTTGTTTTAGGTTTACCTCTTGGACCTGGATCGGCAACGTTTTATACACCTTAAAATAGGATAAGAAAGGATAAAAACGTAATAAAAAATCCCCGAAAAGTCGGGGATTTTTATTGTATCAAAAGTTAATTAAGCGACTTCACTAATTTTAACTGGACGACCTTCATCTAATGATTTTTTCGCCGCTAAAGCGATTAATACTGGTTGTAAACCATCGTTGCCATTGACTAGTGTTGGTTTATCATTAACGATTGAATCCACGAAGCATTTAATTTCATCAGCAAATGATTGCATATAACGCTCAAGGAAGAAATATTTTGGTTTTTCTGCAATCACGCCTGCCTCGCAAGAATAAACGGCAGTTGAATCAGTATCGTTACGGGTTTGTACCGCACCTTTTGAACCAAATACTTCGGCACGTTGGTCATAACCATAAACTGCTTTACGGCTATTATCGATCACACCAATCGCGCCATTTGCGAGTTTTAAGGTAATCACTGCCGTATCAATATCGCCTGCTTTACCAATTTCAGGGTTCACTAATACGCCACCCGCTGCATAGACCTCTACTACTTCGCTACCAGATAAATAACGGATCATATCGAAATCGTGAATCGTCATATCAAAGAATAAACCGCCAGATACTTTGACATATTCAATAGGTGGGGCATCTGGATCACGAGAGGTAACACGGATTAAATGTGGTTCGCCAATATCGCCTGCCACAACACGATCTCTAATGGCTTTAAAGTTATGATCGAAACGACGGTTAAAACCAACTTGGAATTTGACACCTGCTTTGGCAACAACATCAAGCACTTCACGGATCTTATCTTTATTTGGATCAATCGGCTTTTCACAGAAGATATGTTTGCCTGCTTGTGCAGCTTCAATCGAAATTGGAGCGTGTGTATTGGTTGAAGAACATACTAATACCGCGTCAATTTCTGGATCTTGCAAAATTTTACGATAATCATCGTAAACATTTGGGATCCCCATACTCTCTGCCCAACTTTGTAGCTCTTCTGTAACTTTAATATCTGAAATAGCTTTAATTTCTGCTCCTTTCACATATTTACTGATACTTTCTGAATGTACACGACCGATACGACCTGCACCAATAATACCTACTTTAATCATTTTAAAACTCCTTAAATTCCCGCTACGTCTTTAATATATTTGCGACCTTTAACTGCATACTCAAATGGATTTGCTAATGCAGGATCTTGTTCTGCTTCAACGACCATCCAGCCTTTGTAATTGTGTTTTTCGAGAATGTCAAAAATTGGTTTGAAATCAATGACGCCATCACCAGGTACGGTAAAGGTTCCTTTTTTCACCCCCTCTAAGAAACTGAGGTCGTTTGCTTTTACTTCTGCAACCACTTCATCACGTACATCTTTTAAATGCACATGAACAATACGGTCAACATATTTTTCCAGTACTGCTAACATGGCTTGTTGGCAACCTTCAGAATAATAGAGATGACCAGAGTCAAAAAGTAGATAAACATCATCATTGGTGATTTCCATATATTTATCAATTTCAGCTGGGGTTTGAATACCCGTACCCATATGGTGATGTAAGCAAACTTTCATGCCTTTTTCAGCAGCTAATTTGGCTAATTCATTATAGCCTTCTGCAAGTAGTTGCCATTCTGCATCAGTAAAAACGGTTTTTTCTTTGAAAATAGATTTTGCTTGCCCTTGAATACTGCGGCTTTGCTCTGAACAACCGATAACTTTTGCGCCCATTGCGTGTAAGAAATCACGATGTTGAATAAACCCTTGAATGGTTTCTTCTTTTTTACCATCAACAAAGAATGTACTAAACCACGCATTACAAATTTGGATACCACGGACATCAAGCTTATGTTTTAATACCGCAATATCACGTGGATATTTATTGCCTACTTCACAACCTTGATAGCCAGCAAGTGCCATTTCACTTACACATTGTTCAAATGTATTTTCACTCCCTAATTCTGGAAGATCATCATTAGTCCAGCCGATAGGGGCAATACCGAGTTTTACATTTTCAGATTTCATAAATATCTCCTAAAGGAAAATGAGTAAATATTAATAACGTCTTGCTTCATTGATGCGTACTTGTGAGTGAGCATAGGCTTGACGAATACGTTCTTTGTTAGAAACCTCTGCTACCCCAACGTGCCACCAACTGCCATAACCGTGAACCATCGTTTTAGGTAAAACTTTTACGTCAATTAAGGTTGGAACGGTTTGTGTTTTAGCATCAGCTAACGCAGCGAGTAATTCATCTTCATTGCGTACAGTATATGTTTTACAACCATAACTTGCCGCATTCATAGCAAAATCAATTGGAATGAAGCCTGCGTCTAGTTTATTGGTTTCTGGATTTCTGAAACGAAATTCTGTACAGAAACTGTCCATGCCGTGTCCAACTTGTAAATTATTGATACAGCCATTGGTCATATTGTCGAAGAGAACAACATTAATTTTTTTGTGTTCTTGTACGGCAGTAACTAATTCAGTGTGTAACATGAGGTAAGAGCCATCGCCGAGTAAGGTGTAAACTTCTTTGGTTGGTTCTGCCAATTTTGCACCTAAAGAGGCGGCAACTTCATATCCCATACAGGAGTAACCATATTCAAGATGATAAGTGTTTTCTCCTTTTGCTTGCCATACACGTTGTAAGTCGCCTGGTAAACTACCAGCAGCAGCCACAATGATGTCATTTTCACCAAGTTGTTGATTTAAAATGCCAAGTACACGGCTTTGTGTTAAGCAAGAACCTGTTAATTTAATAAATTCAGCAAAAATTTTGTGGCGATTTGGTAACGCATCATTGACTTCAGGTACAAAGTTTTCGGCGTAAGTAACCTGTGCAACGCGATGTAACTCTTCTGCCATTTGTTGTTTCGCTGCGGCAATTTGCTCACCCCATTGTGCTTGATAGCCAGCAAGTAGCGGTTGCAACTGTTGGAGTGCAGCTTTTGCATCAGCAGTCATTTGTACGCCATCAAGTTTATAAGCGTCAAAACGAGCTACATTGATATTGAGGTAGTTAACTTCCTCATTTTGGAAAATCCATTTAGAGGACGTCGTAAAATCAGTATAACGTGTACCAATACCAATTACTAAATCTGCTTCTTTGGCAAGTAAATTTGCTGCTAAACAGCCAGTTTCACCTACGCCACCTACATTTAATGGGTGATCTGCCACAATCGCGCTTTTTCCTGCTTGCGTTTCGGCAAATGGAATCTGATAAGCTTCAGCAAACGCTTTGAGTTGTTGGGCTGCTTCAGAATAACGAACGCCACCACCACAAATAATTAATGGTTTTTTCTTACTTTTAATTAATTCAACCGCTTGGGTAAGCATCGCTTCGGTAGCAGGTGTTCTTTCTACTCGATGAATGCGTTTGGCAAAGAAATAGTCTGGATAATCATAAGCTTCCGCTTGTACATCTTGTGGTAATGCAATGGTAACGGCGCCTGTTTCAGCTGGATCGGTTAAAACACGCATTGCATTGATACATGCACTCATTAATTGTTCAGGACGAGTTACACGATCCCAATATTTACTTACCGCACGGAACGCATCGTTAGTACTAATGCTTAAATCATAAGGTTGCTCAATTTGTTGCAATACAGGATCTGGTTGGCGGGTAGCAAACACATCGCCAGGTAATAATAACAGAGGAATACGGTTTGCTGTTGCGGTTGCGGCGGCAGTGATCATATTTGCTGCACCTGGACCTACGGAAGACGTACATGCGTAAATTTGTTTTCTAAGCTTTTGTTTGGCAAAGCCAGTTGCGATATGCGCCATACCCTGTTCATTACGTCCTTGATGAACAATTAAATCACCACAGTCTTGTTCTAAAGCCTGACCTAAGCCAAGTACATTACCATGACCAAAAATACCAAAGACCCCTTTAACGAATTTTGTTACTTTACCGTCAACTTCAATATATTGGTTATCAAGAAATTTGACGAGTGCTTGAGCAACAGTGAGACGTTGAGTTTTCATTGCTTTTCTCCTTAAAAAATCGGATCAATCTGCTTAATTGACATCTATTTTACTCAAAAATTTTTCCAATAAAATGAAATATGAAATATAAATTTCATTTTTGAGAAGTAGATCAACTATTTTAAAAGTTTTTGCTAAAAAGTGAGGATTAATTGTTCATTTAAGTAAGCGATTTGATAAAGTTAAAGCGCTTTTTGCAATCTAGAAGAAAAAATTTTGCGATCTTTATCGCAAAATAGAACATAATAGGTGGAAAAATGAAATTTTTATTCTAAAATTAAAATCGATAGATATTTTATTTTTTAAATGTGAATTGCAACTGATTTAGGAGGCAGGAAATGTCTAAAACATTAGATGTCATTTGTTTAGGACGAGTGGCTGTGGATTTATATTCACAACAAATAGGATCACGTTTAGAAGATGTGAGTAGTTTTTCTAAATATTTAGGTGGTTCATCTGGTAACGTGGCTTATGGAACAGCGATTCAAGGCTTGAAGTCTTCTATGTTAGCTCGAGTTGGTGATGAGCATATGGGACGTTTCTTGCGTGAAGAATTACAAAGTGTTGGTGTTGATACTAGCCATTTGATTACAGATAAAGAACGTTTAACTGCGCTTGTTATTTTAGGTATTAAAGATACAGAAACTTTCCCACTTATTTTCTATCGTGATAACTGTGCGGATATGGCAATTACTGCAGAGGATTTTAGTGAAGAATATATTGCTTCTGCAAAAGCACTAGCGATTACAGGTACACACTTGTCTCACCCGAAAACTCGCCATGCAGTATTAACAGCATTGGAATATGCAGGGCGTAATGGTACTAAGCGTTTATTAGATATTGATTATCGTCCTGTATTATGGGGATTAACCTCATTAGGTGATGGAGAAACGCGCTATATCGACTCAGCAGCAGTAACCAAGTCTTTACAAGAAGTGCTGCACCATTTTGATGTATTGGTTGGTACAGAAGAGGAATTCCATATCGCAGGCGGTTCAACCGATACCTTAACTGCATTAAAAAATGTACGTAAATTCACACAAGCAACATTAGTCTGTAAACGAGGTGCATTAGGGTGTTCGGTCTTTGAGGGAGTGATTCCTGATGATCTTGATGGCGGATTAAATGTTTATGGCGTGCGTGTTGCTGTATTAAATGTTTTAGGGGCTGGTGATGCCTTTATGTCTGGCTTATTGCGTGGCTATGTAAACGGTGAGGGTTGGGAACAAGCGTGCCGTTATGCGAATGCTTGTGGTGCATTAGTCGTTTCTCGTCATGGTTGTGCACCAGCGATGCCAACTAAAGCTGAGCTAGATGACTATCTCTCTCGTGCCGAATCAGTTCCTCGTCCTGATTTAGATGAAACGTTGAATCATTTACACCGTGTTACCACACGTAAACAGTCTTGGGAAAATCTCTGTATTTTTGCCTTTGATCATCGTATGCAGTTAGAAGATATGGCAGCGAAGTGTGGGGCTGATGTTAAACGGATTCCAAAACTTAAACAGTTATTGTTACAAGCTGCGGAACAGACAGCAAAAGAAGAAGGCATTTACCAAGGTCAAGCAGGTATTTTAGCCGATACTACCTATGGGCAAGATGCGTTGAATGCGATTACAGGGAAGAAATGGTGGATTGGTCGTCCTATTGAAAAACCAGGTTCACGTCCACTAGAGCTTGAACATGGGGATTTAGGTAGTCAATTAATTTCATGGCCGAAAGAACACGTTGTAAAATGTTTAACTTTCTATCACCCAAATGACAATGAAAGCATTAAACAACGCCAAGACCATAAATTATTAGAGGTGTATCAAGCGTGTTGTCGAACTGGACATGAGCTATTGTTAGAGGTTATTTTGCCAAAAGATATGGAGCAAAATGAAACTTATTATTTAGATATTGTTCGCCATATCTATCAGTTGGGTATTAAACCAGATTGGTGGAAATTACCAGGAATGACATCTATTACTTGGCAACAACTTACCGCCGTGATTAATGCAAATGATCCATATTGTCGTGGTATCTTGATTTTAGGTTTAGATGCACCTGAAAGTGTATTTGATCAAACCTTTAAAGAGGCTGCATTAGCACCAATGGTAAAAGGATTTGCGGTAGGAAGAACGATTTTTGGTGAACCTTCTGCACAATGGTTGGCGAATGAATTAGATGATCAAGCATTGGTGAGTGCTGTTTCAGAAAAATATCGCCGCTTAATCCATCTTTGGAAGAAATATCGCGGTTAATTGAATTATAAGATAGCCTTTTCAACCCTGATAGCTTTTAGTTATTAGGGTTTTTTGTTATTTAATCTATTGCACAATATCTTGTTATGCTTAGTGTGTTGTAGTAAGTATCTGAAACTCTATTATGACAACAGATGATTTTGCGTATTGTCTGAAAAGGTAATCTCAACGCGTAATCCATGTTCATACTGTTGAGCTGGTTTGAGTTGTAATGTTGCTTGATAGTGTTGAGCGAGAGTGTTTGCAATGGCTAAACCTAGTCCAGTTCCTTGTTGTTGGGTGCCTAAAATGCGATAAAACGGTTTTAATACTTTATTGTATTCATCTGCTGGGATACCGTTGCCATTATCCTCGACACTAATAATAATCTTTTGTTCTATTTTAGTTACGGCAAGATCGACTAAACTACCTGCTGGTGTATATAAAATCGCATTTTCAAGCAAAATTTTGATTATGGTAAAAAGATCGGTTTCACTGATAGTAAGCATATAATCCTCTTCACTAATCACACCGATGTCGATCTGCTTTTGCTCTGCTAAAGGAAGCAATGTTTCAATTACTTGTTTAAAGGTATTTTTTATTGAAATGAGTTTACGCTCGGATTGTGAGTGATGAGCTTGACAACGAGCAAAAGAGAGGAGCTGATCAAGCAGATAGCGGTTGCGTTGAATTGCGATACTTAGTTGTTCGATCTGTTCTTTCGTTTCTGCGGGTACAGTATGAGTAGCAAGTCGTTCCGCTTGTAGAGAGAGAACGGTCATTGGTGAACGGAGTTCATGTGCTGCATTAGCGATAAACTGTTGTTGCTCTTTCATTGATTTATCGACTTGTTTTAATAGATGGTTTATAGCGTGAATAAAGCTATGGACTTCGTAAGGCGTATTGGTCAGTGGAATAACACTGAGATCATTTTCGCTACGTTGTTTGATCGCAGTCGATAATTTGCGTAATGGTAGAAAAGTGAAATTGATAACAAAAATACTGAGTAAAATAACAAGTGGAATAAATACTAAGAATGGCAACATCGTTTCCCAAGTGGCTTCAATCGCTTTTTTGGTTCTAAATTCTGTTTCTTGCATTACGGCGATACGTAAATTTTTGATTTTACGGATATAGACACGAAATTCTTTTTTATTAATCCGAATGGTATAAAACCCTTCGTACATTTGGTTAAGAAAAGGAATAAAATATTTGTTATGTGTTGGTGTTAATGAAGTTTGCACATAAATTTTATTATCATCGTCATTTAATGGTATCTGTTCAGATAATGTGCCTCGTAAAGAAACGAAACGAGCCGTTTGAATAAGCCAATCATCTTGTAATTGATAGGCTGCATAAAAAGCATTATGTGCTGTTGTGATTCCTGTAATCACAACGGTAATAAAAGTAACGATGACTAATGTAAAGGTTAGTTTTGCTTGAATAGATGAGCGCCATTTACGTAATAATCGGCTTATTTTGGAATAGTCCACCCAACACCTCGGATATTTTTAATCGCTTCTTTGCCTAATTTTTTTCTTA
Source organism: Gallibacterium trehalosifermentans (assembly GCF_042433055.1). NCBI lineage: Bacteria > Pseudomonadati > Pseudomonadota > Gammaproteobacteria > Pasteurellales > Pasteurellaceae > Gallibacterium > Gallibacterium trehalosifermentans. Next base: position 26,008 of record NZ_JBHLWB010000001.1, read on the forward strand.
ATGAATGGATCAAAAAATCTATCGCATTACTTTCTACTTCTTCACCCCAACCATAAATCTTATCTTCCAGATCACTACGTGAGTAAATCACACCTGGGTGTTGCAATAGCACTTGTAAAATCGCAAATTCTTTATTAGTTAGTTGGTGAGTATCATTTGTTGCTAAATGATGAACTTGATAGGTTTTTAAATTCAGTTTTAATGAACCATAACAGAGTTCAGCGGTGAAATGCTCACTTTGCTTGCGTAATGCAACACGGATTCTTGCCAACAACTCTGCCATATCGAATGGCTTAATGATGTAATCATCTGCGCCACCATCTAGCCCTTGTAAACGGCTTGGCAAGTCATCTCTGGCTGTCAGAATAATAATTGGAAAACGATACTGTTGTTGGCGGAGCTGAGCTAATACAACTAATCCATCTTTTTTTGGCAGCCCTAAATCTAGTAATACTAAATCATAGGGTTGAGCTTTGACAGCACTCAGTGCTACTTCTCCATTTTCTACCCAATCAACGGCATAACTTGCCTCTTTTAAGCTTTCTGATAGAGCCTTGGCAATCATTGGATCATCTTCAACTAAAAGTATTCGCATACTATTTATTTCCCTCTAATATCAATCGCTGGGTCAAGCTTAGTTTTTGGTAAGCGTTCTGATAACCCGTAACTATCAGGATCATCTTTACAATTAAAGAGATTAAATTCAGGTGAGATGTTTTCGTTAGTAATTCCTATCCAATTAGCAATAGCGTCAGTAAAGTTTAAGCCAGATTTAAAACTTTTGCATTTTATGCGTTGTTGACTATCTGATGCGGTCATAAATAGTGGAACATTATGGTGTAATTGGCTACCTGCATTGTTAAAAAAGAGAATTTCACCATTAATTGTTTTATGTGCTAAACCATGATCAGCAAAATAAATCATAGTGAATGGTTGTTGTTCTTTTTGATATTGTTGCTGTAAAGCTTGATATATCTGTGCTAACACCTCATCGGTTTTTTTTATTGATGAAACATAACAACTGAGATATTGATACTTCTTGTTTTTTACTGGAGCAATATTTTTATAGTCTTTAATCCGATCACAAGCTTTTGGGTGTGAACCATATAAATGTAGAACGATAAATTTTGGCTTATCTGTTTTATCTTGTAATACTTGTTTTAATGGTTTGAGTAATTGGAAATCACTTGATGTATTAAGGATAGAATCATTATTTGTAATGAAATATGTTTCATCATTTAAATCTGCAATCGCAGTGATAGGGGTATCAAACTCACCAAAGAACCCTTGATTAGAAATCCAATAAGTTTTTAACCCCGCAGCTTTAATGAGGTCTATTAAACTTAATGAATAATTAGGTGCCCAACGACTTGTGTCTGGTTTGGTCAGCATTAAGCGTAATGATGAGATTGTATTGCTTCCTGCAGAGGCTAAACCATCAACAATAATTCCATTAGTGTTTTCAATAAATGGGGTATTTTGAATGGGATAGCCATAAGCATGTAAATAATCTCGTCTGACACTTTCACCAATGACTAAAACATAATTTTGATATTTGCCAGAAAATTTAGCTGTACCCCATTCACTTTCTAATTGAAATTGATTTAGTTTGATTAATTCATCTTTTACTTGGTTGGCAGCTGCGAAAAAAGTATAGAAAAAAGCAAATGGAGATTGGTGAATCAAAGCAAAGCTAAAAATAACACAAAGTAGTGTTTTATTCCGATAAAACTTGAGTTGAAAACGTTGAGTAAGATAACGAAAGATAAGCAATAACGGAAGAATAGCGACTGCCATAGCATAATATGTTAGTGGAATCTGTTGCAAAAACTCTGCGCCCTCTGCAACATTAGTAGCGAAAACAGAAGCTAAATATTGGTAATTAGGTTCACCAAACATCAGACCAACAGGCGCATATAATGTATAGGCAATCGCAATGGGTAAAATGATGATATAAAAAGTAATTCGAGAGGAATTAAAAATTAAAATTAATGATGCTAAAAGTAAAACATCTTGTATGCCAATCTCTTTACCACTTCCCATTAACATAAATAATGCGGAAAAATATAAAGCAATCAGCGCAATAATAATGATGCAAATCTGTTTTAATGTTGCTAATTGGAATAAAGAAGAAAAATTTTTCATTCAGTTTTTTTAGCTTAAAGAATTGTTTTTCCAAAAAATTAGGGGAGAAAACTCCCCTAAACAAAGGTGGTTGTATTAAGCGTTGATTTTTGCCATTTCAAATTCAATTAACATCATTAGAATGTGAATGACTTTGATATGAATTTCTTGAATGCGGTCAGCATAACCAAAATGTGGAACACGAATTTCAACATCGGCTAACCCTGCCATTTTACCGCCATCTTTTCCTGTGAGGGCAATAACTTTCATACCTTTTGCTTTGGCAGCATCAATCGCATTTAAGACATTTTTAGAGTTACCTGAAGTAGATAAGCCAAATAAAACATCACCTTTTTGACCTACTGCTTCGACATAACGCGAAAAAACATAATCATAACCGAAGTCATTGCTGACACAACTTAGGTGGCTAACGTCAGAAATGGCGATTGCTGGATAGCCAGGGCGATTTTCCCGATAACGCCCTGTTAACTCTTCTGCAAAGTGCATCGCATCACAATGTGAACCACCATTACCACAACTGAGGACTTTTCCACCTTGCTTAAAGCTATTTGCTATTAATAAAGCCGCTTCTTGAATAAGTTGGATATTTTTATCATCAGATAAAAACTTATCTAAAACATCAGCAGCTTGGGTTAATTCCGCTTTAATTTGTGCCAAATACATAAGCAACTCCAAATATTTTTGAGCTTAAAATTATTTACGAGAGAGAGGTGGAACAAAGGTAATACCCATATCCCAAGGTTGTTCAATCCAAGTATTTTGTGGAATATCAACAATATAATCATCGACTAATGGTGCACCAGTTGGCTTAGCAAACACGGTTACAAATTTTGCTTTTGGATACATTTCACGGATAGCTCGTGCAGTATTACCCGTGTCAACTAAATCATCAACGACAATAAAGCCCTCACCATCACCCTCTGCACGGTGCAACACTTTTAATGCCCCTTGTTGATCGTGGTCGTAACTTGCGATACATACAGTTTCCACTAAGCGAATACCTAGCTCACGAGCAATAACTGCCGCTGGGAATAAACCACCACGACTTACTGCAATAATACCTTTCCATTGTGATGCAGGAAGCAAACGTTCAGAAAGTTTGCGTGCGTGCATATGAAACATATCCCAAGTAACAACATATTTTTCGCTCATAATAACTATACCTTATGTTTTTGATTTGAAGTGATAAATAAAATTGCGTAAGGATAACCTGAAATTGTTTTTCATGCTATCATTTAACGCAATTTCTTTTGATTTTGTAAGAAAGTTTTAATGTAAAAGGAAAATTTATGCCGTCAATTACTGAATTATCGCCAAAACTCCTCTGGCAATGGTTTGCCACTATCTGTTCGATTCCTCACCCATCTCATCATGAGCAAGCTCTCGCCGATTTTATTATTCATTGGGCAAAACAAAAACAGCTTTGGGTGGAACAAGATCAGACTGGTAATATTTTAATTCGTAAACCCGCAACCGCAGGAATGGAAAACCGTCAACCCGTGGCATTGCAAGCGCATTTAGATATGGTGCCACAAACGAATAAAAATACACCGCATAATTTTTTAACGGATCCAATTTTGCCTTATATTGATGGTGATTGGGTCAAAGCCAAAGGGACAACACTAGGCGCAGATAATGGTATTGGCATGGCATCTTGTTTAGCCGTATTGGATAGTGATGATATTGCCCACCCTGCATTGGAGGTGTTGTTGACCGCAAGTGAAGAAACGGGAATGGTTGGCGCATTAGGATTACAGGCAAATTGGCTACAGAGTCAAATTATGATTAATACCGATACCGAAGAAGAAGGCGAAATTTATATTGGCTGTGCAGGTGGTGAAGATGTCGATATTCGTTATCCAATTACTTGGCACGCCATTACAGCCAATGAAGAGGCGTGGCATATTGCATTAACAGGGCTAAGGGGCGGACATTCTGGTGCAGAAATTCATCTCAATCGTGGTAATGCGATTAAATTATTAGCTCAGTTATTAGAACAAACTGCTACCCAAGTCAGATTTCGGGTAGCCGATATTGCAGGTGGATCAGTGCGAAATGCGATTCCACGTGAGGCATTTGCGACGGTGATTATTGATCGTGCAGAGAGTGAACAATTTAAAACGGTATTAGCGAAGTTAACTGATGAGTTAAAAGTTGCTTTATCACAAGCAGAAGTGAATTTAACGTTAGAACTCACATCAGTAACGGCAAATCAAGGTGTTTCATTTGAACAAACAGTAACCTTATTGGATTTAATTAATGGCTTACCAAATGGTGTAATACGTTATAGTGATACGTTGCCAGAGGTAGTGGAGAGTTCAATTAGTTTAGGCGTATTAGAAACACGGCAACAGGAGATTAAATTAACCTTATTAGCGCGCTCCTTAAATGAACATGGACAAGATGCGGTGGTGAGTTTAGTCCGTTCGGTGTGTCGCTTGGCGAGAGCAGACGTAAAATTCTCAGGACGCTACCCAGGTTGGGAGCCACAAGCTGAATCGGCTATCGTGAAACAAACGAAAGCACTTTATGATCAAATCCTTGGTAAAGAAAGCGTAATTAAAGTGATTCACGCAGGATTGGAGTGTGGCTTGATTAATAAGGTTTATCCGCATATGCAAATGGTTTCTATCGGACCAACTATTCTTGGTGCACATTCTCCTGATGAGCGTTGTCATATTCCAGCGGTAGCCATTTATTGGCAATTATTAACGCAATTATTAGCGAATATACCAGAGAAAAAATAAGGATAAGGAATGGAACAACAACAGCAAAAACATACTGAAATGGGGGAGGAGGTTACCCATTTTGGATTTAAAACAGTCGCCAAAGCAGAAAAACAACAATTAGTTGCCAATGTTTTCCATTCAGTGGCGGCGAAATATGATCTGATGAATGATTTGTTATCTTTTGGGATTCACCGTGTTTGGAAACGATTTACCATTGATTGTAGTGGGGTACGCAAAGGACAAAAAGTGCTTGATTTAGCAGGTGGAACAGGTGATTTTACTGCAAAATTTTCGCGGATTGTTGGTGAAACAGGGCAAGTTATTTTAGCGGATATTAATGACTCCATGTTGCAAGTGGGCAGAGAAAAATTGCGTAACTTAGGCGTGGTTGGCAATGTTGAGTATGTACAAGCTAATGCAGAAATGTTGCCATTTGCGGATAATACTTTTGATTGTATTGTGATTAGTTTTGGTCTGCGTAATGTAACGGATAAAGATAAAGCGCTGCGTTCTATGTACCGTGTATTAAAACCTGGTGGTCGTTTATTAGTCTTAGAATTTTCCAAACCGATTCTTGAGCCACTAAGTAAAGTTTATAACTTTTATTCATTTAATATTTTGCCGAAAGTAGGTGAAGTCGTGGTGAATGATGCGGATAGTTATCGCTATTTGGCTGAATCAATTCGTATGCACCCAGAACAATCTGTGTTGGAACAGATGATGATTGATGCAGGGTTTGAACAAACGCAATATTTTAATTTAACCGCGGGTATTGTTGCCTTACATCGTGGTTATAAGTTTTAAGGATTTCTATGCCTGTTTCTTCTCTTAAACAGCAATTAATGTTGTCGCAAATAGCGAATGGTTTGTTGGAGCAAGGGCTTAATTATTTAATTCAACGCAGTGAGGGGATAGCACCTTATTTGCGTAAATTGAATAATAAAGTATTGTCTTTTTCTTTCCAGCAAGGTGGGCACGGCTTTCTTCTGTTTTCTCAACAACATGTAGATATTTTAACCGAGTATGAGGGAGAGGCTGATTGTGTGGTCATTGCCGATGCAAATATATTGTGGCAACGTCCACAAAAAAGCCAACTAGCCGAGTTTATTAATCGCCAGCAAATTGTGTTTCAAGGCGATTTACAGGTGCTGCAAGATACAGTGGCATTGGTGGAACAATTAGAAAAAAATCCAGCAGAACTGTTAGCACCATATTTTGGCGATGTAGTGGCACACATCTTAAATCGTGGTGTCCAACAATTACAACAGCAATTTAAGCGCCAACGTCAAACCGCCGAACACCATTGGGGAGCACGTTTAAGCGAAGAGTGGCAAGTAATTGCGCCCTCATTGGCTTTGTTAGATTTTTATGATCAAGTTGAGAGTTTGGCTCAAGATGTACAACGGCTTGAGGACAAGATTAATCATTTAACAGGAAAAGTATGAAGTTAAAACATTATTGTCGTTTTTATCAAATCGCCAAGGTTATGTTGCAATACGGATTAGATGAAGCATTGCCTAAAATAGCCCTTACCCGACCGCTACGTTGTGCGAGTAAATTACTTTTCTGGATTAAAAATGAACATACTGAAAAGTCATTAGGAATGCGTTTACGTTTGGCTTTTCAAACGTTAGGTCCAGTTTGGATTAAATTTGGACAAATGCTGTCGACGCGACGAGATCTTTTCCCAGCAGAGATTGCTGACGAATTAGCCTTATTACAAGATCAAGTTACGCCCTTTTCTGGTGAGCTGGCACGAGCAGAAATTGAGAAAGCATTTGGGGGGAAGATTGAACAGTGGTTTGAACAATTTGATGAAAATGCGCTTGCGTCTGCCTCGATCGCACAAGTGCATACAGGGCGTTTTAATGCTGATCAGCCTTTAGCAGGGAAAGAAGTCGTTTTTAAAGTTATACGTCCCGATATTCAACCTGTGATTGCATTGGATATTGCGTTGATGTACCGCATTGCAAAATGGATACCACGCTTGACACGAGAGGGCTATCGTTTGCGTCCTGTAGAGGTAGTGCAAGAGTATGAAAAAACGTTGTTGGCTGAGTTAGATCTGCGACAAGAAATGTCAAATGCCATACAGTTACGACAAAACTTCGCGGATAGTCCTATGCTGTATATTCCTGAAATGTATCCTGATTTTTGTCATAAAAATGTGATTGTAATGGAGCGGATTTATGGAATTCCTATTTCAGATATCGCTGCGTTAGAAGCCAATGGTACAGATATGAAACTGTTGGCAGAACGCGGCGTACAGGTGTTTTTTACGCAGGTATTTCGCGATAGTTTCTTTCATGCAGATATGCACCCAGGTAATATTTTTGTGAGTTATGAGCAGCCAGAATCACCGCAGTATATTGGTATTGATTGTGGGATTGTAGGGACATTAAATAGCGAGGATAAACGTTATCTGGCAGAGAATTTTTTAGCCTTTTTTAATCGAGATTATCGACGAGTCGCGCAACTGCATATTGATTCAGGGTGGGTACCAGAAGATACCGATTTGGACGCGTTTGAGCAGGCGTTTCGGGTGGTTTGTGAACCTATCTTTTCAAAACCATTAGCGGAAATTTCTTTTGGGCATGTGCTATTGAATCTGTTTAATACAGCACGTCGCTTCCAAATGCAGGTACAACCGCAATTAGTGCTATTGCAAAAAACATTGTTATATATTGAGGGGCTAGGGCGCCAGTTATATCCGCAACTAGATTTATGGCAAACAGCAAAGCCATTCTTGCAAAATTGGCTTAATGAGCAAATTAGTGTGAAGAAAATGTATCGTGATTTCCAAGCGCATATTCCGTATTTACGCGAACATTTTGCTTCATTCCCACAAACGCTACATCATGCCTTATTAGAACAAAAAGAAATTAAGCGTGAATTGCAGATAATTAGGCGTGAGTTTAAGCGCCAACAACAAAAAAATACCCAACGGGTGTATGGTGTTCTTGTGGCGAGTTTGTTATTCTTTGGCGGATTATTTGGTTATCACTTTTTACCAAGTTGGTTGAGCATAAGTACCTTAATTCTTGCAAGCGTAATGTTAGTAAGAAGTGTCTTATTGAAATAATGTAATAGTGATGGCTATTTTTATGCTACAGCGTCGTAGTGTAAGCTAATGAAATTTTTATTTATTGAGGTGTTATTATGGGTGGAATTAGTATTTGGCAATTATTAATTATTGTTTTAATTGTGGTTTTACTTTTCGGAACAAAAAAATTAAAGACCTTAGGTTCAGATCTTGGTGAATCTGTCAAAGGCTTTAAAAAAGCCATGAATGAAGACGAAAAAGATGCTGAATTTAACAAATCTCTTGAATCACAAACCAATTCTACAAGCGAAGTTAAAAACAAAGAGAAAGAGCAGGCATAGCTGTGTTTGATATAGGTTTTTCGGAACTTGTTCTGATTTTTACTATTGGTTTAGTTGTATTAGGGCCACAGCGTTTACCTGTGGCTATTCGTACTGTAGTGAGTTGGATTCGTACATTACGCAATCTTGCAAATAATGTGCAAACAGAACTCGCGCAAGAATTAAAATTACAAGAGCTGCAAGAAAATATTAAAAAAGCTGAGCATCTCAATTTATCAACACTTTCACCAGAGTTGAGCAAAACAGTTGAAGAGTTAAAAGCTTCGGCAGCGAAAATGCAGCAACAGCTCGAGCAGCAAGCTCAAGTCGCACATCAAGCAGCTGATCAATTCACATCATCTGTTAATACGTCTTCTGCAGAAGTATCTGCTGCGGTAGCAAATACAGATATTTTACCTGATGAACAGGCGGAATTAGCAGAAATTGATGAAGAAAAATTAATTCTAGAACAGCATGATGATGATCTTGCTACTTATGATCCAATGACTATTGCTGAGCCAGCGAATATTACCAATAAAGAGAAAAAAGAGTCATAATTGTCGTTATCAATGAGGGAAGTCTATGCCGAATGTTGATGAATCCCAACCCTTAATTACCCATTTAGTCGAATTACGCAATCGCATTTTAAAAAGTTTTGTATGTGTGTTGATTGTGTTTGTCGCATTAGTTTATTTTGCAAATGATATTTATCATATTGTTTCAGAACCTTTAATTAAGGAGTTACCGCATAACTCGACCATGATTGCAACCAATATTGTTGCACCATTTTTTACGCCAATAAAATTAACCGCAATAACGGCAATTTTTTTATCTGTTCCTTATATTTTGTATCAAGTCTGGGCATTCATCGCGCCAGCGTTATATAAGCATGAAAAACGTCTAATTTATCCGCTATTGGTTTCCAGTACATTATTGTTTTATGTAGGGGTGGCATTTGCCTATTATGTGGTTTTTCCACTTGTGTTCTCATTTTTAACCAAAACTGCCCCTGAAAGTGTGGCGATTGCAACAGATATTAGTAGTTATTTGGATTTTGTATTAACGTTATTTTTAGCGTTTGGTATCTGTTTTGAAGTACCTGTTGCCATTATTTTATTATGTTGGAGTGGGGTGGTGAGTGTTTCTGGTTTAAAAGAGAAACGTCCCTATATTTTAGTTGGGGCATTTGTTATTGGAATGTTGTTAACCCCACCAGATATTTTTTCTCAAACATTGCTTGCTGTACCAATGTATCTTTTATTTGAAGTCGGCGTGTTATTTGCTCGCTTCTATCAAGCAAAAGAAGAAGAGTAAATTCATTATTTTGCAATCATTTTAGGAGGAAACCGCCATATTTTGGCGGTTTCTACCTTATAAGAAAATAACGAAAGTAAAAATAAGGAAGATAATTATGACTCAACAAATTTTTTCAGAATTTCCTGTACGCAGAATGCGTAGAATGCGCAAACAAGACTTTAGTCGCCGTTTAATGGCAGAAAATAAATTGAGTGTAGATGATTTAATTTATCCTGTATTTGTAATTGAGGGCGAAAATCAACGTGAAGCGGTGCCATCTATGCCGGGTGTAGAACGCTTAACCATTGATCAGTTACTAATTGAGGCGGGAGAATTAGTGAAATATGGCGTACCAATGATTGCTTTATTCCCAGTAGTACCACAAGAGAAAAAATCATTAATGGCAGAGGAAGCTTATAATCCACAAGGTTTAGCGCAACGAGCAGTACGCGCATTAAAACAGGCTTATCCAGAATTAGGCGTAATGACAGATGTCGCATTAGATCCTTTTACGACTCATGGGCAAGATGGCATTATTGATGAAACAGGTTATGTCTTAAACGACGTTACAACGGAAGTATTGGTAAAACAAGCACTTTCCCATGCGCAAGCAGGCGCGGACGTGGTCGCACCAAGCGACATGATGGACGGGCGTATTGGTGCTATTCGTCGTGAACTGGAAGCAAAAGGGTTTATTAATACCTTAATTATGGCGTATTCAGCAAAATATGCGTCTAGTTTTTATGGTCCTTTCCGTGATGCAGTTGGTTCTTCTGCAAATCTTAAAGGAGGAAATAAATTTACTTATCAGCTTGATCCTGCAAATAGCGATGAAGGGTTACAAGAAGTAGGCTTAGATCTGCAAGAGGGGGCAGATATGGTGATGGTAAAACCAGGTATGCCATATTTAGATGTGGTGTGGCGAGTGAAACAACATTTCGGTGTACCAACGTTTGCGTATCAAGTATCGGGTGAATATGCGATGCAGATGGCTGCAATTCAAAATGGTTGGTTGAAAGAAAAAGAATGTATTATTGAGGGGTTACTCTGCTTTAAACGTGCTGGTGCAGATGGTATTTTGACTTATTTTGCTAAGCAAGTGGCGCAGTGGTTAGCTGAAGAACAGTAAAATCATGACAATCGAGTTAAGCATTCAAGCGTTACAAGCAGCGCTACAGCAACAATTTCCACAACAGCAACTGACGTCTGGCTGGGGCAACCAACAAGCAGAAATCCTGTTTATTGGTGATGCGCCAGGCAAAGATGAGCGAGAAAAAGGACCTTTTGCGGGAACAAGTGGCAAATTCTTTGATCAAATGCTGAACTCGATTGGCTTAGTGAGGGAAAATATTTATTTAACCAATGTAGTTAAATTTCGTCCTGAACAGCGAGAGCCTAATAAATATGAAATTGCGGCATTCTGTGAGTTGTTGCAGGCAGAAATCGCCTTGGTAAAACCTAAAATTATCGTTCCTTTTGGAAGAATTGCGTTATCGGTGTTTTTACCCGATCTCAAAATTAGCGAAATACACGGGCAAGTATTTTCTTTAACCAGAGGAGATAATTCATTTTTATTATTGCCAATGTACCACCCAGCGGCAGCGATGCATAATGGAAAAATCCGCCCAATGCTGCAACAAGATTTTCTCACCTTGGGCGAGGTATGGAATGAGTTAGATTAAGGATTGTCTTCACTATGTCATTGCGAGTTACATATTACTCACTTTATTTCTGAATGCCTGTTTTTCTCAATCGCACCCTATCCTATCAAGACTTTGGTATACAATAACAATCATATCAATAAGAGAAATATATTAATTTCTTAATGTATAATAACGGACGTTACTATTTTATTGGTTATTTTTAAGGAGTCCTAAATGGCAAAGTTTCGTTATTTTACTCAACCATTCACCATTAAAAATCTAACATTACGTAATCGCATTGTAATGCCACCTATGTGCCAATATAGCGCTGTTGATGGCGTACCTAACGATTGGCATTTTGTACACTATACATCACGAGCTGTTGGGGGCGTAGGGTTAATTATTGTGGAAATGACTAATGTTGCACCTAATGGACGGATTACGCCGCATTGCTTAGGGTTATGGAACGATCAACAACGTGATGCGTTTAAGCGTATTGTTGATGCCGTTCATGCACAAGGTGCTAAAATTGGTATTCAGATTGGTCATGCTGGACGTAAAGCACAGGATTGTGATGATGTCGTTGCGCCTTCAGCGATCCATTATGGCGATTTGGATTACCCTGGACAAAATTTAAAAACACCACGGGAATTAAGCAAAGCTGAAATTCAAGAGATTATCCAAGCATTCCAAGACTCAGTCAAAAGAGCGGTGGAAGCAGGCTTTGATTTAATTGAATTACATGGAGCTCACGGTTATTTAATCCATCAATTCTATTCAGCAAAATCTAATCAACGGCAAGATGAATATGGGCAAGATAGAATGTTATTTGGTGAGCGAGTTATCAATGCTGCTAAAGCCGTAATGCCAGAAGAGATGCCGTTAGTTATCCGTATCTCTGCACAAGAATATTCTACAAATGGATTTGATAGTGATTATGGTGTTGAAGTGGCGAAACGCTTCGCTGCTGCTGGGGTAGATATGATTCATGTGAGCGGTGGTGGTAATGGTGCATTGGCTGAGGGTAAACACCCACAATTTGCTGCTGGTTATCAAGTTTACTTAGCGCACAAAGTAAAACAAGCAACGAATTTACCCGTGATTGCTGTTGGAATGTTAGATGATCCTGCCTTAGCAGATTTTGTAATTGGTAGTGGTGATGCGGATTTAGTTGCTGTTGGTAGAGGGTTATTGCGAGATCCTTATTGGGTATTAAATGCACAATATGAGCAAAATGCGAGTGATAGTACGCCAATGAATGATATTCCTCGCCAATATCAGCGTGGTTTCGCCTAGTTTGAAGCAGTAAAAAATGGCTACCAGAAATGGTAGCCATTTTTTTATCTTCAGAGAAGATTACAAGACCATTGCTGCAATCCAACCAAAGATAATTAATGGAATATTGTAATGGATAAATGTTGGCACAACAGAATCCCAAATATGGTCGTGTTTTCCATCTATATTTAACCCAGATGTTGGACCTAATGTTGAGTCAGAAGCAGGTGATCCTGCATCACCTAACGCCGCAGAAACGCCAATAATTGCTGCGGTAGCTAATGGAGAGAAGCCAAAGCTAATACAAATTGGTACATAAATAGAGGCGATAATTGGCACAGTGGAGAAAGATGAACCAATACCCATTGTGATAAATAAACCAATTAATAACATTAAAAAGACGGCTAAACCTTTATTGTCTGGACCGATGGTATTACTAAATGATTGAACAAGTTCAGTTACTCCACCTGTTTCATTAATCACTTTGGCAAAACCAGAAGCCGCAATCATTACAAAACCAATCATTGCCATTAAACGTAAACCCTGTTGGAAAACATCATTGCTTTCTTTTAATTTAAAAATACCGCCGACAGCGAAGATAATTAAACCAACTAATCCACCAACAATCGTTGAGTTGGTGAAAAGTTGTAGCGTAAAGGCAGCGATAATTGCAAAAATACTAATCCAAATATGAAATGGTTTAATCGTTGCGATGCGTTGTTGTAAATCATCAGAAGTGGGTTCACTTGAATGAACAATATATTCTCTTGGTTTACGATAACTGATAAATATTGCTGTTAATAAACCAATTACCATACCAATAACAGGAATTACCATAGCAAGTGAAACTTGAGCAGTAGACGTTTGCAAACCAAATTGTGCACCAGCCTCATTAATATTTTTAACTAAGACATTTTCAATAAAGATTTTACCGAAACCGACAGGTAACAGCATGTAAGTTGCGGTTAAACCAAAAGTGAGTACACAAGCGACTGCACGACGATCCACTTTTAATTTATTCAGGATACTGAGTAGAGGAGGAACGACAATCGGAATAAAGGCAATATGGACAGGTAATAAATTTTGTGAAGAAATAGAAAATGCTAATAAGATAGCTAGTAATAAATATTTAAACCAGACAAGTGTGCGATGGCTTGGAGTGTGCCCTAAACGTGAAATCACTTTGTAAGCTAATAAATCGGTGATACCTGATTTAGAAATCGCAACAGCAAAAGCCCCTAACACAGCATAGTTCATCGCAACAGATGAACCGCCACCTAATCCATCAGTGAATACTGAAACGGTTTTATTAAGATCTAATCCGCCAACTAAGCCAGCTGTAAGCGCTGAAATAATTAGCGCAATCACCACGTTGATGCGCATTAAACTCAACGCAAGCAACACGAGAATTGAGATAACAACTTCGTTGCTAAATAACATAGTAAAGTTCCTTAAATAAATGTTGTGATGCGAAAAGTGAAATAATCTATAAAAATTAGAGATTTGTCGAGCAATTTTTCTCATCTAATCGTATAGGTGGGAAAAGGTTTGCTTGTTTTAATTTATTTACCATTAGACAGAATAATTCCGCTGTTTTTTCTGTGTCGTATAACGCAGAATGTGCCTTACTTGGTTCGAAAGGTATTCCTGCTGTATCGCAAGCGGTGCGTAATACAGTTTGCCCAAACATAAATCCTGCTAAAGTAGCGGTATCAAACGTAGCAAATGGGTGAAATGGATTTCGTTTGATACCACTTCGATTAATCGCCGCCATGAGAAAGTTATAATCAAACATGGCGTTATGCGCGACTAAAATAGAACGTTTGCATTCTGCCGCTTTTTGCCCGCGACGTACCATTTGGAAAAACTCAGTCAGAGCTGTGAGTTCGTCAACAGCTTGACGTTCAGGATCATTAGGATTAATGCCGTTTACTTTCAATGAGTTAGGATCAATATTCGCCCCTTCAAATAACTGAATATGAAAATGGCATTTCTCATCGGGTAATAGAATTCCTTCCTCATTCATTTTTACCGTTACTGCAGCAAGTTCCAATAAACCATCGGTTTGGTGATTAAGCCCAGATGTTTCTACATCAATAATAACGGGGAAATAACCTCGGAAACGGTGTTTGAGAAGATGATAATTAACTGGCTCAGATGATTGTTCCGTTGTTTGATTCACATCAAGTTCCTGATAAAAAGGTTAAAATAATCACTCCTCATTAATGTGATGAGGAGTGAGATCTATACAGAGATTAAGGTTTATTGTCCTAAACCTGCTTTTGCGCTTTTATTTTCAATAAATTCAATTTTATAGCCATCAGGATCTTCAATAAAAGCAATCACTGTCGTTCCACCTTTTACTGGTCCTGGTTCACGAGTAACTTTACCACCAGCCGCTTTTACTGCATCACAGGTTGCATAAATATCATCTACACCAATAGCAAGATGTCCAAATGCAGATCCTAAATCATATTCAGATACACCCCAGTTATAAGTAAGCTCAATAACAGCGGTTTTATCCTCATCATCATAACCAACAAATGCCAATGAATATTTATATTCAGGATTTTCGCTGCGACGTAAAACACGCATACCTAAGATTTCTGTATAGAATTTAATAGAGCGTTCAAGATCACCGACACGTAACATTGTATGTAATAAACGCATATTTCCTCCTACGAAAAATGAAATTTAAAGAAAAAACCTATTGATTATGCCATAATGTGAGACATAAATCACAATTTTTATCAAGGCTAGGAGATTATGTCTGATCATCAACAATCAAAAAGAAACGTGATAGCCCTTTCTATTTTACCAATCGTACTCCTTTTTTTAGCTGAATATATTTTATTATTGGCAAAACCATTTGGTCAGTCGATTATTTCACATCTAACAATAGCAGTACTTTCAGCTCAGTTGATTTGTCAGATTATTTTTTTATGTGGTGAAATTTGTAACGGACAGCGTAGTCGATTGAGCTATTGGAATCTTTATTTTCTTATTTTTTGGGGAGGGTGGCTATTACTGACTTGTTTTCAGGTGAAAGTTTATTTACCAATTCGTTTAGCATATGCTTGTGGTGCAATATTAACGTTAACAACTTGGCGTCAACCAAAAGAAGAGCAATTAAGGCGAGGCATTTTGTGGTTAGGAATGATTGCTGGAGGGATAGGGCTATTATTGGCATTGATTCCTTTATTTTTATTACCAATGACAGAAAGCTTAACTTTTAATCCTTTGTTACAGCTTGTATTTTGTATTGGCTTGGCTTATTGGGGATTATTAGTTTCTCGCAATCGCTTAGATAGATTAATCGATTTATTGCCTTATTTTACTTTAATAGCATTAGTGGCTAGCAGTGTTTTTGTGCTGGTGAGTCTTTCAATATTGTATTTAGATCAACAAATTTTATCGTGGAAGCCATTTAACATTTCTTGTTATTTTATTACTCATCTATTTTTATTAGTCATTTGGGGATATTCAATTTTTAAAAAGACGAAGATGAATTATTGGCTATTATTGGTAGGGACGGGATTATCAGGATTTTCACCAATCTGGCTATTTTAGGTCTATTTAGAAATGATACTACCATCATCAAATTGAATAAGCTTAACGATCAATTTAACTTTAATGTTAGAGGCATTGTTGGTAAAAAGTTTTTTGCTGAGCTTATTCATTTCTGTTTCAGGTAAAAGCGTCGATAAGTAATACTTTTGTGCTGGTTGTAAGATATTAAATTGATTAAATTTTAATTCAATAAATCGTGTATCAATAATACGATTGTTGAAAATATATACCGCATACCAATCAATTTGTTGAATTGGTTTATTTGATTGATTCTGAATTAAATAAGTGGTTGAAAAAGATAGGTTCCCCTCATTTTCACGTTGCATATTTTGTGAAATGATCTTGATGTCTGCAATTTTTGCAAGCGGTCTATTGTTATTAGTTGGACTATTTAAAGCTTGAGAAGAAGCCTTTGCAAATGTGAATGTATTGCAACTAAAAAAAGTAATGAAAATGCCTAGTGTTAATATTATGATTCGCATTAGAATATCATCTGACTGACTGACTGACTGACTGACTGACTGACTGACTGACTGACTGACTGACTGACTGACTGACTGACTGACTGACTGACTGACTGACTGACTGACTGACTGACTGACTGACTGACTGTTTCATTCATAATCCAATCCTAGTAACTAAAAATTTTGCATTACTACAATACAATTTGCAAAGTTTATGATATAGGAAAATTTACCATTATTATAGTAATAAAAAGAGGGAAATGTGATGGTACAGTATAAATTTTTGAAAAGAAAGATTTTACATTAATAAATCATAAGTAATATGAGGTTGTAATGAAAATAGGTAAAAAACATATTCATATTCTAGGGGTTTGTGGGACCTTTATGGGAGGGTTAGCTATTTTAGCTCGTGAAATGGGCTATAAAGTTACAGGATCAGATGTGAATGTTTATCCACCAATGAGTACTTTTTTGCAAAAGAGTGGTATTGATATTATTCCAAATTATGATGTGTCTCAGTTGCAGCCAGCTCCCGATCTTGTGATTATTGGTAATGCAATGAAACGAGGTAATCCTTGTGTAGAATATGTGTTAGATAATAATTTACCGTATATGTCTGGTCCACAATGGTTGCATGATCATCTATTACGCGATCGTTGGGTATTAGCTGTATCAGGAACGCATGGTAAAACAACGACAACAGGAATGCTAACATGGATTTTAGAACAGGCAGGATTAGCACCAGGATTTTTAATTGGAGGGATATCGGGTAATTTTGGTATTTCAGCTCGATTAGGTAAATCACCTTTTTTTGTAATTGAAGCAGATGAATACGATACAGCGTTCTTTGATAAGCGTTCTAAATTTATTCATTACAATCCAAAAACTTTAATTATCAATAATATCGGATTTGATCATGCTGATATTTTTGATGATCTCACTGCTATTCAGCGTCAATTTCATCATATGATTAGAACCATTCCAGCTAAAGGTCGTATTCTTGCTTTTGCAGATGAAGGAACTGTAAAGGAAACATTAGCAATGGGGTGCTGGAGCGAACAACAATTTATTGGTAAAGATAAGGAATGGTATGCTCAACGCTTATGCAATGATTGTACTGAATTTGAAGTCTTCCATAACCAACAAAAAGTAGCCGAAGTGAAATGGAATATTGTTGGTCAACATAATATGTTTAATGCGCTAATGGCAATCGCTGCGGCTTATCATGCGGGGGTAAGTATTGAAAGTGCTTGTAAAGCACTAGCGACCTTTGTGAATGCTAACCGCCGTTTAGAAGTTAAAGGTGAAGTAAAAGGGATAACCGTTTACGATGATTTTGCACATCACCCCGTTGAAATAGCAGCAACATTAGCAGCTTTACGAGATAAAGTTGGTGGTGGCGTACGTATTTTAGCTGTGTTAGAACCTCGTTCAAATACGATGAAAATGGGCGTACATACTAAAGAATTAGCACCATCACTGGTCAGAGCGGATTATGTTTTTTTATTACAACCAGATAATTTGCCATGGGAAGTGGTAGAAATAGCAAATCAGTGTGTACAACCTGCATCTTGGTCTGCTGATATTGATTTATTAGTTGATAAAATTGTGGAAGAAGCAAAACCAACAGATCAGATTTTAGTGATGAGTAATGGGAGTTTTGGCGGAATTCATCAAAAGATTTTGACTAAATTAAAAGCTAAATTATAAAACAAAAATATCTAGTTACTAATAACTAGATATTTTTGAGTAAAATAATTAGTACTATAACGCAGGTAAGTTACTTTTCAGTAATACTTAAATGTTGGTGATAAGCAAGAAGCGTATTTTCCATAAGCATTGCAACAGTCATTGGTCCCACGCCACCTGGAACAGGTGTAATGTAGGAAGCTCGTTGTTGTGCCGTTTCAAATACAATATCGCCAACAACTTTGCCATCAATACGATTAATTCCTACATCAATAACGATTGAGCCAGGTTTAACCCATTCACCTGGAATTAAATGAGGTTTTCCTACTGCAACAACTAAAATGTCCGCTTGCCCAACAAGTTCGGCTAAATTTTGAGTAAAGCGGTGGGTTACTGTAACGGTACAACCTGCTAATAAAAGCTCCATTGCCATAGGTCTGCCTACAATATTTGATGCACCAACGATAACTGCGTGTTGCCCATGTAAATCAACACCTGTTGTCTCGAGAAGTTTCATAATCCCATAAGGTGTACAAGCTCTCAAGGTTGGAATACGTTGACATAAACGACCTACATTATATGGGTGGAAGCCATCAACATCTTTATCTGGTGCAATTTGCTCAATGACTTTTACGCTACTAATGTGTTTTGGTAGAGGTAATTGTACTAAAATACCATCAATACTATCATCTTGATTTAATTGATCTATTAATGATAAAAGCTCTTGTTCTGAAATAGTTTCAGGGAGATTAAATGATTTTGATTGAATTCCCACTTCAAGACAACTTTTACGCTTATTTTCGACATAAATTTGTGAAGCAGGATTTTCGCCAACTAAGATCACGGCAAGTCCTGGTGAACGATGACCTCGCTCTACAATAGCTTGAATTTTTTCCTGAAGTTCTGCTTTGATTGATTTGGCTAAGGCACTACCAGAGAGAGTTTGTGCTTGCATTGATTTCTCCATATAGATTAGATGATGTTGTTGTGTAAAATCACTGTGAGATTTTCTCAAAAAAAAGCCCCTTTGATAAGGGTATGGATTAATTTTAAGCGGTTATTTTCAAAATTTAAAAAAGTGATTGACGGAAAAGAAATAAAAATTATAATGCACAACATATGTCGGCGAGTAGCGCAGCTTGGTAGCGCAACTGGTTTGGGACCAGTGGGTCGTAGGTTCAAATCCTATCTCGCCGACCATTTTTTTATCTTCATTATATCTCATTCCTATGCGCCCTTAGCTCAGCTGGATAGAGCAACGGCCTTCTAAGCCGTAGGTCATTGGTTCGAATCCAATAGGGCGTGCCATTAGAATTTATTTGTAGTTATTTTCTTATTATCACTTTCTCTTTTTAGCTCAAAATTCTTGAAAAAAAAGAAAATTTATCTTCTTTCGGCGGTTGTGATGACTAGTTAGCTTCTTTATAATAAGCAGAATTTTATCTAGTTAATTAGCGAAACGACGTTATGCCACAAATCAATTACCCATTAACAGAAGAACCATCAATTATTATTGGGATTGCTGGTGCCTCAGCTTCAGGGAAAAGTTTAATTGCTTCAACGATTTATAAAGAACTATGTGAAGAGTTGGGCTGTGAAGAAATTGGTATTATCTCTGAAGATTCTTATTATAAAGATCAAAGCCATTTAGATTTTGAAACACGGACAAAAACAAATTATGACCACCCAAACTCAATGGATCGTGAGTTATTATTAGCACATTTGCGAGCATTAAAAGTGGGGAAAGCAGTTGATATTCCAGAATATAGTTATGTTGAGCATACTCGTACTGGAAATACACGTCATTTTGAACCCAAAAAAGTGATCATTTTGGAAGGGATCTTATTATTAACTGATGAACGTATTCGTGATGAACTGAACGTTTCAATTTTTGTTGACGCTCCATTGGATATTTGTTTTATCCGTCGTTTAAAGCGAGACATGGAGGAGCGTGGCAGAACGATGGATTCTGTGGTGGAACAATATCGTAAAACAGTACGTCCAATGTTTTTCCAATTTATTGAGCCTTCAAAACAGTATGCAGATATTATTGTGCCTCGCGGTGGTAAAAATCGAATAGCCATTAATATCTTAAAAGCACAAATTTTACAGTTATTGCGTAAAAAATAATGTAAAGGTGAACTGATGAGATTATGTGATGTTGATATTGAACGTTATTTAGATGAAGGGAAAATTGTTTTATCGCCACGTCCAGATAACAGCAAAATTAATGGCGCAACGGTTGATGTACGTTTAGGTAATTCTTTTCGTGTATTTCGTGATCATTCTGCGGCGTATATCGATTTAAGTGGTCCGAAAGAAGCCGTATCAGCACAGCTTGATCAAGTAATGAGTGAAGAAATTATTATTGCAGATGGCGAACCATTCTTTTTACACCCAGGTGTATTAGCATTAGCGAGTACTTATGAATCAGTGAAATTACCAAGCAATATTATTGGCTGGCTAGATGGGCGTTCTTCACTTGCGCGATTAGGGTTAATGGTGCACGTAACGGCACATCGAATTGATCCAGGTTGGGAAGGCAGAATTGTATTAGAGTTTTACAACTCGGGTAAGTTACCGTTAGCACTTCGCCCGAAAATGGTAATTGGCGCATTAAGTTTTGAAGTTTTAAGTGGTGAAGCAAAACGACCATATAATAGCCGTTTAGATGCAAAATATAAAAATCAGCAGGGCGCAGTAGCAAGTAAAATTAATGAGGATTGATAATGAAGAAATGGTGGGTAATTGGTATTATTCTTGTTATCCTCGTTGCAGGGGGGATAATACGAAATCAAGTAATTAAAATTACCCAAAACATTACTCAACGTTTATCTTCTGATTATGCAATTCATTTACAACCACAAGATTTTGTGGTGTCTTATTTCCCTCTTTCAGTACAAATTAAAAATGTGAATTATCAACGGGAACAATGGCAAGTATCCGCTGACAAAATTATTTTTAAGTTAAATTATCTTGGCTGGTTATCAAATAATCAATGGCTTAAACAGATACAAATTATCAATGGCGAAATAAAACAATTAGATCAGACTTATTTAGATAAAGTTAGACTTACTATAGAAACCAACGGGGAGTTAACGCACACACAAAACATCACGTTAATTCATGCTGAAACACCTCAATTCACAATGCTACAAGGGCAATTTTCGTTACAACAGCGAGAAGATGTGCCGTTTTTATTACAACAACTGAAATTACAAGGGCAATTACGAGAAGCAATAGCTCAAAGGCAAAATATTGATATAGCGGTCGATTCAATAGCGATTGATCATAGACAATCTACTTTGAATCTTAAAGCGGAGCGTGTAATTTTTAATCAATTCCAAATGCCAGAATTTGTTTTGCGTCGAGGAGGAGATCAAACTTCCTATTTATTTGGGTTATCAGATGGAGTGTTACAGATTACACAACAAAAAATAGATGAGCAAAAAACAGCATGGACGTTACAAGGAGAAAGGGTTCCCGCAATATTTTTTTCGACAATCTTGGGCTATTCTCCTGTGATTGAGGGAAGGCTTGATGTGCAAGGGCGAGCATTACAATTCCAGAATACGTTATCTGATGCTGAATTCAATTTTACTAGTGTAAGTAAAGGAAAATTTAAAGGGATTAATGTATTAGGCTTGTTGGGGAATGCTTTACCATTTCCGATTGCAGGATTTGAGCAAGATATGCAAGATACGGAGTTTGAGCATATTGCAGGGCAATTACAAGGCAATTCACGACAATGGCATTTACAGCAAGCAGAAATTATACTTCATGGTGCCCGTTTATTAGGACGAGGTAAAATTTATCCATCTACTGCACAATGTGATTGGCAATTTGCAATTCAACCTACTAAACGAGAATATACACAATACCATTTAAATTTAGATCTAGATGGGAATTGTTTCTCACCAACATATCGTATTCGTTTAGATGATACTATCAAAAATAAATTGAAATTGAAGTTAAATGAGTTATTAAACAAATTCTAAAAAAGTCAAAAATATAAGTTGATGAAATATTAGAAGAAATTAAGTGAAATAAATTGGCGGAACGGACGGGACTCGAACCCGCGACCCCCTGCGTGACAGGCAGGTATTCTAACCAGCTGAACTACCGCTCCGCAATAGGAGAATATTTTTTATGAAGTGGCGGAACGGACGGGACTCGAACCCGCGACCCCCTGCGTGACAGGCAGGTATTCTAACCAGCTGAACTACCGCTCCGCATTTCGTGGCGTGAATAATAATATCGTTCCGAAATATCGTCAACTTCTTTTTCGTAAAAATTGCTTAATTGGTGAATTGATAAGCTAAATGATGGCAGTTTCCTTTTCTTTACAAAAATATAGCCTTGCTTTATTGATGTTAGGGGGCTTTTTACACCAATAAATTTAGATTTATTTTGCTCGCAAAAAAGTGATTTACATCACAAAAATAGATGAAAAATAACAAAACTAAGAAAAATTCCTATTTTTTCTAAAGTATCTTCTCAAGGCATATCTTCTTTGTTTGATTAAGATTAACCAGTCTTATTTAGTTAAAATATTAGGGAAATTTTTATGCTTAGTTTTTTGCAAGAAGTTAGAAAACCAGTATTAGATCTTTCAGTCGAAGAAAGACGTAAAATGTGGTTTAAACCATTTATGCAATCTTATTTAGTGGTATTTATTGGCTATATGGCAATGTACTTGATTCGTAAGAATTTTAATATTGCGCAAAACGATATGATTGAAACTTATGGTTTAACTAAAACTGAATTAGGAATGATTGGTTTAGGTTTTTCAGTTGCTTACGGAATTGGAAAAACGGTTGTCTCTTATTATGCTGATGGGAAAAATACTAAACAATTTGTGCCGTTTATGTTGATTTTGTCTGCTATTTGTATGCTTGGCTTTAGTGCAAGTATGGGTGGTGGTAGCGTTGCACTCTTTTTAATGATTGCATTTTATGCTTTAAGTGGTTTTTTCCAAAGTACAGGCGGATCGTCTAGTTATTCTACTATCACTAAATGGACTCCGCGTAAGAAAAGAGGCACATTCTTAGGTTTCTGGAATTTATCCCATAATGTCGGTGGTGCTGCAGCTGCGGGCGTTGCGCTATTTGGGGCAAATGTGATTTTTAATGGTCATGTAGTAGGAATGTTTATCTTCCCATCAATTATCGCTTTGGTTATTGGTTTTGTTGGTTTGCGATATGGTTCAGATTCACCAGAGGCTTATGGTTTAGGTAAAGCAGAAGAACTCTTTGGGGAAGAAATTAGTGAAGAAGATAAAACCGCAGAGGAACAACAACTCTCTAAATGGCAAATTTTTGTACAATATATTCTCAAAAATAAAGTTATTTGGTTGTTATGTTTTGCCAATATTTTCTTGTATATCGTACGGATTGGAATTGACCAATGGTCGCCAGTCTATGCTTATCAAGAGCTAGGTTTCTCAAAAGACGCAGCCATTTCTGGGTTTGCTTTATTTGAGGTTGGCGCATTAGTAGGAACATTTTTGTGGGGTTATCTTTCTGATTTAGCCAATGGGCGCCGTGGTTTAACAGCGTGTGTTGCCTTGATCCTTATTGTCTTTACCTTAGAGTTTTATCAATTTGCTACCAATGAATATATGTATCTTACTGCATTATTTGTATTAGGTTTTTTAGTGTTTGGTCCACAATTATTAATTGGCGTTGCTGCTGTAGGTTTTGTACCTAAGAAAGCGATTGCTGTAGCAGATGGTGTAAAAGGGACATTTGCATATTTAATTGGAGATAGTTTTGCTAAATTGGGGATTGGTATGATTGCAGATGGAACACCAATTTTTGGCTTAACAGGTTGGTCTGGAACATTCGCGGCGCTCAATACCTCGGCATTGATGTGTATGGCACTACTGGCATTTGTTGCGATAGCTGAAGAGAAAAAGATAAGGAAGTTAAAAAAATTATCAATCATTACAGACATTAAATAATAAAACTCGAAATATGCGGTGAAATGAATTACCGCATATTTTTTGTCTTGGTGTAGAATATGCGCCTTTTAGTTAAATGAGATAGTGGGCATGATTGATATTGTATTAGTCGATGATCATGTGATTGTACGTTCTGGATTTGCGCAATTATTATCCCTTGAATCAGATATTCGCGTTGTTGGTGAATTTGGTTCGGTCAAAGAAACACGTTTAGGGTTACCGCGATTAAAACCGCATATTTGTATTATTGATATTTCCATGCCTGATGAAAGTGGATTAGCGCTTTTAAAAGATATTCCTAGTAAGATTCATTGTATTATGTTGAGTGTGAATGATTCAGAGGTGATGGTAAAAAAAGCATTAGAATTAGGCGCAAAAGGGTATTTAAGTAAGCGTTGTAGCCCAGAGGCATTAGTTCAAGCAGTGAGAACGGTTTATGCGGGTGGAGTTTATTTAATGCCAGAATTAACATTGAAATTAATAGCACCTAAAAGGTCGCATAATATACTTGAACTGACCAAAAGAGAACGTGAAATTTGTGAATTATTAGTATCAGGGTTAGATGCTAAGGAAATTGCTGAAAAATTAAAGTTGAGTTTTAAAACAGTTCATGTTCATCGAGCAAATGCAATGAGTAAGTTAAATGTGAAAAATAATGTAGAACTGGTCAATTTATTCAATCAACAAGTTATATAATTTAATGAAAACGCTATTTACGCTTATTTATAGCTGGTTTTTAATTGTCTGTACTTACTTTTGTATGTGGGTAATCTCAGATTATTTTCTTGGCAATTCTCTTATAGCTTTTTTATTTTTTCCATTTGCGTTGCGAGTCGGTATTTTAATTCATAGTGTACAGCGATATTGGAGTGCCGTTTATTTGGCAGAGTACAGTGTTCTATTCCTACTAATCTTTGCTTATCCAGAGAATAATTATTTTATTATTGTGCTGTTGAGTATAATAAGTTTTCCCATTTTAATAGTATTTCAGAAATATTATGTGGGTAGTGAGTTTAGGCGGTTATTATTACAATTAGGATTAATTATTGGATTAAGTGGACTTAATGGGTTGTTATTTTTTACTGAACCATTTTATTTTACTTTTTTAATTAGTTTTTCATCGGGAGTTTTATTAATTCCAGCTTGTTATCTCATTAGTAGTTTTCTCTTTGGAACACACTGGTTGCCATTAACAGCGGCATTAGTGAACAAACCAGTAATTCTAAGAAGTAAACATATTTTTATTTATATTTTTCTCTTTATACTTAATATTGTAATCCAAACTACATTGCCAGAAAGTTTTAACCATTTTGCTTTATTTTATCTGTCAATCCCAATTATCTTGTTAGCTTTTCGATATGGTTGGCAGGGAGCACTATTAGGTACACTTTTAAATAGTATTGCATTAATGGGAACCGCACATAGTTTTTCTAATGCGGAAATTACGGATTTATTATTAACTTTATCGGCTCAAACGATAACAGGTGTTTTTTTAGGATTAGGTATTCAACATCAACGTGATCTTAATTACAGTTTATCCCTTGAGTTAGCAAAAAATAAATATTTAACTCGACAATTAATTAATGCAGAAGAGGCAATTCGGAAAGATATTTCTCGAGAACTACATGATGAAATTGGACAAAATATTACTGCAATTCGTACACAAGCTAATATTTTAAAAAAGATTAGTCATTCACTACCGCAAGAAAGAATAGCCAATATTATTGAACAACTTTCATTGAATATTTATGACACAATGAAAGGATTATTGAATCGTATTCGCCCTCGTTTATTAGATGATTTGGATTTACAGCAAGCAATTCAAAATTTATTTACTGAACTAGACTTTATAAGTCATGGTATTACAGTGAAGTTTCATTGGCAAAATAAAGAAAAAATTACCTTAGACCATGTGTTGGAAATTACCCTTTATCGACTATGCCAAGAGAGTTTAACGAATATTGTTAAATATTCTCAAGCGACTCAAGTATCAATTCAAATGATAATTAATGAAAATATTACATTGATTATTCAAGATAATGGTATTGGTTTTGATAAAAGTATTATTGCTGATACAGGATTTGGTATTCGAGGTATGCAAGAACGAGTGAGTATGTTAGGTGGAGAATTTATACTTACATCTGTTATGCAAAAACAAAATGTTGAGCAGCAAGGTACAACAATTAAGGTTATTTTACCAAGAGTCTAATTATGTTTGTGAAAGATAATCAGCAAGATCAGCTATATCATTATTGGCGTATTCATTTAATGTTGGCGATGTATATTGGTTATGCAGGTTTTTATTTCACCCGAAAAAGTTTTAATTACGCTGTTCCTGCATTAATTACTGATTTAGGAATTGATAAAAGTGATATTGGACTAATGACAACCTTATTTTATATCACTTATGGGGTATCTAAGTTTATTTCAGGCGTATTCTCAGATCGATCTAATCCTCGCTACTTTATGTCAATAGGCTTAATTCTTACAGGTGTAACAAATATCTTTTTTGGTTTATCAAACTCGTTATTTATGTTTGTAAGTTTGTGGGTTTTGAATGCGTGGTTTCAGGGGTGGGGTTGGCCTGCTTGCTCAAAATTATTAACTACTTGGTATTCACGAACGGAACGGGGATTGTGGTGGTCGGTTTGGAATACAGCACATAATGTAGGTGGTGCATTGATCCCACTGATTATTGGCTATTTAACTTTACATTATAGTTGGCGATATGGGTTTGTTACCGCAGGTATTAGCGCAATTTTAATTGGTATTTTACTTTTTTTGCGATTACGGGATACACCAGAATCAATGGGATTGCCTAGTGTTGGGAGATGGCGTCATGACCAATTAGAATTGGCACAAGAAAGAGAGGGAGTAAATCTCACTTGGCGACGAATTTTGCAACGCTATGTTTTCTTTAATAAATATATTTGGTTATTGGCATTAAGTTATACGTTAGTCTATGTTGTGCGTACAGCAATTAATGATTGGGGTAATATCTATTTAACAGAGAAATATCATTACGATATTGTATTAGCAAATAGTATCCTTTCTCTTTTTGAAATAGGCGGCTTTGTTGGTTCGCTAGTTGCTGGTTGGGGATCTGATCGGTTATTTTCCAGTAATCGAGGACCAATGGCATTGTTATTTGCAATCGGTATTTTCTGTTCTATTTTAGCTTTATGGGTGATGTCGCAAGATAAAATTATCCTACAATGCGCGGTATTTTTTTCAATAGGCTTTTTTGTCTTTGGTCCACAGATGTTAATTGGTATGGCTGCAGCAGAATGCTCACATAAGAAAACAGCGGGTGCTGCAACTGGTTTTGTGGGGTTATTTGCTTATCTAGGTGCAGCGTTAGCAGGCTATCCATTAGCGTTAATTATGCAATATTTCCATTGGAATGGCTTCTTTATTGTTATTACGTGTTCTGCTTCAGTGATCGCCTTATTGTTATTGCCATTTTTGAGATTGCAGAATTAGAATGTGGGATATAAAAATCTAGTAAAATTTATAATAAAAATTTGACTATCAATGAAACTTAAATTTGTAGAAAATTATTTTAGGTGAAAAAAGTGGATTTAGAAAATTACTATCATGGTGCAGAAGTTCTTATTTTATTTATTTAAATGATAAGTTTCACAAAGTATTCTAATGCCATTTGGACGATTGTTAGCAAGTTCTGAGGGAAGGGAGTAAAACTCGTTAGCTAGATTAGCGAAGACATAATGAAATCGCTTTAACTTTGCCCTCTTCGAGCGTTTTTTATTGTAGTTTTAGAGCGTAGTTTTTACTGTGTTCTGTGTTGTTAACCTATTGCTTTTTATGCTGATATTATTTATAGTAGTTAGGAATTGCCTAGCAACAGTGGCTGCTGTTGCTAGGACTTAGTTCAGTTACTAATAAGCGTTTGTACTAATCGCCATTAGTAAGATGAACAGGATTATTAGTTGAAAATGTTGCATAATCCTAATTCCTTTTTTAAGCCCCACTCTACACAGCGTGGGGTTTGCTGTTTCTAGCCCCTTGCTAGAGATATGCTTGTAAAATATAAAGAGTAAGAAGTTTCTTTATAAAAAAAACCGCTGTTTAGCGGTTTTTTTATAGATCAATCAATTACAAATTATTCAACTGAACTTGTAGCCATTGTGCTTCTAATGGATTAGCCGTAGCAAGTGCAGTTTCAAAGGCTTTTTTGGCATCATCTTTTTTACCCATAGCAACATAAATTTCACCCATTAACATGGATTTACGTCCTTGCCATGCTTGTTCAGAAACTTTGTTAAGTGTCGATAATGCCTTATCGAATTGTTTTAACTGAGTTTGGACACTAGCAAGACGTAAGGAAATTAATGAAGCTAATGCTACATCTTTGGTATTGGCTAAAGCTTGATTTAATGCGGTTGCCGCTTGTTCCCATTGTTTCGCATCGACTAAACTTTTCGCTTTATCCAATAATAAGAAAGTTGCATAAGTATTATTTGGGTTTTCTTGGATAAATTGAGTCAGTTGTGGATTATCTGCAGTTGGGTTTGTTTGTGCTGTCGCTAAAATTTGGCTAAAGTTTGCGGAAGATTGGTGAATTTTATTGAGCTGATAACTTTGCCAATAACGCCAACCAAATACACCAGCAATAGCAAGAATCACGGCAAGAATAATTACCTTACCGTTTTCTTTCCACCACTGTTTAACCTCTTCGATTTGTAGTTGTTCATCACTTGTTGTATAAGCCACAATAGTTCTCCTTAATGAGATGAGTAAAATGGGGTTAAATAATTGATCAATTCAGACATAGGGAGAGTAACTTGTTCTACACCACTGAGAAGATCTTTAATAACAACTTGTTGTTGAGCAATTTCGTCTTCACCTAGAATAATAGCGAATTTTGCACCTGATTTATCTGCTCGTTTAAATTGTTTTTTGAAATTACCGCCACTGCAATGGAGTAAAACTTTGCAGTGTGGAAAGGCAGTGCGCAGTTGATCAGCAATGGTTAATGCAGGTAATGTGGTATTTTCGCCTTGATGTACCAAGTAAATATCGACATTAGCATTAACAGGTAGATCCGCAACAACTTCTTGGATTAATAATACTAAACGTTCTAAGCCCATCGCAAACCCAACTGCTGGTGTAGCATGACCACCGAGTTGTTCAACTAATCCATCATAACGTCCACCACCACAGATGGTGCCTTGTGCACCTAATGCTGTGGTTACCCATTCAAAAACAGTTTTATTGTAGTAATCTAAACCACGCACTAATTTTTGATTGATTTCATAGGCGATACCGTATTGGTCAAGAATAGCACAAAGGGTCTGGAAATGCTGGCGAGAATCATCATCTAAATAGTCGTGCAATTTCGGTGCATCATTTAACACCTCTTGTACTCTCGCATCTTTGCTATCTAAGATGCGTAAAGGATTTGTGGTTAAACGACGTTTGCTATCTTCATCTAACGCATCATAATGTCCTTGTAAGTATTCAACTAAAGCAGCACGATAATTTTTGCGAGCTTCTAAAGAACCAATAGAGTTTAATTGGAGGTGTACATGATCAGCAATACCTAAATCTTGCCACAGTTTTGCCGTCATAATAATGAGTTCAGCATCAATTAATGGATTAGCGATACCAAAAACTTCTACTCCAACTTGATGGAATTGACGATAACGCCCTTTTTGTGGACGTTCATAACGGAACATTGGTCCGATATACCATAAACGTTGTTCTTGGTTATAAAGTAGTCCGTGTTCAATACCCGCTCGTACACAACCAGCTGTTCCTTCTGGGCGTAGCGTTAAACTCTCTTCATCACGATCGTTGAAAGTAAACATTTCTTTTTCAACGACATCGGTTACCTCACCAATCGCACGTGCGAATAGGGGAGTGGATTCCACAATAGGCATACGAATTTCAGCATAGCCATAACTACTTAAACGCTGTTTTACTTTACTTTCTACCCATTGCCATAACGGTGTATCGCTAGGGAGATAATCATTCATTCCTCGAATTGCTTGAATTGTTTTTGCCACGTTTTATTCCTATTAATTAAATCTGTTCTATTTTAATTTGATTTTTGGGATCTAAAGCACTGACTCTGGCACGAATCTGCGCTTCTAATTGGTCGATTAATTGATCGTTATCGAAACGTTCTTTTTGCCGTTCGCCTGAAATATAGAAACCACTTTTCTTATTACCGCCCGTTACACCAATATCAGAAACTAATGCTTCTCCTGGTCCATTTACAACGCAGCCAATAATGGAAACGTCCATTGGTGTAATGATATCTTCTAGACGTTGTTCTAGCGCATTGACTGTTGCAATCACATCAAATTCTTGACGTGAGCAAGTTGGGCAAGCGATAAAATTAATTCCACGAGAACGAATCCGCAAAGATTTAAGAATATCAAAACCAACCTTAATCTCTTCCACAGGATCGGCTGCTAATGAAACGCGTAAGGTATCACCAATCCCTTCAGCAAGCAACATACCTAAACCGATGGCACTTTTTACTGAACCAGCCCTTGCACCACCTGCTTCTGTAATACCAAGATGTAGCGGTTGTTCAATTTGTTTTGCCAATAAACGGTAAGCTTCAACCGCTAAGAAAACATCAGATGCTTTCACACTGACTTTAAATTGATCAAAGTTTAAACGATCTAAAATATCCACATGGCGGAGTGCCGATTCTAGTAGAGCTTCTGGTGTTGGTTCACCATATTTTTCTTGTAAATCACGTTCTAGTGAGCCTGCATTGACACCGATCCGAATAGGAATATTTTTATCTCTTGCACAATCGACTACCGCACGAATTCGATCTTCTCGCCCAATATTGCCAGGATTAATGCGTAAGCAATCTACGCCATATTCTGCGACTTTGAGTGCAATGCGATAATCAAAATGAATATCAGCCACCAACGGAATATTTACTTGTTGTTTAATCAATTTAAAGCCTTCGGCAGCGTCCATGGTTGGTACAGATACACGGACAATATCTGCACCTACTCGTTCTAATGCTTTAATTTGTGCCACAGTGGCTTCGACATCTGTAGTACGAGTGTTTGTCATTGATTGAACAGCAATCGGTGCACCATCACCAATAGGTACATTACCAACATAAATACGAGTAGATTTTCTACGTTGAATTGGAGATTGTTTTAACATAGCTATTTTCTTTATTTAGAGAAATTAATTTTGTTGTGCAGGTAAAGTTAATTTTGCAACACGACCATCAATTTTTAGTGGAACGTCTTGCCCTTGATAAATAATTTTTACATTTTGTGGCGCGCCGATAATTAATGAATAAGGAGGTTCACCTGTTAAATCAAGGATTTCACCTTGACGATATTCACGTTCAGCTAAGGTTTTACGATTTTTGTCTTTTACACTTAACCAGCAATTTTCGCCTGTAATTTCAATTTTTAAATTGTTTAGGATAACATCTGCTGTCGGTGCAACTGTACTATTTTTAGTTGTGAGATTTGCTGCTGTTGCGCTATCAATTTTATTCATTTCCGTAGTAAGTGCTTCGGTTGAAGTATTTGGATAAGAGATATTGTTATCACTACCCTTATTTTCAGTTATTGAAGTCGTCGTAAAATTATCACTTGTAATTTGTTCTGCTTCTACATTGTTTTGTTGTTCTATACTATTATTTGTACTATCAGCTTCAATTTGGGATAGCTGCACTTGTTCAGGGAGGTTATTAGATGTAGATACGTTCTCTGTTGTCGTATGTTCTTCAACAAATGATTCTCTTTCATTTGCTGAACGTTGATGATCTTGCCACCACCATAATACTGTCATGCCAATAATCACAATAACGACAATCCAGCTAAGCGGGCGTAACCAATGGTGATGTGATACATAGCGATTAACAGAGTTTTTAGTACGATGATTTTTATTTAAATCATTTTTTACTTCTTCGCCAAAAGCCGCTTGAGTTTGGATAAGCTCTGCGGGTAACTTGAGAAATTTTAAATAACTACGCAAGTAACCACGTACAAATGTGGCTGGAATATGTGAAATTGTAAATTCGTTATTTTCAAACTGAGTTAAAACAGCGATTTTTAGATTTGTCTTTGTTGCAACGTCTTCAATGGTAAGTCCGAGTTTTTCTCGGGCACTGCGTAATTGTTGTCCTAAATTTACGCTATTAGAGAATTGTTCTTGATCCATAATAAAATTAATCGTGGTTGAAAAAAATAATAATGACTCACTGATTTGATGACGAGCTATCAGTGAAGAATTCAGAATTTGTCCATTATACAGGAATGGCGAAGAGGAATGAAATAAGTTGCTATCATTCAACCATAATTCTTATTATTTTTTGATACGTTGTTGTAATATTTCGGCTTTTTCTGGTGCATATTTTTGTAATTGTGCCAATGCAACAGTAAATTTTTGCTGATTGTTGGCTAAATAGGCACAAATTGCAATATTTTCATAGGTATCGGCGAAGTGATAATAAGCTTTGCTAGTCAGCGCTTTATCGAATAGTTGGAATGCTTGGGTAAATTGGCGTTGGTTACATAAATACGTTGCATAATTATTTAAGACATCGCCATTATCTGGTACCAGTTGTAATGCTTTCTGATAATGATGTTCTGCTTGTTGGTTTTGCGCGGTATGTTGATAGAAATAAGCTAAGCCAAGATAAGGTAAATAATCGTTTGGCGTGTGTTGCAATGCTTTATCTAGATTTGCTTTTGCTAAAGCTACATTACCTTGTGCCAAATACGCCAATCCTAATTCAACTCGGGTTTTAGCGGCAGCTTGATTGCCTGTTGGCAGAGCACTATTTTGCTGAGAATGACTACAAGCAAATAGAGAAAAAAGTGAGAAAAATAGCAAAATAGGCTTAAAAAGAGTTAAAATTTTTGTCATATTCTCCTCACTTAGTTAATTTTTACGATTGATTAATTGCAATAGTCTGACCAAAAGCTCGTTTTTGTGCAGTACGTTTGGTTCTATCAATAACATCACCCGCTAGCTGACCACAAGCAGCATCAATATCATCACCACGCGTTTTGCGCACAATCACGGTAAAGCCATATTCCATTAATGTTTTTTGGAAACGGTCAATACGTGAGTTTGAACTTTTGTTGTATGGTGCTTCAGGGAATGGATTCCATGGAATTAAATTGATTTTACAAGGTGTATTTTTTAATACGTTGGCTAGTTGATGAGCATGTTCAATTTCATCATTCACATGATCTAGCATTACGTATTCAATCGTTACCTTACCATGGTTGGCATTAGAAATTTTGAGATAACGGTTAACGGAATCCATCAACATTGCAATATTATATTTTTTATTTAATGGTACAATTTCATCTCGCAGTTCATCATTTGGGGCGTGTAATGAAATTGCTAATGCAACATCAATCATCTCCCCTAATTTATCTAATGCAGGCACAACCCCTGAAGTAGAAAGGGTAACGCGACGTTTGGACAAACCATAACCAAAATCATCGAGCATAATTTCCATCGCAGGAACGACATTACTTACATTCAAGAGTGGCTCGCCCATTCCCATCATTACAACATTAGTAATTGGACGGATTTTAGTTTTTCCAAAAGCGCCTAATACTTTTGAGGCGCGCCATACTTGCCCGATAATTTCAGAAACCGTTAAATTGCGATTAAAGCCTTGTTGTGCAGTGGAGCAGAATGTACAAGCTAAGGCACAGCCCACTTGTGAAGAAACACAAAGTGTCGCACGATCAGCTTCAGGAATATAAACACTCTCAATTTGTTGATCGCCAACCTGCATTGCCCATTTAATAGTACCATCACTGGAGCGTTGTTCGACTGCAACTTCAGGTGCTTTAATTTCTGCTGCTTGTTTTAATTTTTCTCGTAACACCTTGTTAATATTCGTCATATTGTCGAAATTATCTTCACCATAGTGATAGATCCATTTCATAATTTGATCTGCACGAAAAGGTTTTTCGCCTAAAGTAGCTAAAAAATCACGCATTTCTTGACGTGTTAAATTGAGTAAATTGGTTTTTTCAGTCGTTGACATAATAAATTGCCTCGTTGTTACACATTATGGCGAGAGAATGCTTAATGTAGTGATGATATAAAAATCACGCATTCTACTGATTTGTCGAGCGTTATGCTAGCAAATTTATTTACTCAGTCTTTTATTTTGAGACTGTTTTGTGAGCAAGATCGAAAAAATAAAAAAATAGAGAAATCTAGAGAAGAAAAAAGCCGCTTGGTGCGGCTTTATAGGATTCTTGTACATTATTTTGCTAAATGTTCTTCATAGCGTTGTGCAACGAAATCCCAGTTTACTACGTTCCAGAATTCTTTAATGTAGTCTGGACGACGGTTTTGGAATTTTAAGTAATAAGCGTGTTCCCAAACATCAAGACCAACAAGTGGGAAACCTTCACAACCAGCAATTTCTTTGCCCATTAATGGGTTATCTTGGTTTGCAGTCGAAACAACTGCTAATTTACCCTCTTTCACCACTAACCAAGCCCAACCTGACCCAAAACGAGTTGCTGCAGCTTTTTCAAATTCAGCTTTGAACGCATCAACAGAACCGAAATCACGTTCGATAGCGTCTTTTAATTTACCTTGTAAAGTTGTCCCTTTTTTCAATGATTTCCAGAAAAGAGAGTGGTTAAAATGACCACCTGCATTGTTGCGTAATGCGGTAACATTTGCTGCGGGAACTTTATCTAAATTAGCAGAAAGTTGACCTGCACACATATCTTGTAATTCTTGAGATAACCCCTCTAACACTGCATTTGCATTATTAACGTATGCTTGGTGGTGTTTGCTGTGGTGGATTTCCATTGTTAACGCATCAAAATGCGGTTCTAAAGCATCGTAAGCGTAACCTAACTCAGGTAATTTAAAAGCCATAATTGTATTCCTCTTTATTGTTAAATAATGTTAATAAATAGTTTCGTATTAAGTACTAAAAACGGTCAAAATGTTAACAAAATTTTTGAAAGAAAGCATCTTTATTTTTTGATAGTAGAAAACTACGTATCTAAAATATGCTCTTTAAGATATTGATAAATCTCGCGATAAGCCTTTGGTGGACTATTTTTTTCTTTCTCTTTTTGCGCATTGCGAATTAATGCTCTTAATTTTTGCCGTTCTAGTGTTGGGTAGTCCTGCAATAATTCAGTAATGGTTTGATCACCATTAGCTAATAAAGCTTCACGATAGGCTTCTATTTTGTGTAATAAGAGTTGTTGTTGATTATGTTTGTTCTCAATTTTATCTAATGCGGATTGAATCGGTTCAATATCACGTTGACGCAATAATTTACCGATAAATTGCATTTGGCGACGATAACTTTCACGAGAAAGCCTTCTTGCCAGTTGAATGGCATCAGCAAGTTGTTCATCTAAAGGAATTTGTGCTAGCGCATTGTCTGATAGCTCAACGATTTTTTGCCCTAATTGTTTTAATTGTTCGGCATCACGTTTAATCTCACTTTTGCTGACCCAGATGATCTCTTCTTCCTCTTCTTCTTTCCATTCAAACTCTTTATCTTTAAATCGCATAATTAATAGTTCCTGTCTGTTATCACATGAAATATAGCCGTACATTCTAGCAGAAGTTCTAAAAATTTTTATATAATCCTTTTTTATTGCTAAAAATGTGAAAGAGAGAAGTGAAATGACATCACAGAAAAAAAATGAGCTTAAACAACAACAGCAACATCTGTGTGATGCTGCGGAATACGCGTTATCACTAGCAGCAAAAGCAGGCGCCACCGCAGAAGTTGGAATGACAAAAGTGGCGGGGTTAAGTGTATCCACCCGTTTAAAAGAGATTGAGAATTTAGAATTTAATAATGATGGGGCGTTAGGCATTTCGGTTTATCTCGGTAATAAAAAGGGGAATGCCTCTACTTCAGATTTAAGTCAAGAGGCGATTACACGTACGGTAGAATCTGCATTATCTATTGCAAAATATACTTCAGAAGATCCTTGTACAGGGTTAGCGCCAAAAGAGTTAATGGCATTTTCGCCACCAGATTTACAGCTTTATCACCCAGCAGATATTTCAGTGGATCAAGCTGTTGAGTTGGCATTATCGGCAGAAACGACAGCATTAGGTTATGATGCCAAAATTGTCAATAGTGATGGGGCAAGTTTTCATTCAAGCGAAGGTATTCGTGTCTATGGAAATACGCACGGTGTGTTAAATAGTTATTTATCTTCACGTTACTCATTATCTTGTAGTGTTATTGCTGAACAAGATCAAGCCTTAGAACGTGATTATGAATACACCATTGCAAGAAATTTTGCTGATTTACAATCGGCTGCATGGGTGGGGGAACATTGTGCCAAGAAAACATTAGCTCGCCTTAACCCACAAAAATTAACGACGTTACAAGTGCCAGTTATCTTTTTAAATGATGTTGCAACGGGAATTATGGGGCATCTTGCTTCGGCGATTAGCGGAGGAGCGTTATATCGTAACTCTTCGTTTTTATTGGATAAATTAGGGCATCAAGTTTTACCATCTTGGTTTCAGATTAGCGAACGTCCACATTTGTTAGGGCAATTAGCTTCAACACCATTTGATAGTGAGGGGGTTAAAACGCAAGATCAAGAGATCATTGTTGATGGCGTATTACAAACGTATTTATTAACGTCATACAGTGCGAAAAAACTTGGTATGCAAACGACTGGTCATGCGGGTGGGATTCATAATTGGCTGGTAAAAGCAAATTGCACTGGTGGACTAGACGCCTTATTAAAGCAAATGGATCGCGGATTATTGGTTACTGAATTAATGGGGCAAGGCGTAAATTTAGTAACAGGCGATTATTCGCGTGGCGCAGCAGGTTTTTGGGTAGAAAATGGACAAATTCAGTTTCCAGTCGCAGAAATTACGATTGCTGGACAGCTTCCTGAAATGTTGCAACAGATTGTTGCGGTAGCAGATGATGTCGAGCAACGTTCCAATATCCGCACAGGTTCAATCTTAATAGAACAGATGAAAGTATCTGGTGAATAGTTTTGTAAATGAGAATAATTATTATTGACAAGTGAAAGCTATTTGTTATTATGCAACACAGGTCAGCATCAGATATATGTTGCGGTCCGAGTAGAGTAGAAAGTAAATTTGCAGTAAGAGGGCGAGGAAAGGATTTCTCGCCTTTTCTTTTGGTAAAAATAGATAAATGGATTGAAAATTTCTTATAACGCGGTAAATTCTAATCCTTTTATAAGGTATGTTGATGCTTTAGCTCACGTTATCTATTTTGTTGGTGAGTTGAAATAATTGGATCTTCTAGATAACGAGCAAAACATCAATATGCTTTTGTCAACGAATAAATTTATCGCTATTGTTAAGGATAATATGATGCAAATATTACAGAAAATCAGTGTTGTCGCAGGGAAAACATTCTCTATTTGGGTATTATTGTTTGCTTTTCTTGCTTATCAATTTCCAAGTTATTTTGCGGGCTTAGTGGGATACATTCCTTATTTATTAGGGATCGTGATGTTTGGTATGGGAATTACATTAACCGTACAAGATTTTAGCGAAGTGGTAAAACACCCTAAAGCCGTGTTTATTGGTGTAGTGGCTCAGTTTGTTGTTATGCCTGGAATTGCCTATGTACTTGCAAAAGGCTTTAATTTACCACCTGATTTAGCCGTTGGCGTAATTTTAGTGGGGGCGTGTCCAGGTGGGACTTCTTCAAATGTGATGACCTATTTAGCAAAAGGCAATACTGCACTATCAGTTGCTTGTACTTCAGTATCCACATTATTAGCACCGTTTTTAACGCCAGTCGTTTTTTATGTGCTCGCGAGTCAATGGCTAGATATTAATGCTTATGCAATGTTTATTTCTGTGCTGAAAATTGTCTTATTTCCAGTATTTTTAGGAGTAGTGGCAAGAACGCTGTTAACAAAACAAATGGTGAAACTGGGGACTTGTACACCATTAGTCTCCGTGATTGCCATCGTGTTGATTTTGGCAGCAGTGGTTGCGGTGAGTAAAGATAAAATTATCGAATCGGGGTTATTTATTTTCTTGGTAGTGGTATTGCATAATGCTTTTGGCTATTTATTAGGTTTCGTTGTTGCAAAACTATTTAAATTAAATTTAGCCGATAGCAAAGCGATTGCGATTGAAGTCGGTATGCAAAATTCTGGGTTAGGGGCAGCCTTAGCAACAACCTATTTTAATCCATTAGCGGCAGTACCAAGTGCAGTGTTCAGTTTTTGGCATAATATTTCAGGTCCTTTGTTGGCAACATTTTTTGCATCAATTAATCGTAAAGCGGTTACCACTGGAGAAAAACACTGCAATTCAGTAAAAAAAAGCATAGAATAGACAAGTTATTTTGTCGCAAATGTATTAACAAGAAAAAGGAACTGTATGAATCAAGATTTTTTAGATTTTGAATTACCGATTGCCGAACTAGAGGCAAAAATTGACTCACTACGTGCGGTATCTGGGCAAGATGATAAAATCAATCTTGACGAAGAAATTGCTAGATTAAAGAAGAAAAGTGAAGAATTAACGAAAAAGACTTTTGCTGATTTAACGGCTTGGCAAGTTTCACAAATGGCTCGTCATCCGCAACGTCCTTATACCCTTGATTATATTCAACACATTTTTACTGAGTTTGAAGAGTTAGCTGGTGATAGAGCTTTTGCTGATGATAAAGCAATTATTGGGGGAATTGCGCGTTTAGATGATCGTCCTGTGATGGTGATTGGGCATCAAAAAGGGCGTACGGTCAAAGAAAAAGTGATGCGTAATTTTGGTATGCCTGCTCCAGAAGGTTATCGTAAAGCATTGCGTTTAATGCAAATGGCAGAGCGCTTTAATATGCCAATTATCACTTTTATTGATACACCAGGTGCCTATCCTGGTGTTGGGGCAGAAGAGCGAGGTCAATCGGAAGCGATTGCACGTAATTTGCGTGAAATGTCGATGCTAAAAGTGCCGATTATTTGTACTGTGATTGGCGAGGGTGGTTCAGGTGGTGCATTAGCGATTGGGGTTGGCGATAAAGTGAATATGTTGCAATACAGCACTTACTCGGTGATTTCTCCTGAGGGTTGTGCCTCTATTTTATGGAAAAAAGCTGATAAAGCGTCAACTGCTGCTGAAGTCATGGGCTTAACAGCAGATCGTCTGAAAAAGCTATCATTAATTGATAGTATTGTGGAAGAGCCATTAGGTGGTGCGCATCGTAATCTTGAACAAATGGCTGAAAATTTAAAAACACAAATTAAAACAGATCTAGATGAATTGGCATTATTAGGTGATGAAGAATTACTTGATCGCCGTTATCAACGATTGATGAGTTACGGTTATTGTTAATAGGACGTTATTATGAAAAATGTGTTATCAATACAATCGCATGTTGTTTATGGCTATGCAGGTAATAAAGCAGCTATACTCCCTATGCAGTTGCTTGGCGTAGACGCATGGGCATTAAATACCGTGCAATTCTCAAATCATACTCAGTATCAACGCTGGAAAGGCATGGTGATCCCTAAAGAACAAATTGCCGAAATTACCCAAGGAATTATGGATATTGGCGCATTAGCAGAATGTGATGCGGTGTTATCAGGTTATATTGGGGCGGCAGAGCAAGGACAAGAAATTTTAAATACCGTCAATGCCGTCAAAAAAGCCAATCCAAAAGCGATCTATTTCTGTGATCCTGTTATGGGACACCCAGATAAAGGGTGTGTGGTTGCACCTGGTGTTGCTGAATTTTTGGTAAATGATGCAATGAGTCAGGCAGATATTATTGCACCAAATTTAGTGGAGTTACGGGAATTAACAGGGTTAACCGTAGAAAACTTTTCACAAGCCTTAGCGGCAATCGAAGCGATTTTAACGAAAGGACCAAAAACGGTATTAGTGAAACATCTTAGCAAAGTTGGGCAAGATGCAAATAAATTTGAAATGGTGTTAGCGAATCAGCAAGGTATGTGGCACATCAGTCGTCCATTACATGAATTTGTTGGTCGCGATCCTGTTGGTGTGGGTGATATGACAAGTGCGATTTTCTTGGCTAACTTATTAAATGGTAAGTCAGAAGTGGAAGCATTTGAGCATACGGCTAATGCGGTTAATGATGTAATGACTGTAACCAAAGAATCACAGAAATATGAATTACAAATTATTCCAGCAAGGAATTATATTGTAACGCCAATTAGCCAATATCAAGCGGTAAAAATTGCTTAATGAATCATCTATTAGATGTCTTAATTCAACAAATTGCAGAAAACGCCTTGCAGAACAAGGCGTTTTTAATTGGTTTTAGTGGTGGTGTAGATTCCACTGCTTTACTGCATTTGTTCGCACAATTACGTCAAAGTAAAAATATTCCCGTTCGAGCAATCCATATTCATCATGGCTTGAGTAAAAATGCTGATGATTGGTTACAGCACTGTGAGCAGATTTGTTCGGAATGGCAAATACCTTTTATAAGCCAAAAAGTTTTGCTGAATGGAACTTGTAATATTGAAGCAGAAGCAAGAGCTGCACGCTATCAAGCGATTCAACAAGTATTACAACCAAATGAAGTTTTAGTTACCGCACACCATTTAGATGATCAATGTGAAACTTTCTTGTTAGCCTTAAAACGAGGCAGTGGGGTGAAAGGTTTAGCGGCAATGCCCGTGCAGACGACACTTTTTTCTGTACCTATTTTTCGTCCTTTGTTGACGGTATCCCGCACAGCATTAGCACAATATATTACAGAACATCAATTAATAACCATTTTTGATGAAAGTAATGATGATACTCGTTATGAGCGGAATTTTTTGCGTAAACAAGTCTTGCCAGTATTGAAACAGCGTTGGCAACATTTTGATCAAGCCGTAGCACGTTCTGCACAATTATGTGCCGAGCAGGAACAGTTGTTGCAAGAGTTATTAACGCCGATTTTTTTAACGCATTTAGCCGCAGATGGGAGCTTTACGTTAGATCACTTTTCTTCTTATTCTATCAGTAAACAGCGTCAATTATTGCGCTTATGGCTAGCGCATTTACAGCAACCTATGCCAAGCCAAACACAGTTAGAGGTATTATTAAATGAAGTAGTGAATGCCGAGGCAGATCGGCAGCCAGAATTACAGTTAAATGCGCGAGTGGTACGACGTTTTCAACATAAATTGTACCTAACGCCACTTTATCAGAATTTACGAGACTATATATTGCCAATTCAATTAGATGAAGTGATTGAGCTACCCGATCATTTAGGTGAAGTAAGCTGTCAACAAGCGCAACAATTTGCCGTATTTGCATGGCAACAACATCAATTATCCATAAAATTACCAGAAAATTATCAACAACTGACTATCCGTTTTCACTATTCCAAAAGCGTACAAATTAGTGCTCACTCCACTAAAACAGAGATCAAAAAAGTGTGGCAAAAATTAAATGTGCCAGCTTGGCAGCGAACACGAATCCCATTAGTGTTTATTGATGAGCATTGTTGTGGCGCG
This sequence comes from Gallibacterium trehalosifermentans, assembly GCF_042433055.1. Taxonomy (NCBI): domain Bacteria; kingdom Pseudomonadati; phylum Pseudomonadota; class Gammaproteobacteria; order Pasteurellales; family Pasteurellaceae; genus Gallibacterium; species Gallibacterium trehalosifermentans. The sequence continues at coordinate 67,612 of NZ_JBHLWB010000001.1, forward strand.
ATAGGATACTTTATAAATTATGCAGAATTCTAGTTTGTTGACGAACCTATATTTAAGGAAGATCTTTATAAAATATTCAAATGGGTTCCCTTGCGACTTGCCCGAATGCAGGAAAGATTTTCAGGCAAAAAACGTCTAATTTTTCGCAGAAAAATATCAGTTTTTTGCCGCTCGGAAAATCTTGACGAAATGAGGAGTAGCAAGGAGCTAGGGCGCCTTTTCTTTTCCTCCATTTTCTTTGGGCGAGCAAAGAAAATGGAGTCGCCCTTTAGGGCGAAACCTAAATCTTAATTTGAGTGAAAAAATAAATTCCAAATTAATAAATATGATGTTGTCAACAAATTCAATAATTGCATTATTCTACATCGATTAAGGTTTTGATAATTGGTGTGAGTAACGGTTGATTATCAAAATAGGCTTGATCACGAAATGTCAAACGTTGATCAACAAACCAACCAATTACCTCAGGGTAGTAGCGCTGTTCATAATGTTTCACACGAGTGGACAAGCTCTCTTCTGTATCATCTGGCAAAATGGGTAATTTAAATTGAAACACTACTTGCCCACCGTCCATTTCCTCATTGACAAAATGCACGCTAAAACCATGTTCCGTATCCTGATTTTCTAAGACGCGTTGATAAGTATGTAATCCAGGATATTTTGGTAACAACGACGGGTGAATGTTAAGAATGTTACCCGCAAAGCGCTGGGTAAATTCAGGCGTAAGGATTTTCATATAGCCAGCAAGGACAATTAAATCGACTTGATATTGTGCTAAGAGATCTCCGATAGCAGAATCCATCTGCTGGTTATCAGTAAAATTTTTCCGCAAAAAGACATGCGTTGGAATATTTGCCTCAGTCGCACGTTGCAAACCATAAACACCAGATTTATTACTGATGACGGTAACGATATCTGCATTAAGCCGACCAACGTTACAAGCGTTGATGATTGCCTGTAACGTTTGTCCTTCACCTGAAATTAAAACAGCAATTCTTTTTTTCATTAGCGAATAATCACTTGTTGCGTTTCTTCTGGATCAAGATGTTCAATTTGACCAATCACCCACGCTTTTTCACCAGTTTGAGCTAATAATGCTAGTGCGGTTTCCACATCTTCTTGTGGTAATGCGATGATGATACCAACACCACAGTTGAAAGTACGGTACATTTCATAGGTATCGACATTGCCATTTTCTTGTAACCAACGGAAAACAGCTGGCCATTGCCAACTAGCTTCATTAATAACTGCGCGTACGTGATCTGGCAATACTCGCGGAATATTTTCCCAGAAACCGCCACCTGTTAAATGGGCAATAGCATGGACATCTACGTGTTTGAGTAATGGAAGAATAGATTTGACATAAATTTTGGTTGGTGCAAGCAAGTGTTCTGCTAACGGTTTACCTTCTAATAATGTTTCTGCTGGAGAGATATTGGCAACTTCAATAATTTTGCGGATTAATGAATAACCATTAGAGTGAGGTCCAGAAGAACCTAATGCAATTAGTGCATCACCAACACGAACAGCACTACCATCAATGATCTCATTTTTTTCAACGACACCAACACAGAAGCCTGCGAGATCATAATCGTTTGCGTGATACATACCTGGCATTTCAGCTGTTTCACCACCAATTAAAGCACAACCAGATTGTTCACAGCCATTAGCAATACCTTTAATGACATCACTGGCAATATCAACATCTAATTTTCCCGTAGCGTAATAATCTAAGAAAAAGAGTGGTTCAGCACCTTGTACGATTAAATCATTCACACACATAGCCACTAAGTCAATCCCAATGGTGTCATGTTTATGTAGGTCAATCGCTAAACGAAGTTTTGTGCCAACACCATCAGTACCAGAAACAAGAATAGGTTCTTTATATTTAGCAGGAATAGCACATAATGCACCAAAACCACCTAATCCGCCGATAACTTCAGCACGACGGGTGCGTTTTACGTGAGGTTTGATTCGTTCAACTAATTCATTGCCTGCATTAATATCAACGCCAGCGTCTTTATAACTTAATGTTTGTTTGTCCACATTTGCTCCTTAGGCGGTTTTAACACGATTCGGGCGCAAATTGTACACGATTAAGCAATCGTTTGCGATACAGATCACAAACAAATGCAAGAAATATTTTGCGCTAGATTAGGTTATGTGCAGATTTTCAGTTCTGAGGCTAGCTATTTCGGAATGGGTAGTTTAAAATCACCCGATTTTTTTGAAATTTTTAAGGGGCAACAAAATGAAAATCGTTGAAGTAAAACATCCGCTTGTAAAACATAAACTTGGTTTGATGAGAGCAGCTGATGTAAGTACAAAACATTTCCGTGAATTAGCAACAGAAGTCGGTAGTTTATTGACTTATGAAGCTACTGCTGATTTAGAAACTGAAGTGGTAACGATTGATGGCTGGTGTGGACCAGTACAGGTTGAACGTATTAAAGGGAAGAAAGTTACTGTTGTGCCAATTTTACGTGCTGGTTTAGGTATGATGGAAGGGGTATTAGAGCATATTCCAAGTGCAAGAATTAGTGTAGTAGGTATGTATCGTAATGAAGAAACCTTAGAGCCAGTACCTTATTTCCAAAAATTAGCACCAGATATGGAAGAGCGTTTAGCGATTATTGTTGATCCAATGTTAGCCACAGGTGGTTCAATGATTGCTACTATTGATCTGCTAAAAAAAGCACAATGTCCAAAAATTAAAGTTTTAGTGCTAGTAGCGGCTCCAGAGGGAATTAAAGCATTGCAAAATGCACACCCTGATGTAGAGCTTTATACGGCATCTATTGATGATCACCTTAATGAAAATGGTTATATCATTCCAGGTTTAGGTGATGCAGGCGATAAGATATTTGGTACAAGATAAGATCAAATATCTTTTTTAGTTAATTTATCCAGAGAGGTGAAACTAATTTATGAGTATAGAAACTCAATTTATTGCAGAAAGTAAAGTTAAACAAGCATTTGTTGGATTGCAAATGCTATTTGTGGCATTTGGGGCATTAGTCTTAGTACCACTAATTACTGGCTTAGATAGTAATACAGCGTTGTTAACGGCAGGGGTTGGAACACTCTTATTTCAACTGTGTACTAAACGCCAAGTACCGATTTTTTTAGCATCTTCTTTTGCTTTTATTGCACCTATTCAATACGGTGTTGCGACTTGGGGATTACCCGTTACGATGGGTGGTCTAGCCTGTGCAGGGTTAGTTTATGTCGCTTTAAGTGCATTGGTTAAAGTTAAAGGTGTTGAAGCTTTACAACGTGTTTTTCCGCCTATTGTAGTTGGTCCTGTGATTATCATTATTGGAATGGGATTAGCGCCAGTTGCAGTAGATATGGCGTTAGGGAAAAACAGTCCTTACAGTTATGACCAAGCAATTCTTGTGTCAATGATTACATTATTGACCACATTATGTGTAGCGGTGTTTGCGAAAGGAATTATGAAATTAATTCCAATTATGTTTGGTATTGCTACTGGTTATATTGTCTGTGCCTTTATGGGATTAATTAATTTACAACCTGTCTATGATGCGCCGTGGTTTAGTTTACCAACGATTACTACGCCTGAGTTTAAACTTGAAGCAATTCTATATTTGTTGCCGATTGCGATAGCACCAGCCGTAGAACACGTTGGGGGGATTATGGCGATTAGTTCGGTAACAGGTAAGGATTTTCTACAAAAACCTGGATTACACCGTACGTTATTAGGTGATGGTGTTGCAACTTCGATGGCTTCTTTCTTGGGCGGACCTCCAAATACCACTTATGCAGAAGTTACTGGGGCAGTAATGTTAACACGAAACTTTAACCCTACGATTATGACTTGGGCAGCTGTCTGGGCGATAGCGATTTCTTTCTGTGGCAAGGTGGGCGCATTTTTATCAACTATCCCAACGATTGTTATGGGAGGAATAATGATGTTGGTATTTGGGTCTATTGCTGTGGTTGGTATGAGTACTTTAATTCGTGGCAAAGTAGATGTAACTGAATCTCGTAACCTTTGTATTATTTCAGTAGTGATGACGTTTGGTATCGGCGGAATGTTTGTGAATTTTGGTGAAGTATCTCTAAAAGGCATTAGCCTTTGTGCGATTGTGGCAATTTTACTCAATCTCATTTTGCCAAAAGAACAAAAAGCAGAAAAATAAAGACTTAACATTTAAAAACATCAGGTCGAGAGCTTGCTCAACCTGATGTTTTTCTTTATGCTTATAAGCAAATTTTTTCTTTGCTCATTAGGTTGTTTTTTGCAGCATCAATATATTTTACCTATTCACGAATTTGATCAGGAAACATTTGAGAATTTTGATTCAGAAAATAATCAAGTGTTATGTAATTCCTTGTTTGAAAATTTTGTTCATTTGCGCCAGCCGTTTTTCTATCTTTGGGGAACAAAAAGTAGTGGTAAAACCCATATTTTAAAAGCGGCGAATAATCTATTTTTACAGCAAGAACGTTCTTCCATTTATATTCCGTTAACGAAAACTAACTATTTTTCACCAGAAATTTTGGAGTCGCTTGAAGAACTTGATTTAGTTTGTTTAGATGATATTGATGCGATTGCGAGTAATGCTGAGTGGGAAGTTGGCATTTTTGATTTATTTAATCGGATTAAAGAAACGGGAAAAACGTTATTATTAATAACGGCAAATGAACCAGTGCAACAGTCAAATATTGTTCTGCCTGATCTACGTTCTCGCTTAAGTTGGGGAGAGAGTTATCAATTAGCTGAATTATCGGATCACAAAAAGGCTGTTGTGTTGCAGCAAACGGCTCGTAATCGAGGTTTGGAATTGCCAGATGAAGTCGCAAAATTTTTATTAAGTCGCTTAGATCGTGATCTTACTTATTTATTTTCAATTTTAGATAAATTAGACAAAGCCTCTTTGCAAACACAACGCAAGTTAACCATTCCGTTTGTCAAAGAACAGCTTCATCTTTAATGATTTTATTCAGCAACTTGTGTTTGTAGTTGTCCAATTTTCACGCCAAGTAATCCTAGTGAAACGGGATCAAGAGATTCGCCTAAGAATTTAAATAAACTTTCTAGATCAGAAAATTGTTGCGTGAATTCCATTCTCTCTTCAACTTTTCGGGTAAATTGATAATGGAAAGTTTGATTAGCGTAAACAGCATCTAATTGTATGGAAACTGTTTCAAATAAATGATTTCTTGCGCCTTCTTCACCAGGATCGCTTTGACGAATGACCCAACTATTTTGATAAAGAGGATAAGTTTTGCTTGCAGTTGTGCTGTTCATTATTTAATTCCTTGATATAACGAGTAAAAAGGTGTGCATAGTATAGATTTACTCTTTATTCAAGTAAATAACTTGCTTATAATCTAACGGCTTTTGGTGGAAGGAGTTTTATATATGCTAGCTATTTTTAAAGAGTGGTATAAACGTCGATTTAGTGATCCGCAAGCGGTTGGATTATTTAGTTTAATTTTAATTGTCTGTATTGTTTTTTATTTTTTTAGTGATCTCTTCACACCATTATTGATAGCTATTGTTTTAGCTTATTTATTAGAACTTCCTATTCAATACCTTTCAACAAAATTTAAATTTCCACACCTATTAGCATTAGTAATTGTCTTAGGTAGTTTTATTGCGGCTGCCTTTTTTATTTTACTCGTGATGGTTCCTACTTTATGGAATCAGTTAGTGAATCTATTAAAAGATTTACCCACAATGAGTAATCGGTTACACGAATGGGTATTATCGTTGCCAGAGAGTTATCCAGAATATGTTGATTATGCAATGATTGATACGCTTTTTAATAGTGCGAGAGAGAAAATTCTAGGCGTAGGTGAGTCAGCCTTACGTTATTCATTAGTCTCAATCGTCAGTGTAGTAACGATTGGCATTTATGCGTTTTTAGTTCCGCTAATGGTCTTTTTCTTGATTAAAGATAGAGATTATCTGATTTCTGGTATTACTCGATTTTTACCGCAAAATAGACAATTAGTAAATAAAGTCTGGGCTGAAATGAAGTTACAAATTGCTAATTATATCCGAGGTAAAGTAACTGAAATTATTGTGATGACAGTAGTTAGCTATGTAACTTTCTTACTATTTAAATTAAATTATTCATTGTTATTAGCCGTAGCGATTGGTTTATCTGTTCTTGTACCCTATGTTGGCGCAGTATTAGTAACAATTCCATTAGCCTTAGTTGCGTTATTTCAATATGGCTGGTCTGCAACGTTTGGTTACTTAATGTTAGTTTATATGATTACCCAACTGTTAGATGGGAATCTATTAGTGCCTTTATTGTTTTCTGAAGCTGTGAATTTACACCCATTAGTGATTATCGTATCAGTGATTTTCTTTGGTGGATTGTGGGGCTTTTGGGGCGTCTTTTTTGCGATTCCATTAGCTACATTGGTGAAAGCGATTATTACCGCATTACCACCAATTAATGTAGCAGATAGTTAACGTAATGATAATTTACGGCGTAATTTGCGTAAAATAAGAAATACCCAAGGCCAGAGAATACCGCTAAGGATTGCGCCCATAATTTCTTGTGAATTAAAAACTGCACTATGTAGGAACAATTCTAATAAGAAAATAGCAAATCGAATTAAAAATACACATAGCATCACCAGCAGACTTTGTTGCCAGAGCGAGAGATTACGTAAAATCATTGAATTTATGGCAATTAAATAAGCAAAGATAGAAAGAACTAGGGAGTGAATGCCAAGAATAGAACCAAGCACCAAATCCCAAATTAACCCAATAATAAAAGCAATGCCAATGTTGAGACGAACTGGAATTGCCATTATCCAATATAACAGAACTAGCACTAACCATGCTGGACGATAGCCAGAAAAATCTGCTGGCCAAGGCATAATTTCAAAGACTAATGCAATAACAAAAGTAATAACAATCATCAGCCATTGCAGGATAACATTTGCTTTCATACTATTCTTCTTCGACTTTTTCTTTTGTTGGCAGTATCGGTTTATCTAATGTATCTATTGGTAAATCGTTATTTTCTTCATTAGAGGGTACAGTGTGTTGAGAAGAAAGGCGTTGTTTTACCACTTCTTTAATTTGTATAGGGGCATGACCATTTGCACGCTTCATATCTTCATTGGTAGACCAAAGTAAAAGCAAATAGCGTAAGCGTTCTAATGAAGCTAATGGTTTGGCAATGACAGTAGCAAAATAATTATTTCCCTCGCGAGAAACAGATTCAACGATCGCCACGGGATACCCCTCAGGAAAACGGCGACCTAAACCAGATGTTACTAATAAATCGCCTTTTTCAATATCAGCAGAACGAGAAACATTGTCTAAGACCAGCTCATCAGGGCGCCCTGTACCACTGGCGATAACACGAATATCAGAACGTAATACTTGTAATGGAATGGAGTGTGTAACGTCAGAAATTAGCAAAACGCGGCTAGTGTTATGTCCAACAGAAATAATTTGCCCAACCACCCCTTTTTCATCAATGATTGGTTGCCCGACATAAGCGCCATCTTTTTCCCCTTGATTAATAACAACTTGTTGACGATAAGGATCAGTTTCGGCAGTCAATACTTCCGCGATTTTCTTATATTCATCATGACGTAATGGGGAATTAAGTAATAAACGCAAACGCTGATTTTCAACTTTTAATTGATCTAATAAGAGGAGGTCTGCATTTTTTTCCAATAACTGATCTTTCAACACCTTATTTTCAATTTGCAATGTACTGGTATCGACTAAATTGTCAGAGACGCCGTCAAGTACGGAGCGCGGCGTATTGGCTAAGTAATAGATCCAACTGACAGCGGTTTCTAGAACGCTACGGATTTGCCATAAATTACGTGTTTGCCCATCGGAAAACATGAGGATTACCGATAAAATCACAGCAAAGGTAAGTCTGACACCAAGAGAGGGGGATTTTGTGAAAATTGGTTTCATACCATACAATTTATACAAAATAGAGCAGCTTGGATTAACAAGCTGCCCTAATTGGTCTAATAATTAAGATTATTCGTCGCTAAAAATATCACCGCCGAGCATATCGATCATTTCTAGTGCTTCACCACCACCACGTGCAACACAAGTAAGCGGATCATCTGCAACAATGACGGGTACACCTGATTCACGAGAAAGTAATACATCAATATTTTTCATTAATGCACCACCACCAGTTAACACCATACCACGCTCAAAAATATCAGCAGCAAGTTCAGGTGGACATTGTTCTAAAGCAGTACGGACTGCACGCACGATACCGTCTAATGGTTGTTGAATTGCTTCTAGGACATCACGAGTATTTAATGTGAATGTTCTTGGTGCGCCCTCAGCAAGGTTATGCCCATGCACTTCCATTTCTAAAATTTCATCACCTTCTTCAATAAAGGCACTAGCTAATTCTTTCTTGATTCTTTCTGCCGTTGTTTCACCGATAGATGAACCGAATGTACGGCGAACATAGGCAATAATCGCTTCATCGAAACGGTCGCCACCGATACGAACTGAAGATGAATAAACAACACCATTTAATGAAATTACGGCCACTTCAGTTGTACCACCGCCAATATCAATAACCATAGAACCCGTTGCTTCCGATACAGGTAATTTCGCACCAATCGCAGCAGCCATTGGTTCTTCAATTAAATGCACTTCTCGAGCGCCAGCACCATAAGCAGATTCTTTAATTGCACGACGTTCTACTTGGGTTGCACCAGCAGGTACGCACACTAAGACACGCGGGCTTGGACGCATAAAATTGTTACGATGTACCTGTTTGATAAAATATTGCAACATTTTTTCCGTTACAAAGAAATCAGCAATCACCCCATCTTTCATTGGGCGAATTGCACTAATGCTTTTTGGCGTTCGCCCTAACATGGATTTTGCTTCACGCCCAACGGCTGCAATACTTTTTAATGAACCAACACGATCTTGACGAATCGCCACAACTGAAGGCTCATCAAGTACGATGCCTTGACCTTTAACATAAATAAGAGTATTTGCTGTGCCTAAATCGATAGAAAGGTCATTAGAAAATAGACCACGAATTTTTTTAAACATAATCTTCCGCTTTAATGTGAATAAAATAGATTATTTTTACAGTGAAAAAATTGGGTGTAATTTACCAAAAAATCCGCGCTTTTGATAGGGTATTAGGCGGATTTTTTCTTGAAATAATTTTCGATCAAATAGGGCAAATGAGGCGCTAATCCGGCATAAAAATAACCTCAAAGTATTTCACTTTGAGGTTATTATGCAGTTAAAAATAAGCAATTAAAACTTAAAAGGTAATTTTAACGCCTACATTCGCATCGCTGGTACGGCGACCTGCGCTACCAAATGTACGTGATACATCAAGATAGAGTGCAGTACCAGAGGTTAACTTCATTGAAGCCCCTAATCCAGCGCGATACCAAGTACCACGGTTGTCAACTTCCCAATTATATTTTGCGAAAGAGTCAACTTCCATTTGTTGTTTACCAGCAAATTCACGATAAATATCCATTGAACCATAGAAGTTCACCAGTTTATCGCCATACGCTATATTTTGTCCTACTAATACACCAGTGCGAGCTTGAACGCTATTGGTATTACCAACTTTTACATCAGCATCATACATTTTTAGCTTATCTGCTTGTACTAGCGTATATTGTAATTGTGCTTGTGGAATTGCATACCAACCGTTACCGAGATCGAAACGCATACCATATTCAGCACTTACTGCCGCATAATCGTTATGTAATTTAGTGGTCGTGGTTTCATCATCTACCGCAGCAGTGGTTTTCACACGTCCCATTGCGGCAACCACATTGGTGTAAGCGCCGTTACCAAAACGTGTTGTGTTGTAAACTTTAGCAACCACTTTATTCGCCTCAATATCACCATTAGTAATATCACCGCTAGCGCGATCATACTCAAGCGAGACACCAAAACGATTTGTACGATCATTAATCGTTGTTACACGATCGTAACCAATTTCTGTTTGGTGAGCGTTCAATTTCACGCCATTGTGATCATAATCAGCGTTTGAATAGGTTGCCCATAAGCCCTCTTCTCCAGTTGGTACACCTGAACGTGCAGAATTAATCATATCCGTTGCTAACATTAAGCCAGCAAGTGCAATATTATTGAGGTTATTCTGCGCATTGCTATTTATACCGACAGAACGGATACTTGCATAATAGAATTCACCCGCATTGATACCTGCTTGAGTTAAGAATAAGCGATCATTCGCCGTTGCATTTGCGACATTCTCATGCCCTAAGTAGAGATCTAATACATCAAATCCATTACCCACAGGTTGAGAATTTGTCTTAAAGACTTCAGCACCATTTGGATTCGCCACACCCGCAAATGGAATACGGTAAATGCCATCAGCCGCTTTTGAAGCTTCTTTTAAATCCGCCACAACTTTCGCATATTTCGCTTTATCTTGTAGCTGTAAAGTCTGTCCTGCTGCTGGTGAGTTCGTAAAGTTCAGATAACTACTTTCTGCAGGATTAATTGCTAAATTTAATCCATAAGTATTTTTACCTGATCCAGGGTTAGTAATACTCAATACCGAACCTGGTTTATCTGAAACTAAGGTTGCACCGTTAGCATTTAAGTTCACTAAAGTTGTTTGCGGGCTATTAATTTTCACCGTACTACCCGCATCTTGCTCAATGCTATTAATGGTTGCGCTAGTTGGTGCATTAATCTCAATTTCCCCACCGTTTGTTGCCTTAATTGGTTTTTCAGTGGTTACTGTTCCTTTAGAATCAAGCTTAATTTTGCCGCCATTATTCGCAGTAAGTTCATCTTTTGCGGTAATGTTATTACCAGTAAGTACAACTTCAGATGGTTTTACTGTGCCATCAGCTAGCGTAGTTGTGCCATCAGAGGCTACTTTGCCAACAGTTAGATCGCCATTTGTTGCGGTAACATTGGTTGTCCCACCATTATTGGCAGTAATACTTGGTTGGGTTGTATTATTTGAAAGATCTAAGTTACCCGTGTTTTGCGTAACAGTCGTTGTCCCACCATTATCTGATGAAATTTTACCGTTTACAGTAACGGTATCACCTGTTACAGACGTATTACCACTGTGATCAGAAGTAACGTCATCAGCACTTACTGTTTTACCATTAACAGTAACTTTACCCTCATTATCAGAAGCAATATCACCAGTTACGTTAACTGTTTCTGCATCAGCGGTTACTGTTGCGCCTTTACCATCTGCTTTCAGATCTTGAGAAACGGTAATTGTTCCTGCTGGATTTTTCGCATTGAGATCGATTGTTCCGCCTGTGCTGGCTGTTGCAGAACCTGTAATATCAAGGCTCTCCGTTTGCTCATTACCTAATGTTACTTTACCACCGTCAGACGCAGTAACATCTTTCTTCGCATCAATATCTTGCCCTACAACCGTAACGCTTGCGCCTTTATCATTCGCATCTTTACCCGCAGCCTTAATTACCGAGTTGATAGCAGCGGTTGTCGTATTAGTATCGCCTAGCGTAATAGCACCGCCATTCGTAGCTTCGACTTTATTCGCAGGATCGCTATTTTCTGTGCCAGCAGTAACCGTTTTACCCTTAACATTCACCTGAGAACCTGCACCATCTGCGGTAACATCGCCTTTTACTTCACCTTTGCCGTTATCGCTATTGGCACCTGTGATATTGACCACACCACCATTTTGTGCAGCGGCAGCATTCGCCGTTGCAGTTTCCCCAGCAACATTCACTTGTGAACCAGTGCCATCTGCGGAAGCAGTACCTTTCACTTCACCTTTGCCATCAGTGGTATTTGCACCAGTGATATTGACCACACCGCCATTGTTTGCAGTAGCACCTTTTTCTGCTGTTGCTGTTTTTCCGCTTACCGTAACAGTTGAAGCATCATTTCCATTTTTACCACTTGCTGAAATATTATCAGTAACTGAAGCAGTTCCCTCTGTATTAGAGGCTTTAACATTAATATCCCCACCGTTGGTTGCTTGAGCAGTGCCAGTAACTGAAGCATTTTTAGTTGAGGTATCACCAACCGAAACTACACCACTGTTTTGTGCAGTAGCTGCATTTGCCGTAGCCGTTTCTCCTGAAACATTGACTTGTGAACCAGCGCCAGTTGCGGAAGCGGTACCTTTTACTTCACCTTTACCGCCAGCGTCATTAGAACCAGTGATATTCACCACACCGCCATTGTCTGCGGTAGCACCTTTTTCTGCTGTGGCTGTTTTTCCGCTTACCGTAACGGTTGAAGCGTCATCGCCATTTTTACCACTTGCTGAAATATTCTCGCTAACTGAAGCAGTTCCCTCTGTATTAGAGGCTTTAACATTAATATCCCCGCCGTTGGTTGCTTGAGCAGTGCCAGTAACAGAGGCATTTTTAGTTGAGGTATCACCAACTGAAACGACACCACTGTTTTGTGCGGTGGCTGCTTTTGCCGTTGCAGTTTCCCCAGCAACATTCACTTGTGAGCCAGTGCCATCTGCGGAAGCAGTGCCTTTCACTTCACCTTTGCCGCCAGCGTCATTAGAACCTGTGATATTGACCACACCGCCATTGTCTGCAGTAGCATCTTTTTCCGCTGTTGCAGTTTTTCCACTTACAGTAACAGTTGAAGTGTCATCGCCATTTTTACCACTTGCTGAAATATTATCAGTAACTGAAGCAGTTCCCTCTGTATTAGAGGCTTTAACATTAATATCCCCACCGTTGGTTGCTTGAGCAGTTCCTGTAATAGATGCTGTGGTTGTAGTATCGCCACCCACTGTTACTTTACCTTTATCAGCTGCGCTTGCACTCCCTGCAGTTGCCGATTCAGTACCCTTAACTGTAACGTTTGAATTTTCGCCAGTCGCTGTTGCTGCACCAGTAAGCGAAGCATTTTTAGTTGAAGTATCACCAACCGAAACAACGCCGCCAGTATTTGCAGTAGCTGCATTCGCTTTAGCAGTTTCTCCTGAAACGTTCACTTTTGAACCAGTGCCAGTTGCGGTAGCTGTGCCTTTTACTTCACCTTTACCGCCAGTCTCATTTGCACCAGTGATATTGACCACACCGCCATTGCTAGCCTCAGCTGCGCCTGTAACTTCGGCGACTTTCCCTTTAACCGTTGCAACCGCCTTAGCGTCATTCGCAGTAACACTCTCTGCTGTGGTTTTGGTGGTTGCATCATTCCCCACAGTAATTTTTCCGCCCGTGCCGTCGGTTTCGCCATTTCCAGCGGTGATTGCTCCAGTATCAATCGAGCCTTTTTGTGCGTCTTTATTGACATCAATCGTACCAGTTTTGTCGGCGGAGAGGGTGCCTAGCTTGGTTACTGCGTTATCATTTTCATTTGTGTTATTAACCGTAATCGTACCGCCGTCGGTGGCATTGAGCGCACCAGCGCTTTTCTCCGCAGGAAGATCTTTATTGATATTATCCCCTTGCAGGATAACGGTCGCAGCAGAACCATTTGCCGTTGTTGTGTTGGTTACTTTTAAGTTATTAGTGCTGTTATCCCCAAGTGAAATATCACTGTTTTTATCGGCAGTGATAGCATCATTGGCTTGAATATCTTGCCCTAAAACTGTTATGTATGATTTAAATCTTTCATTACTAGATTGTGCCGTAATCGCACCATCAAGTTGCACACTAGGGCTACTTGCGTTACCAATATTGACTTTACTACCTAGTCCAGTGGCATTAATGCTATCTTTTACTTTAACTCTGCCTGTTTCACTATCCTTATTAATACTGATTTCGCTCAGAGCACCTGTTACCTGTATAGCTTTGACTGTTGCAGCAGTGTTGGCAGAAACCTTAATTTTGGAGTTCACTCCTGTTGCTTCAAGGGAAGTGTTTTCTGCATTAACCGTTGGTGCTGTAATATTGATCGCATTCGTAGTGTTTTGGTCTATGATCGAACCGCTTTTGGTAACTGTAGAGTTAGTACCAGTAAAGTTAATAGTTTCGCCAGCGGTTAAATTCATTGACCCAGCAGACCCTGTATTAGTTGAACTGACATTACCGCTAATATTCAGATCTTTTGTTGCATTAAGGGTTACTTGCCCACCGTCTCCATTAGCTGGACGAGCATTGGTTGTAGCATTGTTGTAATTAATAGTATTGGCATTAATGGTTTCTGCGCCAACATTTAAGGTTCCATCGTTTACAGTGGTTGTTTGTTTTAAATCGACTTTTTTGTTGCCAGTTAATGTAGCAGTACCACTTTTATTAACGGTAACATCGCCATTAAACGTAATAGGTTTTTGTGAATCTTTAATATTTAGTGCTGCAGCTGTAGCACTTGCATCAGAGGAGCCAACTACTGTTGTGCCAGTTACTGTTGTTGCGGCGTTTGTTGAGTTAACATTGATCGTTCCACCTTCTGCATTAATGCGGCCAATCGAAGTAGTTTTCGCAGTATCAGTAGGATCACCAGAGTCAGCGTTATTGGTTAAATTAATTTGTGAGGTGTCGTTAGGTCTGAGTGCGCCAGTAACAGCAAGACCATTATCAGCGGTAATATTAACTTTTGCATTATTAGAACTAGCAATATCACCTGTTACTGTTACATTTGATTTAGAGGTAATTTGTACATCACCAGCGTCAGAAGAGGTGATGTCTTGAGTGGCAACGCCGCCATCTTCGCCAGTGCCATTAGAGGTTAAACGTGTTACATTGGTTGCCTTAATTGTGCCTGTGGTTAATTTTTTCTGTGCAGTAATATCAAAGTTGGCAGTTTTATTTTCTATATTACCAACAGTAACTCCCCCCCTTGTGGCTTTTACATTGACCGTTCCTGTTTCAGCTATTATTCCGGCATCACCAGCATTGATATTATTTCCTGCGGTAATTGCAATGCCACTAGAGCCTGTGGAATCATTTACTTGCGTCCATAAAAGATTAGTTGTATTAGTGGCTGTAATATCATTGGTCGCATTAATGGTAATATTACCACTAAGTGTTGCTTTTGCAGCATACGCTGCATTTTTGATAGTGATGTCTTTAGCAGATGTTACATTTAGTTGAGCTTCAGGTCTCTGTGCGTATATGGCTAAACCACTTTCTTTATTTTGTGCATCTATTTCAATATTGCCTGAAGTACTGGTTACATATAATGTTGTAGCTTTATACTGTCCTCTACCTAGGTCACTGTTAACATCAATAACGCCTTTATTGTTAGTTCCATTGCCTGTTACTGTAATGCTATCTTCACTAACAGTTTTTGAATTACCACTTGTTGCGGTTATAGTGGTATATTCAGTTGCAAACGCTGTACCAGTTATTAAAGAGCTGACTGCTAAACTAAGTAGTGTTTTTTGAAAAGATTGTTTATACATAAATACGATATCCTAAAATAATTGGTAATTATTTATTATTTACAATAATAAAAAAGGAGGAGAGCTCACCCCTCCTCCTTTTTTAATTGTTTTCTGTTAAGTATAAGGATGAGTAAATTTTATACTTAATAGAATTAGAGACAATATACTTTAAATTCGCACATTCTTCAATAATCTAGATAGAAAATAGTAGAGTGCGTATTTATTTTTTGTTATTCGTTATTAATAGGTATTTCCTCAAAGATAGGCAATGGTTTATGCCTACTGGCTATCATTGTATAAATTACTGGTAAAACAAATAAGGTAAATAATGTACCGATTGCGAGACCAGCTACGATAACGATACCGATACTAAAGCGAGCAACAGCTCCTGCCCCAGAGGCTAATAGTAATGGAATAAGTCCTGCTATCATTGCTGCTGTTGTCATAAGGATCGGACGTAATCGAACTTTAGCCGCTTGTGTAATGGCATCAAAACGATTTTTACCATGATAGAGTTGCTCTTCTTTAGCTACTTCACACATTAGGATACCGTGCTTAGTAATTAAGCCTATGAGGGTAACTAATCCTACTTCTGAATAAATATTGAGAGTTGCTCCTGCTATGCCTAATAAAGAGAAGATGTTAAGGGCTAATAATGCACCGCTAATCGCTAATGGAACAGAAATCATAATGACCATCGGATCTCGCCAAGATTCAAATTGGATTGCAAGCACTAAGAAGATGATAATCACCGCTAATAGGAAAGTATAAACTAGCGTATTTCCTTCTTGTACTAATTGTCTTGCTTCCCCTTTAAAATCATAGTTATAGCCTTGTGGTAATTTTTCTGCTGCTGTTTGTTTTAACCAATTTACGGCATCGCCTACGGAAGAACCCGGTGCGGGAACAAGGCTAATTTCTGCTGAGTTTAACTGGTTAAATTTCGCTAAAGATAATGGTTGTGGCTCAAGAGTAACCGTAATTAAGCTATTTAATGGGATAGATTCACCATTACTTGCGGTTAAGTAATAATTATTAAAGCTTTCTGGTGATAAACGTTGATCTCGTTTTACTTGTGAAAGAATTTTATAAGAACGTCCATCAATGTTTACTCGCTCAATGGTTGCTCCGGATAAATAGCTTCCTAATGTATTACTAATTTGTTGCATAGTAATGCCATAAGTTCCCGCTTTTTCACGATCAATCGTTACTTTCATTTGAGCCGTATTGAATTTTAGGTCTAATTCGTTATACACAAACAATCCTGATTCTCTTGCGGCAGTTAGCACTTCACTTGCTACTTCCGCAAGGTTACGGTAGCTATTGGCAGTACTGATCACAAAGCCCACAGAAGCCCCAGATTCTCCAGTATTAATTTCAGGGAAAGCAAAACCAGAAATTGACATTTCAGGAATTTTATCTGCTTTATCATTTAGATCATTCATTATTTCAGTTTGACTACGTTTGCGATCTCCCCAATCTTCTAATACTATAATGGTCATTGATTCATTGCTATTTGGTACTCCAGCAATAACTTGAGAGTAATGTACCTCTGGCGTCTTGTTGACAATTTGTTCAAATTGTTTCATGGCATTTTGAACATAATCTACATTGACATTCGCTGGTGCAGCCCCTACAGCCATAAATGCTCCTTTATCTTCGGCAGGCGTTAGCTCGCTTGATAAAGATTTAAACATAATAGGTAAGGTAATAAAAATTCCTATTGCGAAAGCAATCACTGCTTTACGATGTTGTAACATTAGAGCAAGTAAGCCTTCGTAAAGACGATTTACTTTTCCTAAGGTGTGTTCAATGCGTTGTTCTAACCAACTTGGTTGTTCCTTTGATTGTAAGAGTTTACTGCTCATCATTGGCGAAAGGGTTAAAGCAACGATACCTGAAATAAATACCGCACCTGCTAAGGTAAGAGCAAATTCTTTAAATAATGAACCTGTAATTCCGCCCATTAATGCCATTGGAGAATAAACAGCCATTAACGCTAAGGTCATTGATATAACCGGAACAGCGATTTCTCTTGTTCCAATGATCGCAGCACGGAATGGGGTTTCGCCAAGTTTGATATGGCGATCCACATTTTCTAATACAACGATAGCATCATCAACCACTAAGCCAATGGCGAGAATTAGGGCTAGCAAGGTCATCAGGTTAATTGAAAAGCCAAAAACGTGTAGCAACATTATTACGCCAATTAATGAAATTGGAATAGTAATGATAGGAATCAAAATAGCACGGAATGAACCAATAAATAGGGTAATAACAACAAGAACAATCAATGTTGCTTCGGCAATGGTTTTTAATACCTCATTAATAGAATTATTAATGGCAATGGTTCCATCATAAAGGATATCAGCCTCCATACTATTGGGTAAATTATTTTTAATGGTTTCAAATAGCGGATAAATATCTTTTGCTACAGTTAATGGATTAGCGGTTGGGGTTGCTTCTATTGCTAATACAACTGCATCACGCCCATTCGCTGTTGCTCGAGTGCTATCGCTTTCTTTATCAAGGGTAATTTCTGCAATATCACGCAAGCGAACAAGATTATCTCCATCACTATGTACGACAACATTGCCAAGCTCTTCAACGGATTTTGTGGTGGTTTCCACTTTGTTTTTATATACCGTAAAATAGCCATTGAAACTTCCTGCTGCGGTTTGTAAGTTATTATTAGATAACGCCGTCATAACAGAGGTTGTTGAAAGATTTTGAGCGGCCATTTTAGCTGGATCTAACCAGATGCGTAATGCATATTCGCCACCATAAATATCAATTTTAGCAATACCAGGAATGGTAAAGAATTGCGGTTTTACTACGCGTTCTAAATAGTCCACGATTTGCGGTTGTTCTAGTCGATCAGAAACAAAGCTTAAATACATCATACCCGTTCCACCTGCGGAGGAAGTAATCGTAGGGGCTTCCACATTGCTTGGCAAATCAGAACGGACAGAGTTCACTTTGGCTGAAATATCAGCCAATGCTGCATTCGGATCGGTATTTAACTTCATTTTTACCGTAATCGTTGAGCTACTCGGGGCACTACTAGAAGACATATAGTCTATATTATCTGCTTGGGCGATAGCTTCTTCTAGTGTTGACGTGATTGAGGCTTGAATTAATTCAGCATCCGCTCCCGCATAAGTGGTACTCACTGTAATTACCGTGGTGGTCATCTCTGGATATTCACGCACCGTCAGTTTTGAAATTGCTTGTAAACCAAGAATAACAATTAAAATACTGATAGAAATCGCAAGGACAGGGCGACGAATAAAAATATCGGTAAATTTCATATTATTGTTCCCATTTACTCCCTAATTAAAGATTAGTTTTGGTTGCAGGAGCTTGAGTACCTACACCTTGTTGTTCGCTCACAACGACCAAGCTGTTATTGCTTAAACGCTGTTGTCCACCAGTTACAATCAGATCACCAGCCTTAATATCTTTGCCGGCTAATTGTGCATAAATACCTTGACGATCTTTGGTACTGACGGTGATTTGTGTTGCTCGATACATATTATCAAGGTTTTCATTACCTGCGAATTTTTGTTTATCTTCGTCAGATAATGGTTTTAATAAATAGGTGTTCTCTCCGTACATATTATAAGTAATTGCGACTTGTGGCACGATGATTTGGTTCGTTTCTGTTGGCAAGGCAACACGCAAACGCGTAAACATACCGGATAATAATTTTTGGCTATTTTCGCTATCAAAGGTCGCTTGAACAGCAATTAATCCTGTTGAGGTATCAATGGCAGGTTCAATCGCAGTTATTTTAGCACTAAAGGTTTCGCCTAATAACGCATCAGCCGTAGCGGTAACTTTTTGTCCTACAGTAAGATTATCAAGTTCATTTTGTGAAACAGAAAAATCAACTTTCATTTGACTGCGATCTTCAACACGCACAATTTCTGTTCCTGCAGTAACATATTCCCCTACGTTTACTTTGACAATCCCAGCAATACCGTCAAAAGGTGCATAAATTTTACGACGAGCAATGGTTGCTTTTAACGACTCAATATTAGCGACTAATGCGTCATAAGTAGCTTTAGCATTATCCAACTCCGTTTGTGAAATACTTTGGGTTTTCGCTAATCTTAAATAGCGGTGATATGTTTGTTGAGCGAACGGTAATTGTGCTTCAGAGGCTTGTAAAGTCGCTTGTTCTACACTACTATCAATATCGATGATTAGATCACCTTTTTTGACGGTTTGTCCCGACTGAATTAAAACAGCTGAAACTGTACCCGCAGATTGAGCTTTTAACATAGCCCCTTGATTTGGACGAACTAACCCTGTGGTTTCAATCACAGGTGTCCATTCAGAAGCCGTAACTTTAAATGCAGTAACAGGGCTAGCACCTTCAGGGTGGGTAGCTAAATACTCTGAAATCTTTTTTTGTTTATACATTGTAAATGCAATCACAACAGCAAAAACAAGAAAAATAATAACCAATACCAATTTAATCACGAAACTGCGTGATTTTTTTGGTTTATTGGATTGAGTTTGGTTCATAGAGTTCTCCATAAATATTAATGAAAGAAATGTTAAGTGTAACGCTATTTTTTAATAGCCTGCCAAGTTTGTTGTACCACTTGTTCTAAAACGGATTTAGGATAAGTGATATTATGATAAAAAGTTTTGACTGATAAACTTATTGCACTATCAAGACTAATCGTAAATAAAATTTGTGAAGGTAAATCGCATAAAACGCCTTTTGCTTTAGCATGTTCACAAAACTTATTCCAAGGATCATTTGGATTATTAGTCCGTTCTTGTACTAATGAACAAAAGCCAGGTAATGAACGATATTGATGGAAGTTTAATACCGTTTCAGGGCATTTTTGTATTTCAAACCAAAGGTTCCACCAAAAACGATGATATTGATGATAAGGATCATCATCTAAATTAAAGTTTTGAGACATTGCGGTTTCAAATCGAATAAAAATATTTTCAATAAGCCGAGTTAATAAGGCTTCTTTATTTTCAAAATGAATATAAATAGTACCGGGAGAAATTCCTGCTTCTTTTGCAATTTTATGAATAGAAAGATGGTGTAAACCATCTCTTGCCATTAAGCGTTCTGTTGTTGTAAAAATAATATCTACTGTATCGGATTTATGTTGCATAATATTTAGCCTAAAAAATGTTTATTTTTCAATGAATGAACGTTCGTTCATTTTATTTTTTTTGTGATCAGAGTCAAGATTTTATTAGAGAAGTTTAAGATAGTTGTATTAGATAATTATGAGGAATAATAAAAAAATTCCACACCTTTATTGCTAAAAGTGTGGGTAAATATCAATGTAGGAGGAAGTTAAATTTTATTCATTGGTTCAAAATCACGCTGTTCTTCGCCAGTATAAATTTGACGAGGACGAACAATTTTGAAGTTGCCTTGATTATACATTTCTTTCCAGTGAGCAATCCAACCTACAGTACGACCTAAAGCAAACATTACGGTAAACATTGAGGTTGGAATACCAATAGCTTTTAGAATAATACCTGAATAGAAGTCCACATTTGGATAGAGATTCTTTTCAATGAAGTATGGATCGTTTAATGCAATACGTTCTAATTCCATAGCAACATCAAATAATGGGGTATCGATCTTCAATTCTTGTAATACTTCATGGCAAGTTTGACGCATTACTTTTGCACGAGGATCATAATTTTTATAAACACGGTGACCAAACCCCATAAGACGGAATGGATCATTTTTATCTTTTGCACGGGCAATAAATTCTGGGATACGATCTACCGTTCCGATTTCTTCTAACATATTAATACAGGCTTCGTTTGCACCACCATGTGCAGGTCCCCAAAGTGAAGCAATACCTGCTGCAATACACGCAAATGGATTAGCACCAGAAGAAGCCGCAGTACGTACAGTAGAAGTCGATGCATTTTGTTCATGGTCAGCATGTAAAATAAAGATACGATCCATTGCTCTTTCTAATACAGGATTTACTACATAAGGTTCGCAAGGGGTTGCAAACATCATATAAAGGAAATTACCTGCATAAGAAAGATGGTTTTGTGGGAACATGAATGGTTGACCAATAGAATATTTATAACACATTGCTGCTAGTGTTGGCATTTTTGCTAGCAAACGAATAGCAGTTAATTCTCTATGTCTTACATCACGAACGTCTGTAGAGTCATGATAGAACGCTGCTAATGCACCACTAACCCCACACATAACCGCCATTGGGTGAGAGTCACGACGGAAACCATGGAAGAAACGACTAAGTTGTTCATGTACGAGAGTATGCTTTTTAACTAATTGAGTGAATTCTTTATATTGTTCTGGTGTAGGACGTTCACCAAAAAGTAATAAATAAGCGACTTCTAAATAATCAGCATTTTCTGCAAGTTGATCGATTGGGTAGCCACGGTGTAATAAAATTCCTTGATCACCATCGATATAAGTAATAGATGATTTACAAGTGGCGGTTGACATTAAACCAGGATCGAAAGTGAAGAGTTTTTGTGAAGTGAGTGATTGTACATCAATTGCATCGTAGCCTAGTGTTGCTTTTTGTACTGGTAGATCATATTCGCGACCATCACTCAGAGTTAGCTTTGCAGTAAGTTCTTCTGACATAAATTCCTCCTTGTATTGTCTTTCTTAGAAATAAGTCAGTATGATATTGTTAGACTTACATATATGTTAATAAGTTGTTATGCAATATATCACCATTATTTTGGAACTGCCTGCAATTTTTTTTAAAATTAGAGGTAGATCAAAAAATTTTTCGGGATTGTTTGTTTTGTTTTTGTTAAAAATGTAACAAATGTCACAGAAAATAATTTTTTTATGGACGATAATAAGCATACTCCAATTTCGAGTGAATCTTCTAGCTATTTTATAGGGGTAACATCGAATTTGTTGTTAAGCTTATAAACTAGTGAAAAAAGTTGTAGCACAACTGTTGTAAGTAAAAAATGAAGGACTTATCAATGCAATCTAACAATACAATGAAAGAGTGGCTTGCCTCGACCGCATTTGGAGGTGCAAACCAAGCTTATATTGAAGATCTTTATGAATCTTATTTAACCGACCCAACCAGTGTTTCTCCAGAATGGCAATCAATTTTCCAACAATGGAAAGCCGAAAATGACCAACCACATGCTCTCATTAAAGATTATTTCCGTCGTTTAGCAAGCGAAGGTCGCCGTAATCAACAAACCGTGATTGATCCAGAAGCCGGTGCAAAACAAGTTCGTTTATTACAATGGATTAATGCTTACCGTTTCCGTGGTCATCTTAATGCAGATCTTGACCCATTGAAAATGTGGAATCGCCCAGAAATAGATGAATTGGATTTCCATTATCATGGATTTACAGATGAAGAATTAGATGAACGTTTTAATATCGGGCAGTATGTGTATCAACGTGAAAGTATGACCTTACGCGAAATTGATAAAGCGTTGAAAGAAACTTATTGCGGCCATATCGGGCTAGAATTTATGCACATCACCGATATTGAAATTCGTCGTTGGTTACAAGAAAAAATCGAAACAGTCTTAAATAAACCGTTATTTACAAAAGAAGAACAATTAACCTTTTTAAAAGAATTAACTGCAGCTGACGGTTTAGAACGTTATCTTGGAGCAAAATTCCCAGGGGCGAAGCGTTTCTCATTAGAAGGGAGTGATGCCTTTATTCCATTGATGAAAGAGATTATTCGTCATGCAAGTAAACAAGGCGTAAAAGATGTTGTAATGGGGATGGCTCACCGTGGTCGTCTAAATATGTTAGTCAATGTACTAGGTAAAAAACCAAGTGAATTATTTGATGAATTTGCGGGTAAACATGCAACTAATCGTACTGGTGACGTGAAATATCACCAAGGTTTCTCTTCAAATTTTGTGACAGAACATGGTTATGTACACTTAGCACTTGCATTTAACCCATCACATTTAGAAATTGTAAGTCCTGTTGTTATTGGCTCAGTTCGTGCAAGACAAAATCGTAGTCATGATACAGAACGTCAAAATGTTTTAGCGGTTACGGTACACGGAGATTCTGCTGTGGCGGGACAAGGTATTGTGCAAGAAACCTTAAATATGTCGGCGACACGAGGCTATACTGTTGGTGGAACTATCCGTATTGTAATTAATAACCAAATTGGTTTTACCACTTCAAATCCGCACGATACACGTTCAACAGAGTATTGCACTGATATTGCGAAAATGATTCAAGCACCAATTATTCATGTGAATGGTGATGATCCAGAAGCGGTTGCATTTGCTGGACGTATTGCAGTGGAATATCGTACTAAATTTAAACGTGATATTTTTATTGATCTTATCTCTTATCGCCGTCATGGTCACAATGAAGCCGATGAACCATCAGCAACACAACCATTGATGTACAAAAAAATTAAAGGTCATCCAACACCACGTAAAGTGTATGCAGATATGTTAGTTACACAAAACGTGATTACTGAAGAAGAAGCAAATGTTTTTGTCAACGACTATCGTGATGCACTTGATCAAGGTGAATGTGTGGTGCCTGAGTTTGTGCCAATTGATATGAATAAGATTGACTGGTTGCCATATTTAGATCATAGCTGGACATCGCCTTATGAAAGCAAGTTCCCAGAAGCGCGTTTTAAAGCATTAGCGCAGAAGATCAGTGAGTATCCAGCAGATCACCCGTTACAAAGTCGAGTGGCGAAAATTTATACTGATCGTCAAGCGATGGCGAGAGGTGAAAAGCCGTTTGATTGGGGAATGGCGGAATCAATGGCATACGCAACGTTATTAGATGAAGGCAACCATATCCGTTTATCGGGTGAAGATGCAGGGCGCGGGACGTTCTTCCATCGTCATGCCGTATTACATAACCAAGAAAATGGTACTACTTATACGCCGTTACAACATCTTCATGATCAACAGGGTGAGTTTGAAGTATGGGATTCTGTACTTTCAGAAGAATCAGTATTGGCGTTTGAATATGGCTTTGCGACTACAACCCCAAGAACCTTAACCTTATGGGAAGCCCAATTTGGTGATTTTGCCAATGTTGCGCAAGTGGTTATCGATCAGTTCATTAGCTCTGGTGAGCAGAAATGGGGCAGAATGTGTGGTTTAGTCATGTTATTACCTCATGGCTACGAGGGGCAAGGTCCTGAACACTCATCTGCACGTCTAGAACGTTATTTACAACTTTGTGCGGAAGATAATATTCAAGTGTGTGTGCCATCTACACCAGCACAAGTTTATCATATGTTAAGACGTCAATTATTGCGTAAAGTACGCCGTCCATTGATTGTAATTACTCCGAAATCATTATTGCGCCACCCATTAGCAGTTTCTGAAATGGACGAGTTATATAACGGGGAGTTCAAAAATGCGATTGGGGAAATTGATAGCTTAGATCCAAAACAGGTAAAACGTGTAGTACTTTGTTCAGGAAAAGTATATTACGATTTATTAGAAGAAAGACGTAAACGTGAAATTACCGATATTGCATTAATTCGGATTGAGCAGCTTTATCCTTATCCGCATGCAGAAATGAAAGAAATTTTAGCTGATTATCAACACGTAACGGATTTTGTTTGGTGTCAAGAAGAACCTCAAAACCAAGGTGCTTGGTATTGTAGCCAACATAATTTCTATGCGTCTATTCCAGATGGAGCAAAATTACGTTATGCAGGTCGTCCAGCATCTGCATCACCAGCAGTAGGTTATATGTCGTTACATGTCAAACAACAACAAGCGTTGATTGATGATGCGTTAACAATTAAATAATAGAATTTAACTAAGAAGTAGAGGATACATAAATGAGTAATGTTGAAATTGTTGTTCCTGATTTACCTGAATCTGTTGCAGATGCGACGGTCGCCACTTGGCATAAAAAAGCAGGAGATGTGGTTAAACGTGATGAAGTGCTGGTTGAAATTGAAACCGATAAAGTCGTGTTAGAAGTACCAGCAAGTATTGATGGGGTCTTAGACAGTATTGTTGAGGAAGAAGGGGCAACGGTTGTTAGTAAGCAGTTGTTAGGTAAACTCCGTGAAGTGAAAGAGGGTGAGGAAACTAATACTAGCGTGAGCAAAACTGAGCCAACACCAGCCGATCGTCAACAGGCTGCGATTGAGCCTGAAAGTTCAAATGATGCTTTAAGTCCAGCCGTTCGTCGTTTACTAGCAGAAAAAGATCTTGATCCAAGCAAAATTAAAGGTTCTGGTGTTGGTGGTCGATTAACGCGTGAAGATGTTGAGGCTTATGCGGCATCTCATGCAACAAAAGCTGCTGCAGTAGAAGAAGCTACACCTGTATTAGCTGCTCGTAGTGAAAAACGTGTACCGATGACGCGTTTACGTAAACGTATTGCAGAACGTTTATTAGAAGCGAAAAATAGTACAGCAATGCTTACTACATTCAATGAGTTGGACATGACACCAATCAAAAAATTACGTAAACAATATGGTGAGCAATTCGAGAAGAAACATGGTGTGCGTTTAGGGTTTATGTCTTTCTATGTGAAAGCTGTGGTTGAAGCATTAAAACGTTATCCAGAGATCAACGCGTCTTTAGATGGTGATGATATTGTTTACCACAACTATTTTGATATTAGTATTGCCGTATCTACACCACGTGGTTTAGTTACACCAGTATTGCGTGATTGCGATCAACTCAGTATGGCTGAAATTGAAAAACAAATTAAAGTGTTAGCTGAAAAAGGGCGTGATGGTAAATTAACTGTTGAAGATTTAACAGGCGGTAACTTTACGATTACTAATGGCGGTGTTTTTGGCTCTTTGATGTCAACACCGATTATTAATCCACCACAAAGCGCGATTTTAGGTATGCACGCTATCAAAGATCGCCCTGTTGCCGTGAATGGTCAAGTCGAAATTCGTCCAATGATGTATCTCGCACTCTCTTATGATCATCGTTTAGTAGATGGAAGAGAATCAGTAGGGTTCTTAGTAACTATTAAAGAGTTATTAGAAGATCCAACACGCATTTTATTAGAAATCTAATTTAACTGACACATTTTAATAATACCTGCCATAAGGTTATGGCAGGTACATAATCAATAGGAGAAAGCATGAATTTACATGAATATCAAAGTAAGCAAATTTTTGCTGAATATAAGTTACCAGTGAGTAAAGGTATCGCTTGCCAAAACCTAGAGGAAGGTTTACAAGCAATGAAAACATTAGGCGGCAGTGAATGGGTTGTGAAATGTCAAGTTCATGCTGGTGGACGTGGTAAAGCGGGTGGTGTAAAGCTTGTCCGTTCAGAACAAGAAGTTGCAGAATTTTTTGAACGCTGGTTAGGCAAACGTTTAGTTACTTTCCAAACAGATGCAAACGGGCAACCAGTTAATACGATTTATGTAGAACATTCAGCTAAGATAAAAAAAGAACTTTATATTGGAATGGTTATTGACCGTTCATCACAATCTGTTGTCTTTATGGCATCAACGGAAGGTGGGGTAAATATTGAAGAAGTGGCAGCAAAAACACCACATCTATTACATAAAGTTTATGTTGATGCATTAATCGGTGGTATGCCGTATCAAGGTCGTGAATTAGCCTTTAAATTAGGTTTAAATCCAGAACAAACCAAACAATTCACCCAAATGTTTTGCCAATTAACTAAACTCTTTATTGAAAAAGATGCGGCATTATTAGAAATCAATCCATTAGTGATTTTAGATAATGATAAATTACACTGCTTAGATGCAAAAGTTGTCATTGATGGCAATGCACTTTATCGCCACCCAGATCTCTTAGCAATGCGTGATTTAAGCCAAGAAGATCCACGTGAAGCAGAAGCAGAGGAATCACAACTGAATTATGTTGCACTTGATGGCAATATCGGTTGTATGGTGAATGGTGCTGGTTTAGCAATGGGAACGATGGATATTGTGAAACTACATGGCGGTAATCCAGCTAACTTCCTTGATGTGGGTGGTGGTGCAACTAAAGAACGTGTGGCAACTGCATTCAAAATCATTCTTTCCGATAAGAATGTAAAAGCGGTATTAGTCAATATTTTTGGTGGGATTGTTCGTTGTGATTTAATTGCTAACGGTATTATTGATGCGGTTAAAGAAGTTGGCATTAATGTACCAGTTGTTGTACGGTTAGAGGGGAACAACGCACAGCTTGGGCGTGAAATTCTTGCAAATAGTGGGCTTAAAATTATGGCTGCCAACTCATTAACAGAAGCAGCTCAGTTAGTAGTGAAAGCTGCGGAGGAAAAATAATGTCTATTTTAATTGATAAAAATACAAAAGTAATTTGTCAGGGCTTTACTGGCGGTCAAGGTACGTTCCATTCAGAACAAGCACTAGCTTATGGTACACAATTAGTTGGTGGAGTTTCGCCAAATAAAGGGGGGACAACCCATTTAGGCTTACCAGTATTTAATACTGTACGTGAAGCTGTAGAAGCAACAGGGGCAACAGCTTCTGTGATTTATGTACCCGCATCAGGCTGTAAAGATGCCATTTTAGAAGCGATTGATGCAGGTATTCAGTTAGTTGTGTGTATCACTGAAGGTATCCCAACAGTAGATATGTTAGTGGTAAAACAAAAATTGAATCAAACTGGTGTGCGTATGATTGGTCCAAACTGTCCAGGCGTGATTACACCAGAAGAGTGTAAAATCGGGATTATGCCAGCCCATATCCATAAAAAAGGTAGCATTGGAATTGTTTCTCGTTCAGGGACATTAACCTATGAAGCGGTAAAACAAACGACTGATGAAGGCTATGGTCAATCAACCTGTGTAGGAATTGGTGGCGACCCAATTCCAGGATCAAGTTTTATTGATATTTTAAAACTGTTCGAAGCCGATCCTGAAACCAAAGCGATTGTGATGATCGGGGAAATTGGTGGTTCTGCAGAAGAAGAAGCGGCGGCTTATATTAAACAACACGTAACTAAACCAGTTGTGTCTTATATCGCAGGAGTAACAGCGCCAAAAGGTAAACGTATGGGACACGCAGGGGCGATTATCAGTGGTGGTAAAGGGACGGCTGATGAAAAATATGCTGCACTTGAAGCAGCAGGTGTGAAAACAGTACGTAGCCTTGCAGATATTGGTAAAGCATTACGTGAGTTGTTAGGTTAAGCCTAGAAAGTCCAATTATTAAATAATAAAAAAACCGCCAAATTGGCGGTTTTTTGTTTGCGGTTATCTTGTTATTTAACGCATTGTTACAAACTCTTCTGAGCCTGTTGGGTGGATAGCAACAGTATTATCAAAATCTTGTTTTGTTGCGCCCATTTTGATTGCAACGGCAAAGCCTTGAATCATCTCATCTACCCCAAAACCAATACCGTGTAACCCGACAATTTTTTCTTCTTCACCGACACACACTAACTTCATACGGCAAGGTTGGCGATGTTGTGTTACTGCTGTGTACATTGAAGTAAAAGTGGATTTATAAACTTTGACATGATCTGCACCATATTGCTCGATTGCTTGTGGTTCAGTTAAACCAATCGTGCCAATTGGTGGGTGGCTAAAGACTACAGTTGGAATTAAGCTATAATCCAAATGCTCTGTTGGTTTATTATTAAATAAACGTTCGGATAAACGACGACCAGCGGCAACGGCAACAGGTGTTAATTCCACTGCACCAGTATTATCTCCCACTGCATAAATCCCTTTTACATTAGTGTTTTGGTATTTATCAACTTCAATAAAGCCTTTGCTATTAGTTTTTACGCCAGCAGCTTCAAGGTTTAATTTGTCTGTCATTGGCACACGACCGATTGCCCAAACTACACAATCAACAGTTTGTGAACGACCATCTTCTAAGAAGAGGGTTAAACTACCGTCAGTGTTTTTCACTACTTTTTGTGGTACAGCTTGAGTGTGTAGCGTTGCGCCTTCGTTTTGTATAATTTCCACTAAGGTTTCCACGATCAATGGATCAAAATTACGCAATGGTGCGTGTTTACGCACAAATAAATGCGTTTCTACACCAAGATTATGTAATACGCCAGCAAGCTCAACCGCAATATACCCCGCACCCACAACTGCAACACGTTTTGGCAATTCAGTTAACGCAAATACACCGTCAGAATCAATCCCGTATTCTGCCCCTTCAATATTTGGGCGACTTGGGCGACCACCCGTAGCAATTAAAATATGTTTTGCTTTAATCAATTCGCCATTAACTTCAACTGTATTTGCATCAACAAATTTCGCAAAACCACGAATCACATCAACTTTGTTATTGCCTAATACACGCTCATAAGATTGATGAATACGATCAATATAGGCTTCACGGCTTGCACGTAATTTTGCAAAATCAAAACGATTGACAGTAACATCAAAGCCATAATCAGGGGCATAAAGATTAATTGCTTCGGCAATTTGTGCACCATACCACATTACTTTTTTCGGTACGCAACCGACGTTTACACAAGTTCCGCCTAAATATTTTGCTTCAATAATGGCACATTTTTTACCATAACTCGCTGCACGATTAATTGAAGCGATACCACCGCTTCCTCCACCAATCGCAATATAATCATATTCTTTTGTCATAAGTTCTCCCATTGTTGAGATGTTTTGAAATTTACCGCACTATTGTGGCGAATTTTATGTTGTGATGCTAACTGGTAGCATAAATTAGTTTAATTGGTAATAGCGATTTACTCAGGTGTGATCCAATTAACTGACCAATGTCCTGTACCTGTTGGTGCGAGAATTTTTGTTAAGTAAGGCAAAATTTCTCGCATCTGTTGTTCTAATTGCCAAGGTGGATTAATTACAATCATTCCGCTTGCCGTCATTCCTCGTTGCTGCGTATCAGGGCGAATACCAAGCTCAATTTGTAGAATTTTGCGGATTTTGGTTTCTTCAAGGGCTTGCACTATTTTTTTGACTTGTTGACGTAAAACGACAGGATACCAAATTGCATAAGTGCCAGTGGCAAAACGTTTATATCCCTCTACGATGGCATCAACCACGAGTTGATAATCTTCTTTGAGTTCATAAGGAGGATCAATCAGGATAAAGCCACGGCGTTCTTTAGGTGGTAGAACAGATTTTAATTGTTGAAAACCATTTTCACGTTTTGCTTGAACATTGGCATAAGGCTGCATATTTTTGCGTAATAGCGGATAATCGCTTGGGTGCAATTCTGTTAAAACGGCGCGATCTTGTGGACGTAACATATTAGCTGCCAGTAACGGTGATCCTGGATAGAAAGTAAGGCGACCGTTACGATTCACTTTTTTAATTTGCGTTAGGTAACGTTGTACTACTTCGGGTAAATCGCTACGTTCCCATAAATAACCAATACCCTCTGCAAATTCTGCCGTTTTTTCTGCTTCAAAACTTTGTAAGGAATACAGTCCAGCCCCTGCGTGCGTATCTAAATAAAGAAAGCCTTTCTCTTTTTGTTGTAGTGCTTCAAGGATCAGTAATTGCACAATATGTTTAAGTACATCAGCATAATTACCCGCGTGAAAACTGTGGCGGTAACTTAACATAATTTTCCTCTTATTTTGCTAATTGATTCCAATGTTTTGGGTTGACGTATTCAATGCCTTTATCAATAAAATGAATCTTTTCGTGTTGTAGTAGATAACGTTTAGCAGGTAAGCCACCGCCAAATCCCGTCAGTTGTCGCTGTTTACCTAAGATACGATGGCAAGGCACGATAATGCTAATTGGATTGCGCCCCACCGCTCCACCAACAGCTCGAATTGCTTTGGCATTACCAATACGATCCGCAATTTCTGCATAAGTAGCCGTATGCCCAAACGGAATTTGTAACAGTTGTTGCCAAACAGCTTGTTGAAAGGGCGTACCTAATAATTTTAAGGGTAATTGGTGAAAGGCGTGTGGCTCACCTGAAAAATAACGATTTAATGCTTGCTCCGTTTGACATAATACAGGGTGATCATCACAAATAATCCAATGATGTTGACCTTGATGTTCGCGCTCAAACAGTACACCGATCAAATGATGTTGCTGTGCTAGGAGTTGTAGTTTACCTACAGGAGAGTCCATAACAGATAAAAAGATCGGTTCTTGCATATTGTTCTCTATTTTACTAATTAAAAGGGCGTTATTGTGCGTATAAAATGATAATTTCTCAAGCAGATTATCGATTTCTTCTAGTAAATAAGCCGATTAGGTTTTGTACTCGATAAATTAATAAAGCCGATAAAATCAAGGCACTACCGACAATTTTAATTGTAGTGAGTTGTTCACCAAGCAGTATCACACTCAAAATAATTGTCCAAACAGGTTCCAATAACATAATGATTGAGGCATTGGCAATATGGCAATAACGTTGTCCAATGGTTTGTAATATATAACGGAAATTGGTGGCAACTAATATGCTTGTCGCTAACCAACCTATGGCTGAAATTGGAATATCGGCTTGCCATGGTTCCATAATTAGTGAATAGGTTAAACAAATCACACCGACCACGGATAGCTGTAATGTAGTTAGTGGTAAAGGTGGAATGGATTTAGAATATTGATTATGCAACACAAAATAGATCGCAGAAAACAGTGAAGCAAGTAAGTATAGTGAGCTATCAATGGAGAAATGCAAATCGCCTTTTGCATTTGCAAGCAGGTAGACACCACATAATGCCGTAGGGAGGGCAATCCAAAATGTACGCAATGGTTTATTGCGAAAAACTAACCAAGAGATGAGTGGGGCAAGTAACATTGATATACTGACTAAAAATGCCCCTGATCCAAGATTATTATTAAAGGTAATTGCCATAATCCACGTTGCCATAAAAATAGCAAAAAAGAGTCCAGTTGCTAATGCACGGATCGTTTCGGAACGCGTTAGACGTTTTAATTGTGGATAAGCAAAAGGGAAGAAAATTAATGCGGCGGAGAAAAAGCGTAAACCGATAAAACCTACTGGTGGAAAGCCGACTAACGCATATTTAGAAAAGAACCAACCGAGTGCAGCTAAGATTGAAACAAAGAAAAGAATGATTTCCCCAATACCATTAATATTTTTCATTTGTATGTCCATTTTCTTTTTTATTAGTTCTGTATTATCGGTATTCGTGAAATGTCTGTAAAACGTTTTCAATGAGAATTTGTTAATTATTTTAATTATTCGTTTAGGTTTCACCCTAAAGGACGACCCACTATTATTCGCAAGTTCGCTCAGCTCACTTACTCACCCTACGGGTCGCTGCAAGCAGCGCTCAAAAAGCAATGCTTTTTGTTATTGCTCGTGCAAAGAAAAGGGGGCAAAAAAAGCACTCCCTAGTGCCTTGCTATTTCCTCATTCCGTTAAGATTTTTCGGGCGGAAAAAAACTGATATTTTTCTTCGCATAACTCAGAAAAATTAGACGTTTTTTTCCTAAAAATCTTTCCGCCATTCGGGCAAGGCACAAGGGATTTATGGTAGTTTTATAAAAATTTGTGCTTAAGAATTGAGTAATAAAGCTGTTTCTTTGTGCAAAATGATAATTAAATTGTAATGTAACTTTTATATTGAAAACCTAAATACAGTTTAAAATTAAGTTAACTGGATATTTATACAGTTTTCTTGTATGCTATGCGACAATTTTTTTGAGAGGTGAAGTATGATTGGGCATTTACGCGGGATATTATTAGAAAAAGCACCGCCTGAAATTTTGTTAGATGTCAATGGGGTGGGATATGAGTTGTTATTACCGATGACAAGTTTTTATCATTTACCTGAAGTGAATCAAGAAGTCTCGCTTTATACACATTTAGTTGTCAGAGAAGATGCTCATCTACTATTCGGTTTTTATCAAAAACAAGATCGTACACTATTCCGTGAATTGATTAAAACTAATGGCGTTGGACCTAAATTAGCGCTTGCTATCCTTTCGGCAATGTCAGTAACTGAATTTTCTTATGCGATTGAGCATGAAGAACTTTCTAAATTAGTTAAAATTCCAGGGGTAGGAAAGAAAACTGCAGAACGTTTATTGGTTGAACTGAAAGGAAAATTTAAACAATACCGTAATGAAGATTTCTTTGTTGAACAAAAAGTAGGAAGTCATTCTCCAGAGCCAACTTTTGCTACGACGACTTCGCCAGCAGAAGATGCTATTTCTGCATTAATTGCATTAGGTTATAAGCCAGCAGATGCTGAGAAAATGGTCAAGCGAGTTGCCCAACCTGAATTAAATAGTGAACAGTTAATCCGTGAAGCATTAAAAAATGCGTTGTGATAAATGGTATAAAAGATGATTGAAGTAGATCGTATTATCAGCCCAACCGCCAAAGCCGAAGAAGAGTATATTGATCGTGCGATTCGTCCTAAATTGTTACAAGACTATGTTGGTCAGCCACACGTTTGTGAACAGATGGATATTTTTATCAAGGCTGCCAAAATGCGTAATGATGCGTTAGATCATCTCTTGATCTTTGGGCCACCAGGATTAGGTAAAACCACTTTAGCTAACATTGTGGCAAATGAAATGGGCGTGAATATTCGCACGACTTCAGGGCCTGTGTTAGAAAAAGCAGGGGATCTCGCTGCGATGCTAACCAATCTCGAACCGCACGATGTATTATTTATTGATGAAATCCACCGTTTATCGCCAGCGATTGAAGAAGTGTTATATCCAGCAATGGAAGATTACCAACTGGATATTATGATTGGTGAAGGCCCAGCTGCTCGCTCAATTAAATTAGATCTCCCGCCGTTTACGCTTGTTGGTGCAACCACAAGAGCGGGTTCTTTAACATCACCGTTAAGAGATCGTTTTGGAATCGTACAGCGTTTAGAGTTTTACTCGATACCCGATCTCACTTCCATTGTGATGCGGAGTGCAAATTGCCTGAATTTACAAATTGCTGATGAAGCAGCCCACGAAATTGCACGCCGTTCTCGTGGTACACCACGCATTGTTAATCGTTTATTGCGGCGTGTGCGTGATTATGCCGATGTCAAAAATGGCGGATTTATTTCGGCAGAAGTTGCTAAGCTTGCCTTAAATATGCTTGATATTGACTCAGAAGGGTTTGATTTTATGGATCGTAAACTACTTATGGCAATCATCGAACGATTTGATGGTGGACCTGTTGGCTTAGATAATTTGGCAGCAGCGATTGGCGAAGAAAAAGAAACGATTGAAGATGTTTTAGAACCTTATTTAATTCAACAAGGTTTTTTACAACGCACACCAAGAGGCAGGATCGCCACTTCACATACCTATCGCCATTTTGGTTTGGCTCAGTTAGCGGAAAGATAAATAGTATTGAGTGATACAAGCTGACAGGATTAGATTTGAGGTGAAGTAGGAAAAAATGCAGACAAAACAAGAGTTCTTATTGCATCGCTATCAGAAATCTTATAGAATTTGCACGTTTTTTGCCAAAGAAAAGGATTGGTGAACAACAGTTGATTTTCTGCTTAATGAAAAGCAGTACAGTTGTAAGTGAAATTATTAGAGGAATAAGACTATTAAAACCGTAAAAAAAGCCCCAGCAACTAATCGCCCGAATCGTATTAATGAAGAAATTCGTGTGAAAGAAGTCCGCTTAATTGACCAAGATGGTGAACAAGCGGGAATCGTATCTATCCAACAAGCATTGGATATGGCGGAACAAGCCGAACTCGATCTAGTTGAAATAAGCCCTAATGCAGAGCCACCAGTGTGCCGCATTATGAATTACGGTAAGTTCCTCTATGAAAAGAGCAAAACTGCAAAAGAGCAGAAGAAAAAACAAAAAGTTGTTCAAGTAAAAGAGATTAAGTTCCGTCCTGGAACTGACGAAGGCGACTATCAGGTAAAACTACGCAGCCTGATTCGCTTTTTAGAAGACGGGGATAAAACCAAAATCACACTGCGTTTCCGTGGTCGTGAATTAGCTCACCAGCAAATTGGTATGGAGATGTTAGAGCGGATTAAAGCAGATTTAGCAGAATTAGCTGTTGTTGAATCTGAACCATCTAAGATCGAAGGTCGCCAAATGGTGATGGTACTTGCCCCGAAAAAGAAATAATTAGTGCAATTCAAGTAATAAATGTAACGATGAATTAATCGTTACTTTTTATTCGCCTAATTATTGGTGATTAATAGTAAAAACAATGCGGAGTTAAACTCATGCCGAAAATTAAAACAGTACGTGGTGCTGCTAAACGTTTCAAAAAAACTGGAACTGGCGGTTTCAAACGTAAACAATCTCATCTTCGTCATATTTTGACTAAGAAATCAACTAAACGTAAACGTCATTTACGTCATAAATCAATGGTGGCGAAAGCAGACCAAGTTTTAGTCGTAGCTTGTTTACCATACGCATAACCCACGGGTTAGCGAACGTTTCGTTATTTTTTAAGTACAAATAGACAAAGGAGATTCCTATGGCCCGTGTAAAACGTGGTGTAATCGCAAGAGCTCGTCATAAGAAAGTTCTTAAGGCAGCTAAAGGTTATTATGGTGCACGTTCTCGTGTATATCGTGTTGCTTTCCAAGCAGTTATTAAAGCTGGTCAATATGCTTATCGCGACCGCCGTCAACGTAAACGTCAATTCCGTCAATTATGGATTGCACGTATCAATGCGGCAGCACGTCAAAATGGTTTATCTTACAGCCGTTTCATCAATGGTTTGAAAAAAGCATCTGTTGAAATCGATCGTAAGATTCTTGCCGATATTGCAGTATTTGACAAAGTTGCATTTGCTGCTTTAGTTGAAAAAGCAAAATCAGCACTTTAATAAACTAAATTATTTCATTTTAGTTCGTGAGAAAGGATAGTGAGTAAATCGCTATCCTTTTTTGCTAAGTGAGGACTTAATTATGAATTTAAAAACATTTTTACAACTCTTGTTGGCAGTTTGCTTACAAATTGGAACATTCCAAGCGATAGCTGCTACCAATAATTTTGCAGTGCAGTTTCCTAAGGGTGAAAGTTCAGCAGAATTAAATGGTACGATTCAGGGCTATGATGTAGATTATTATGTGTTTTATGCGAAGAAAGGGCAGTTAGCGACATTAGAAGTAGTGCAAAGAGATCCGCAAGTGCAATTTTCATTAGCCTATGCAAAGAAGACTAAACAAGTTGATTTAAATGCTAGCCAACAAGTATTACCTTATTCTGGTAAATATATTCTGAAAGTTCATCAAACTCGTAATGATGCGCGTAAGCAACCGAAAGCGAAGAGAATTTATGCAGTAAAATTATCGATCTCAGATCTAACGGCGCAAAAGCAACAAGCAGACAAATTAACGCAAGTGATTTATCGTTGTGATAATGGAAAAAGTTTAGCGATTACTTATCAAGATGAACAAGCAAAGGTAAATTGGCAAGGCAAAATACAGGTATTAAGGCTAAATAAAGAATTAAGTCAACCGAATAGCCCTGTATTTACTAATTCTGCTTATCTGTTAAGTTTGACAACATTGCAAGATAAAGCATGGCAGCAGAGTCAAATTCATTCTTGGTTAAAATTGGGTAAAACTGCCACAGAAGATAAAGTGTTATTACAAGAGTGTGTGGTAACGAAGTAATATTTGGTGTTTCGACCTTTAGGTCGAAACTCAAATCTAATTAAATGGAATCACCCTTTAGGGTGAAACCAAATTTTAAGATTATTAACGGGTGGAAAGTTGGAAAATCATTGTTTCTGCTTGGCAACAGAAAGTAAAACTTGCCTCTAATTGATAACCTCCCTCGACAGCGATAATTTCGCTGTTGATTTCACAAGGATCACTTTCCGCAGCACGTGCTTTTTCAGTTAAATAAGCAAGGGCTTCTTTCGCTAATTCTTCGCTAGCATAAACTTGGCTAAAGTTCACACTACAATCTTCATTATCAATAACTGTGCCAACATCAACACAGCAACATACTTTTGCCTCTTCAGCTTTACATTTCATTTGGCTCATAAAATAACTCCATTTCAAAAAAAGATATAAAAAAACAAATTTATTTTAACATGAGGAAGAAAGAAAACCTCAAGGAGTGAAATTATTTTGATTTATATCAAAGCTAAATCCTCGTTACTGGTCTAATCACTGGATAAATGGTGCGAAATAGAGTTGAGTTACATAATAAATTTGCCTAATATGCGGGCTTTCATAAATATTATTAATAACCACAAGGAATAATTAATGCGTTTATTTTCTAAAACTTTACTTGCGACATTAGTTGCAACAGCTTCATCTGGAGTATTTGCTTCTGCATTTCAATTACATGAAACCTCAACTTCTGGTTTAGGGCGGGCTTATGCGGGAGATGCAGCGATTGCGGAAGATGCTTCAGTAATTGCGTCAAACCCTGCGTTAATGGTGCAATTTAAACAACCTGAAGTCTCTTTTGGTAGCATCTATATACGTCCAAATATTGATTTACAAGGTACTTTTTTAGGAAAAAATGCTGATCATAAAGATATCGCACCAAAAGCATTGATTCCTTATCTTTATACAGTTTATCCAATCAATGATCGTTTTGCTGTGGGTGGTGGTGTAAACGTTAACTATGGTTTAGCAACTGAATTTAATGATGATTACAGTGCAGGTCCATTTGCGGGTAAAACTGATTTAAAAACATTTAACTTTAATTTAAGCGGTGCTTATCGAGTAACCAATAATTTTAGTATTGGTGCAGGGGTAAATGTGGTATATGCAGATGCGGTTGTTGAACGTCGATTAGGTTTAGCGGGAGCTGCAGCGGCTCAAAAACTTACCGCATTAGCTGCAGCAAATACTGCAGCTTCAAATACTACAGCTGCTACACAATATACTGCATTGGCAGGTGGTGTTGCATCATTAGATAAATCAACTCTATTGCATAAGTTAGAGGGGAATGCTTGGGGTTTTGGTTGGAATGTTGGTGCAACCTACGAGTTTAATGAAAATAACCGTATCGGTATTGCTTACCACTCTCATGTAGACATTGATTTTGATGGAAAATATACAACAGAGGTTCCAGCTACCTTATGGAGTGTATTAAATATTAAAGGTGGTAATGGAAATGGTTCATTAACTTTACCTTTACCTGCTTATTGGGAAATTGCGGGGTATCACCGTGTATTACCACAATTTGCCGTTACTTATAGTGTAAAACGTACAGAATGGAGTCGTTTTAAAGAATTATATGCACATCGTAATGGACAAGAGTTATTCCAAAAAGAGGAAAAATTTAGTGATACTACCCGCATTGCGCTCGGTTTTATCTATGATGTCGATGATAAATTAACTTTACGCGCAGGGGTTGCACATGATGAGAGCGCGGTAAATAAACACGCTTCAATCTCTATTCCAGATACCGATCGTACTTGGTATGCTTTAGGGGCAACTTATCGCTTTACGCCAAATCTTTCTGTAGATGCAGGCTTTGCCTATATCAAAGGGAAAAAAGTTTCATTTGAAGAGTCGCAAAATGGTTTGACAGGAAACTTTACGTCTAAATCAACGGCAACCTTATATGGTTTAGGATTAAATTATCGTTTCTAATTTTAAGGTTGATACAAAAATCCCTTTTCAATGATTGAAAAGGGATTTTTAAGTTTAATAAGTCTGGTAATTAGAGATTAACTGTGTGGTAAATTAATTGAGCGAATTTGCATCGTTAAACCATCAATCATTAATAAACGTCCGCAAAGCGACGTGCCAATATTTAATAATACTTTAATCGCTTCTAAGGCTTGAATTGAGCCAACGATGCCTACAATAGGCGATAGTACGCCAGCTTCGACACAACTTAATACATTTTCTCCAAATAGACGACTTAGATCACGATAGGTCGGTGTATTAGGTTGATAAGTAAAGACACTTACTTGTCCCTCCATACGAATTGCAGCACCAGATACGAGAGGTTTTTTCTGTTGTTCACAGAGTTGATCGAGTTGGTTGCGAGTGTCGACATTATCTGTGCAATCTACGACGAGATCGTAATGTGCGATGAGATCTGCTAATTGTTGATCATTTAATTGTGCATTTATCGTGTTAATTTGAATCAATGGATTGAGAACAGATAAGGTTTGCTTGGCAGATTCTACTTTAGGCATTCCGATGCTGGCATCATTATGTAGTACTTGGCGTTGCAAATTAGAAAGTGCAACCGTATCAAAATCAACTAGCATTAATTCACCAATACCTGCTACAGCAAGATATTGCGCGGCAGCACAACCTAACCCACCTAGCCCAATAATTAAAATTTTGCTCCCTTTTAGGCGTTCTTGACCATCAAAATCAATCGCTTTCATAATAATTTGACGGTTGTAGCGTAAGGTTTCGTGATCAGTTAGTTCAATTTGCATAATTAATCAAGTAAGAAATTAAATGGTTCAATGGTTACTGTTTCGCCTGCCGTTACATTGCCGCGATCTTTTTCTAACACAATAAAACAGTTACTTTGCACAAAAGAACTGAACATATGCGAGCCTTGGAAACGTACAGGAGAGACTTCAATTTGTCCTTGCTCATTGACATAATAATGACCGCGTTGAAAATCTAATCGTCCAGCACTTTTTTTAAGGTTTGTGGTGGTGATAGCTTTAAATTGTTGAGGTGCTTTGTATTGGCTAAAGCCACTCAATTTTGCAATAGCAGGTTGAACAAGTTGATAGAAAGTAACAAAAGCTGAGACGGGATTTCCAGGTAAGCCACAGAACCAAGCATTTTCTAATTTACCAAAAGCAAATGGTTTGCCAGGTTTGATGGCGAGCTTCCAGAAATTAATTTTGCCTAATCGTTCAAGGACAGTTTTAGTAAAATCCGCCTCTCCCACCGAAACGCCACCGCTAGTAATAATTAAATCGGCTTGTTGTTCTGCTTTTTTAAAGGTGTGTTCAAATTCTGTTTCGTTGTCAGGCAGAATACCGTAATCTAGCACTTCACAATTTAAACGTTGTAGCATTAATTTTACGGCAAATCGGTTGGTATCATAAATTTGTCCTGCTTGTAGTGGTTGTCCTACTGGCACCAGTTCATCTCCAGTAGAAATAATCGCTACTTTTAAGCGTGGGAAAACCTCAACATATTCAATGCCTAATGAAGCTAAAAGTGGCAGAGCGACAGAAGTTAATTTTGCTCCTTTGTTTAGCACGACATCACCAACCTTAACATCATCACCAACACGACGGATATTTTCGCCCAGTTTTGGCATTTGTGAGAAAGATACGGTGCCGTCAGCGTGGACGTGAACATTTTCTTGCATCACAACGGCATCAGTGCCAGTTGGTATCATTGCCCCTGTCATAATTCTGATAACGCTATTGGCTTGCCATTCACCTTGAAAAGGTTGTCCAGCAAAGGCTTTACCTACAACCGTTAATGGCTTACCTGAAGCTAAATCTGCAAGGCGGACAGCATAGCCGTCCATCGCGGAATTATCAAATGCGGGAACATTGATTGGCGAAATAATATCTGTTGCACAAATACGGCAATCTGCATCAGTTAGTGGAAGCTTTTCAGTTGGTCGGTTAAGTGAAGCGGGGAGTTGTTCTAGGAGTTGTTGACGAGCTTGTTCAAAAGTTAATAAATCTGCCATAACGTTACCTTAATAAGAAAATATTGAGCAGAATTTTAACTCAATTAGGGAAAAGGGTTAAATAGCAAATAGAGAGGTTTTTTATTTTTCTTTAAAAAAAATCCCCTCATTTTGGAGGAGATTTGAGACATGATAAAACAAGAAATTATTGTTCGAAGCGTTTAAAAACTAACGTGGCGTTAGTGCCACCGAAGCCAAAGCTATTTGACATCACCGTTTGTAATTTCGCATTATGGCGAGTTTCCGTTACGATATTACAATTTTCAGCACGTTCATCTAATGTTTCGATATTAATACTTGGTGCAATGAAGTCATTTTCCAACATCAGTAGGGTATAAATAGCTTCGTGAACGCCTGCAGCACCTAATGAATGCCCTGTCATTGATTTCGTTGATGAAATTGCAGGCATATTTGCAGCAAATACTTCTTTAATGGCTTCCAATTCTTTTACATCGCCTACTGGCGTTGAGGTACCATGAACATTGAGATAATCAATCGGGGTATCTACTGTGGCTAACGCTTGCTTCATACAACGAATTGCACCCTCACCACTCGGCGCAACCATATCATAACCATCAGAAGTTGCACCATAACCAACGATTTCTGCATAAATTTTTGCCCCACGGGCTAACGCATGTTCGAGTTCTTCGACGACCACAATGCCGCCACCACCAGCAATGACAAAACCATCACGGTTTGCATCATACGCACGAGAGGCTTTTTCTGGTGTGTCATTATATTTAGTCGAAACTGCGCCCATCGCATCAAACTCACAAGCACATTCCCAAGATAACTCTTCCGCACCACCAGCGAAAATAATATCTTGTTTACCTAGTTGAATTAACTCAACGGCATGACCAATACAGTGTGCTGAGGTTGCACAAGCAGAACTGATGCTATAATTTACGCCTTTGATTTTAAATGGGGTGGCTAAACAAGCGGATACGCTTGATGCCATAGTACGAGTTACAGCATAAGGACCAATCGCTTTTACGCCACGAGGAGTACGCATTGCATCTGCTGCAACAATTTGGCTATGAGCAGAGCCAGTTCCAGCTCCGACCACTAAACCAGTTCTTTCGTTAGAAACCATTTCTTCACTTAGACCTGCATCAGCAATCGCTTCTTGCATAGAGAGATAAGCATATGCCGCTGCATCGCCCATAAATCGCATAATTTTACGATCAATATGTTCACTTGGGGTCAATTTGATTGAACCAGCAACATGAGAACGCATTCCCATTTCCACAAATTCAGGCATGGTCGTAATACCTGATTTTCCCTCTAATAATGAAGCTAATACTTCTTCTTTATTATTTCCAATACTAGAAATAACGCCAAAACCAGTAATGACAGCTCTTTTCATTCGTAGTCCTTATGTAGCTTGAGTGGAATTAAAATAAATTTGAAATTGTCGCCCTTTATACTCGGAATTTTACAGAATACAAGCACTTTTTAATTTAACCATGAACAGATAAGACCATTTATGCTGTTTTTATGGGCTAAATAAAACAAAATTGTCTATTGAGTAATCTAAATAATACATAACTGTTGCCATATCATGCAGCAGACATTTTTTAACTCTTTAATATATTTAGATGAAATTCGGCGCTGATTATAATATTATTACCCACCTTTGATAAAGTTATCTATACGTTCTATGTCTATGCAAAAAGTATCCTTTGCAGAAGTTTCTTTTCAAGCAAGTATCCCAACATCAACTCAATTTGAGGATATTTATTTTTCACCAGAAGATGGATTAGCTGAAAGTCGTTATGTTTTTCAACAGGGTAACAATCTTTGGGAGCGTTGGCAAACACACGATGATGCCTGTTTTGTGATTGCTGAAACAGGTTTTGGTACAGGTTTAAATTTTTTTGCAGTACAAGCGTTATTTAGCCAATTTCGGCAGATGTTTCCACAAGCAAAATTACAGCGTCTTTTTTTTATCAGTTTTGAAAAATATCCATTAACAGCGGAAAATTTTGCACAGGCTTATGCGGTTTATCCACAATTTCAATCTGCTGTGCAACAATTATTATTACATTGGCAGCAACCGATAGCAGGGTGTTATCGTTATCACTTTTCGGCAGCAGTAACGTTAGATCTTTGGTTTGGAGACATCGCAGACAACTTGCCACAACTGGGTGATTACTACAATAATCGTATTGATGCGTGGTTTTTAGATGGTTTTGCGCCGCGTAAAAATCCCGAAATGTGGACAGATGCGCTGTTTCAACAAATGTTTCGTTTAACAGCTGTAAATGGCACTTTTGCCACGTTCACCGCAGCAAGTATCGTGCGTAAAGGTTTATTAGCGGCAGGCTTTCAGGTAGAGAAAAGAGAAGGATTCGGGCGGAAAAGGGAATGCTTGATCGGGCGAAAAGTTTCTGATGTACATACGCCATTATTGACCCCGTGGTATTTAGCGAAATCGGCAGCAAATCCGCAAGAGGTCGCGATCATTGGTGGGGGAGTGGCAAGTGTTTGTTTGGCATATGCGTTATGGTTACGAGGAAGTAAGGTAACGATCTATTGTGAAGATGATGAATTAGCTTTAAATGCGTCAGGGAATAAACAAGGGGCATTTTATCCGCAATTAAGCGATGATGATGAGCGTCATTGCCGTTTTTATGCCCATGCTTTTGCTTATGGGCAGCAATTTTTATCACAGATGGCAAAACAAATTGCGTTTGAACATCAGTGGTGCGATGTGTTGTTATGTGGCTATCAAGCATCAGTGCAGCAGAAACTGAAAAAAATTGCTGCTAGAGGGTTTTCTGATACGCTATTCCAGTTACAAACAGCAGAACAATTAACTAAACGAGCTGGGTTGGCAATACCTTGTGATGGCGCGGTTATTTTGGGGGGCGCGTGGTTAAATCCTCGTCAGTTTGTACAAAATTTTGC
This sequence comes from Gallibacterium trehalosifermentans, assembly GCF_042433055.1. Classification (NCBI taxonomy): domain Bacteria; kingdom Pseudomonadati; phylum Pseudomonadota; class Gammaproteobacteria; order Pasteurellales; family Pasteurellaceae; genus Gallibacterium; species Gallibacterium trehalosifermentans. The sequence continues at coordinate 111,277 of NZ_JBHLWB010000001.1, forward strand.
TGCTTTTTTACAGCAACAAGGGATGAAAATTGTTAGGAAAACAGCGATTCAGTCAATGACATATCAGAATAATCAGTGGTGTTTAACTACTACAGATTTACAGCAATATTTACATTCGACAGTGGTAATTGCGAATGGGCATAAATTGACACAATTTAGTCAAACACAGGAGCTTCCGACCTATTCTGTACGTGGACAAGTGAGCCACATTGCGACCACAAATACATTACAGCAGTTAAAAGCAATTTTGTGTTATGACGGCTATTTAACACCAGTCGATCAGGCAAAACAATTCCATTGCATTGGCGCAAGCCATATCCGTAATGATGATCAACGGCATTTTAGCCAACAAGAACAACAAGAGAATCAACAGAAAATCCAACAAAATCTAGCGCCCGCTGAGTGGCTGACAGAGATTGATACTAGTACAAATATGGCGCGAGTCGGTGTACGTTGTAGTGTTCGTGATCGCTTGCCGATTTGTGGCAATGTAGGTGATTTTGCACAACAAACGGTTGATTATCACAATTTGTTTAATTTACGGCGCCGTTGTAAACCTATCGCATCAGCGGCGTATCATTCTAACCTTTATATTTTAGGCGCATTAGGTTCTAGAGGGTTAACTTCTGCGCCATTATTGGCGGAAACATTAGCTTCATTAATTTATAGTGAGCCATTGCCACTCAGTGCTGATATTCTTACTGAATTACAGCCAAATCGCTTCTGGGTGCGTAAATGGTTAAAAGGGACACCTGTGCCAAGTAGAGTGGTAACAAACAGTAGTAACGAAAACGATAGAAAGTAAATCATAGATGAAAATATATAGTAAAAATCAACGAGAATTAGATCTCTCTCAACCGCAAGTCATGGGAATTCTAAATGTTACCCCAGACTCTTTTTCAGATAGTGGTAAATTCTTGGCGTTAGATAGTGCGCTCTATCAAGCCGAAAAGATGCTTGAACAGGGTGCGAGTATTATTGATATTGGTGGGGAATCTACTCGCCCAATGGCAGATGAAGTATCACTTGAACAAGAATTAGCGCGAGTGATCCCTGTTGTGGAGGCTATTCGTCAACGTTTTGATTGTTGGATTTCAGTAGATACTTCAAAGGCTACTGTGATGCGGGAAGCGGCAAAAGTCGGTATGGATTTAATCAATGATATTCGCGCATTGCAAGAAGAGGGCGCGTTAGCGGCGGCAGTAGAGTTAGATCTTCCTGTTTGTTTAATGCATATGCAAGGGCAGCCGCGTACTATGCAGCAAAATCCTGTTTATCAAGATGTTGTCTCTGATGTCTTGATCTGGTTGTTACAACGTACAGCAGAGTGCGAGAGTGCGGGGCTTAGACGAGAAAATGTGATTATTGATATGGGATTTGGGTTTGGTAAAACAGTGGCGCACAACTACCAATTACTGCAGCAAGTAGAACGTTTTGTCGCCACAGGGTATCCTGTATTGATTGGCTTATCGCGTAAATCAATGATTGGTAATGTGTTAAATAAACCCGTAGATCAACGTATGGTGGGGAGTGTTGCTGGCGCATTAATTGCGGTGATGAAAGGTGCGAGGATTGTGCGAGTGCATGATGTCGCGGCAACGATAGATGCGATAAAAATTTGGCAAGCAACGATAAATTAAATTTGTAGTAGAATAGCAAGCAAAATTTTGTTTGATAGACAATAACAAAAGGAATGATTATGGCAGAACGTAAATATTTTGGTACTGATGGTGTGCGTGGTCGTGTAGGTAGTTATCCAATTACACCAGAATTTGCGCTGAAACTCGGTTGGGCAGCAGGAAAAGTATTAGCTACACAAGGATCGCGAAAAGTATTAATTGGTAAAGATACGCGCATTTCAGGGTATATGTTGGAATCGGCATTAGAAGCTGGATTAGCAGCGGCAGGATTATCTGCGGCATTTGTTGGTCCAATGCCAACGCCAGCGATTGCCTATTTAACACGAACATTTCGTGCTGAAGCAGGAATTGTGATTTCCGCCTCACACAACCCTTACTATGATAATGGCATTAAATTTTTCTCTGCAGATGGAACGAAATTGCCTGATGAGGTTGAATTAGCGATTGAGGAAATGCTTGAACAGCCGATGACTTGTGTTGAGTCTGCGGATTTAGGGAAAGCTAGCCGTATTAATGATGCAGCGGGACGTTATATAGAATTTTGTAAAAGTACTTTCCCTGTTCATTTGAGTCTAGAGGGATTAAAAATTGTCGTGGACTGTGCAAATGGTGCCACTTATCACATTGCCCCAAATGTGATGCGGGAATTAGGTGCAACGGTAATTGAGATTGGTACGAAACCAGATGGCATGAACATTAACGAGCGTTGTGGGGCGACTGATGTGCGAGCTTTACAGGAAGTTGTTGTGCAGAGTAAAGCAGATGTAGGGTTAGCATATGATGGTGATGGCGATCGGATTATGATGGTGGATCATTTAGGGAATAAAGTCGATGGTGATCAAATTCTCTTTATTATTGCTCGTGAAGCGTTACGTTCTGGTAAATTATCAGGCGGTGTTGTTGGCACATTAATGAGTAATATGAGCTTGGAGCTTGCTTTAAAAATGTTGGGTATTCCATTTGTGCGGGCGAAAGTGGGGGATCGTTATGTATTGGAACAAATGCAAGAGCGAGGCTGGAAATTAGGGGGTGAAAACTCAGGACATATTATTATTGGAGATAAAAATACCACGGGTGATGGCATTATTGCTTCATTACAGGTGTTGGCTGCAATGATAGCACATGGTTTGTCTTTAAATGAGTTGGCTAGTGCAGTACAGTTGTTCCCTCAAGTATTGATTAATGTTCGCTTTGATGGTGGGGTAAATCCGTTAGAGAGCGAAGCAGTAAAACAAGTTGCTGCTGATGTTGAGAAAAGATTACATGGCAAGGGGCGGGTTTTATTACGTAAGTCGGGAACAGAACCTCTTATTCGAGTGATGGTGGAATGTGAAGATGAGACACTCGCTAGAAGTTGTGCTGAAGAAATTGTTGAGATTGTAAAGAATAGTTAGTTAATGAAATGCGATAAGAAATTCATTATACTTATTAAGTTAAATTCATAAGTTAGAAAGTGAAGAGGATAAAATGAAATTAAAACGTTTATTACTCCCAGTAATATTATCAGTCGTGTTATCGGCTTGTGGTAATTTAAGCGATATACGTGAAGATGGGACGACGGATAAACCGATCTGGCCAGTAATTGAGAAAAGTAATCGAGGTTCTTGGCCTAACTGGACGAATGTTCGTAAAGTTGATAAAAACATGAGTAAAGCTCAAATTTATGACTTAATTGGCGCGCCACATTTTAATGAAGGTTTATTTAATGTTCGTGAATGGGATTATGTCTTTAATTATCGTCAACATGGTGAACATAAAATTTGTCAGTTTAAAGTTCTTTTTGATAAAAATATGGAATCGCAATCTCTTTATTGGTTACCAGAGAGTTGTAAAAATCATCAAGAATATGAATTATCAATCGATGCGCTATTTGAATTTGATTCGGCAAAATTAAAAAATAATAGTAAAAAAATTGTTCAAGCAGTGGTACAGAAATTACCTAAAGATCAAAAAGTTCATATTACAGGATATACTGATCAGTTAGGTTCAGATGCTTATAATCAGAAATTATCTAAAGCACGAGCGGAATCTGTGAAGAAATATATGGTTGAGCTAGGTGTGCCTGCAGACCAAATTACTACGGAAGGCGCAGGTAAAACAATGGCTGCTAAATCATGTGATAACTTAGATGGCAAACCGTTATCAGAATTAATACCATGTTTGGCACCAAATAGACGGATAGTAATTTCTACTAATTAAATAAATTGCAAGGGCTAGTAATAGCCCTTATCTCAATTTAGCTAGTGAAATCTGTAGAATATAATACCCACCTTTAAAATACCTATCATTTTTATACAAATATGAGTTCATAGGATACTTATTAATATGGCATATGAAAAAACTTACCTGAAATATCAAAAAGAGTTTAATCTTATTCTATTTTTTCAATATATTTGGCGTAAAAAATGGTGGATTGTATTGTCAACGTTATTTTTTACTGTCGCATCTTATTTTTATGCTAATTCCGTTAAGCCTGAATGGACAACTACAGCTGAAGTAATTCCTGCACAAGTAAATTCTGTAGAGAAATTACTTGATTTAAAGCAACGTTATGCGTTGATTAGTGGAGAAAAATTTAATTCTAATGGAGTAACAGCAGAATTATTTAATCAATTCGTAACAAATACATCTATTTTTGACGTGCGTAAGAATTACTTTTTAGAATCAGAGTTATATAAAACATTAGCTAAACAGACAGAGAAAGATAAACAGCAAGATTTATTAATTCAATTAATAAAAAGTATTACTGTTTTTACGCCAGAAATAAATAAAAAAGGGAATAATATCACAGTAATTACGACTGAAAATAAAGCGATTGCAGATGTTTCTTCTGCAAAATTAAGTTTTATTAATAATGATATTCAATTATTACAAGAAACATTAGATGGTTTTATAAAATTTACTAATCAGATTACTTATCAACAAGCAATAACTGACTTTTTAATTAAGGTAAAGCAAAAAATTACAGAATTAAAGCATCAACAAAAACAAATTGAAGAACAGTTATTATTAAAGAAACAAGAACAAATTCAATATTTACAATCAGCATTAGCAACTGCACAACTTACGGGTAATACTCCTAAAAATGATAGTGTGCGATTAAATATTGAACTAGATAAAGGAGATATTAATTTATCAACGCCCTATTTATATTTATTGGGTAGTCAAAATTTATTAGCGCAATTAACAAACTTAAAACAACAGAAATTTATCTATCCTACTGATTATTATCAGGCAAAACAGAAAATTGTTGATCTTGCTGCATTGGTTAATGATGCAGAAATATTAAAAATAGATGTCTTTCAATATAAAAGTGAATCAAGTTATCCATATAAAATAAAACCACAAAAAGCATTAATTCTCGTGATTGGATTTTTATTTGGTTTGATTTTTCCTTGTTTGGTTTTACTATTTATTTTAGTCTTAAAGAAAAAATAATATGGGTAGTGCTATCGGCGATAAGCTGCTGAAAAATACATTCATTTATAGTATCGGTAGTTTTGGTTCAAAGATCCTTTCTTTTTTATTATTGCCTCTATTTTCACTTTATTTATCAACAGTGGAAATGGGGCAATATGATTTAATTTTAACCTTTACAATGTTGGCTACGCCTGTAGTAACACTGCAACTATCAGATGCGATTTATCGTTGGTTAATTTCTGATGAAAAAGCGCTTGGTTCAGAAGCTAATGTGATTAGTAGTGCTTTATTCCTTTTTGCTTGTGCTAGTTTATTATTATTTGTGGTGGCAGTAATAATTAATTATTTTTATCCACAGCCTTATTTAGTAGAAACCTTAGTATTATTACTTATTTCCTCTTTATTTTATATTTTGCAACAGGCATTAAGAGGTTTAGGGTTAACTAAACAATTTGCTTTATCTGGTATTTTATATTCGTTCTTACTGTTATTATTGTCAGTGGCGGCTTTATACTGGTTTAGTGATAAATTATTTGCGGTATTAGTTAGTATGATTATAGCTAATGCTGTAATAACATTAATTATTTTATGCCGTTGGAAACTATATCAATATCTTTCTTGGCAAAAAATTGATCGTTGTTTATTAAAGCCAATGCTCGCTTATTCATTACCATTAGTACCTAATGCTGTGAGTTGGTGGCTGATGACAATGGCAAATAAATATATTATTTTCCGACAAATTGATACAGCAGCTAATGGGATTTATGCTGTTTCTTCTCGTTTGCCAAGTATTTTAATGATTGTTTTTTCATTATTTTTATTAGCTTGGCAAGATGTGATTCTAAAAAATAATCAAGTAGATTATCGTGAAGTTACGACAACAACATTTGCTCAGTTAGCAAAATTTATGTTTTCAATCGGTTTAATTTTTATCAGTATTAGTGAGCCATTAATCCATTATTTATTTGCTCCAACATTTTATTCTGCATGGCAATATATGCCGTTATTGATATTAGCCACAGTATTTACTTCTTTTTGTGCATTTTTAGGCACAGCATACCAACAAAAGAAAAATACTGTAAATATTTTAACAACCACTTTATTAGGAGCAGTAGTCAATATTGTAATTAGTTTGAGTTTAATGGCTACATTAGGACTGTTTGCTGCTGCATTAGGAACATTAGCAAGTTTTATGCTCGTGTTTTTTATTCGCCAACGAGATGTAAAATCGTTTTATCCTATTCAACTTGCTTGGCAATCATTTTGGTTTCCTTTGGGATTAAGTTTTGCTTATTGTTATTTAGTGAATCTTAATCAATTTAGTATTAATTTCATTTTACTGGTTGCTGCGATAGTTCTATTTTTTATTTTGAATTGGCAGTTAATTAGTAAAATTTTACATAAAGTAAAAGAGAGCGTTTTATGATCAATCCAAATAGACAACAATTATCTCGTTTAAGTGAAATTATTTATGATCGCTTAGATCCTTTAATTGATAATGATTATGTCCTGCTAGATATTCCAGATCATAAAAATATTGGTGATCAGGCTATTTGGGCAGGAGAAATGGCATATTTAGCACGCCTTCCTTATAAATTAAAATATGCCGCTCCCTACTATAATGTGGATCTGAAAAAAATTGAAAAAGATGACATTATTCTTTTTCATGGTGGTGGGAATTTTGGTGATGTGTGGGACGTCTGCCAGAAATTACGTGAAAATGTCATTATGCAATGCCCAAATAATAAAATTATTGTATTTCCACAAACAGTTTATTATCAATCACAACAAGCATTAGAAAAAAGTGCAGAAATTTTTAATGCACATGGTAATGTAACTATCTGTGCGAGAGATCAAGTTTCTTATGGTTTATTAAATAAATATTTTACAAAATGCCAAATTTTATTATTACCAGATATGGCATTTTGTTTAAATTTTGACTCTTTTATTACTGAAGAAAAAACGGGTAAAACATTATTTGTCAAACGTACAGATAAAGAATTAAATACAGCAGCTGATTACCACGAAGTCGCAGAATTAGAAAATGTTACCACTTCAGATTGGCCTACTTTTGAACCAGAGTTTAAACAATTAATTAAATATAACCCAAATTTTACTAATTTCTTTTTCAGAGAGTTTTTATTTCGGGTAGCGAATCGCTTACCGATATTTATGCCACTTTATGTACAGCCATTAGAAAAAATAGAAAATCGTCATGATTTTTATATGGAACTTGGGATTAATTTTCTAAATCGTTTTGATCAAATTTATACAACACGTTTACACTGTTTTATTTTGGGTATTTTGTTAGGTAAAACCGTTTATATTTATGATAACTCTTATGGCAAAAATGCCTCGTTTTATCAAACATGGTTACAAGATTTTAATCAATGTCATTTATTGAATGAGTCAACAAAATGAGAAGTGATATATTAGTTTCTGTGATTATTCCTTGCTATAACGGCGAGCAATATATCGAAGCTGCAGTGAATTCTATTCTGCAGCAAAGTTATCATCACTTAGAAATATTAGTCATCAATGATGGGTCAACAGATAGATCGGCGGATATTTTACAACGTTTCGCGCAAGAAGATTTACGAGTTCGTTATATTGAAAATGAACAAAATCTTGGCTTAATTGCAACCTTAAATAAAGCAATTCAATTAGCGCAAGGTCAATATATTGCGCGTATGGATTCCGATGATATTGCATTGCCCGATCGGATCGAGAAACAGGTGGCATTTTTCGAACAACACCCAGATATTGCGGTGCTTGGCGGGGCAATCGAAACCTTTGGTGAGGGTATCGCAAATCAGATATTATCTTTGCCAACAGAAGATATGCAGATTAAAGCATATCTTTTCTTGGCATCGGCATTTCACCACCCGACAGTCATGTTTAATCTTGATGCTATTGATAAAGCGGAATTAGTTTATCAGCAACAATATTATCGCGCAGAAGATTATGGGCTTTGGGTTACATTGCTCACAAAAGGATACAAATTTGCTAATTTGTCAGAGGTTATTTTGCGTTATCGTATTTTGCCTAATAGTGAAACACGTTTGTTGGCAAAAAATTTAGCACAAAAAAATGACGTGTTGCGTAAGATTCATCAATATTTGTTCACGCATCTAAACTTATCATTAACCGATGAGCAAGTTACGCAATATTCATTAGCTATTAACCGAGCGAATAGCCAGTCGTTACAACTCGGGCAACTTTGTGCGATTTATCGCCAAGTCAGTAGTCAAGTGGTTTACCCTGTGAAAAAATTGCTGTTAGTTCGTTGGTTTAAATTATTGGCGTTAAAATTATTGCAGCGTTAATTTTCAGATAAGTATGAAAAAAATTGTCTTTTATTGGCTGTTTCTTACGTGGTTATTTAATATTAAATATAACTTCATACCATTACACCCATCAGTTACGTTGGGAGTAATTGGCGCTTGTTTGTTAGTGCGTGATTATTGGCGGCAACAACATATCGCTTTGCAATTCTTGCCGTTGGGGCTGATTGTCATTCCTTTTGCTTTATCGTTATTTCCAGCCAAATTGTTCAACCCTGCAGGGTTTGAAATTGCTTATCTGATTCAAAATGGGATTACGCCAATCATTTATCTCTGTGCGACCTATTTTTTCTATCGTTTTGCGCTGCATATTTATCCGAAAGTGAATTACCAATGCTTAACCGCAATTTGGATTAATGCTGTAGTGGTGCAATCTATTCTGACGCTTGCCGTGAATACGTTGCCATTTATGCAAGATATTTTGTTGTGGTTGATTCGGTACAGTGAGGGAAGAAGTTTAATTGTTGCTTCTTTAGTACAAGGGAACCGTTTTATTGGTTTTGGTACGCAGTTTTTTGGGGCGGGTATTATTTATGCGTTTACGATTATTCTATTGTCATTTCGTTTAGCACAGCAACAGAAAGGCACATTGTTTATTCGTGATTTAGTGATATTAGCAGTAATCAGTTTAGTCGGTTTATTATTAGCGAGAACGGTATTAGTCGGCATTGTAATCGGAGGAATTATTTTTTGTTATCAGCGCTATTTTCGTGATTATTATCGGACAGCGTTATTCTGCTTTTTACTGTTACCGAGTGCATTATTGCTACTCCTTATTTTTTTATATGCTGTATTAAATAATTTATTTGGTGTGGATTTACTGCATTCAAAACTTTTCTATTTTGTCGCAGAATTGTTTATTAATCTCTTTTCGGGGTCAGGGTTGGAAACGGAATCCACTGATCTTTTATTAGAGATGTATCAAATTCTCCCAACGACAATGACAACATGGTTGGTTGGTGATGGTTTTTACTTGACGCGGAATAGTATCGATGGTCTTTATTATATGGGGACAGATGTCGGCTATTTGCGGATTATTTTTGCCGTAGGAATTATTGGGTTAGTGGTGAATTTAATGGTGCATAGTTATTTGAGCGCTAAGATTATGCAATTACGCCCACAACGAGCCTTACTTTATTTTGCGTTACTCACCCTCTATTTTATTTTGTTAATTAAGGGAATGGTGAGTTTTATTGCTTTACTTGGCTATTTCTATTTAGCTGAGTTGGCAGAGGTGAAATATGCAAACAGATAACAAAATTCATATTTTATATTTATGCGGTATTGCCGTACATGGTGGAGTAGGGAGCTATTTAACAAGTGTAGCGCAACATTTCCCGCAAGATCAGTATGTTTTACACATTACTTATTATTTGGCAGAACGTTTTGTTGAATTTGAACAAGCGATTTTAGCACAGAATGCAAGTGTCGTTTTTCATCACTTGCCTGCTTTTTCGATCAAGAATTTATTGACTGGGAAACTGTGGCGAGCAACGAAAGCGTTATACCAACAATATCATTTTGATTTGGTACATGCCCATAACCCTTATCTCTCTTTTATCCATTTTTATTGGGCGAAACGGTATGGCATTCATGGACGCATTTTACATTCGCATAGTAGCCAGCCGTCAGGCAATAAGATCAAAGCTCAGATTAATCGCCTGTTTTATCAACTTACCAAGTTATTTGTAACGGATCGGATTGCGTGTAGTCGCGTTGCAGGAGCGTTTTTATTTAAAAATCAACCTTATCAAATTATCTATAATGCGATTGATTGCAAACGTTTTGCCTTTGATGCCAAGATTCGCCAGCAGTTGCGAAGCCAATTTCAACTGACAGAGGAGACGATTGTACTCGGGCATGTAGGCAATTTTGAGCCAGTCAAAAATCATCAATTTTTACTTAATTTGCTTGAGCAATTAGCGAAAACAACCACAAACTATAAACTTTTTTTCATTGGTGTTGGGGAAACACAAGCCGAATATCAACAGTGGGTAGCACAACATCAACTCAAGGATAAGGTTGTGTTTTTAGGCTATCGCAAAGATGTACCGCAATTATTGAATTTGTTTGATATGTTTTTATTGCCCTCTTTTTTTGAAGGTTTCCCGTTATCTACTTTAGAATCACAATGCAATGGATTACCAACGCTAGTAAGTGATAGCGTAACTGATGAAGTGGCAATAACAGATCTTGTGCAGTTTTATCCGATTGATCAAGGTGAAGTAATATGGTCAGAGGCGATTCAACAAGCGATTTTAGCCAATAATCGAGAAAATTATGCAGCTGCGTTGCAAGCGAAAGGATTTAGTATTGATCAGCATATTCAACAATTAATTGCTTGCTATCAACGTGTCTTAGCACGAAAGTCATAAAGTTTGAAGGAATAAGAAATGCATTTTTCAGTATTGATGTCTTTGTATTATAAAGAAAAAGTGGAATATTTAACGCAGTGTTTTCAAAGCCTGTTGGCACAGACGGTACCTGCAACTGAAATTGTTTTAGTGTTTGATGGTCCAATTCCACAACCTTTACAAGATTGTGTGAATGAATGGCAAACTCGCTTACCATTAAAAATTGTCCCGTTACCAGAAAATGTTGGTTTAGGTAAGGCGCTAAATGCAGGGTTAGCGGCGTGTAGTTATGAATGGGTATTTCGTATGGACACTGATGATCTTTGTGTTACAGATCGTTTCGCGAAACAAGTGGCGTATATTGAAGCACATTCAGAAGTATCCATGGTAGGTGGACAAATTGAAGAATTTGATACTGATAATCCAGCAGTAAAATCAATTCGCCGTGTACCGATCGAAGATAGCGAGATCAAAAAAATGGCACCAGTACGTTGTCCATTTAACCATATGGCATTAGCGTATAAAAAATCAGCTATTCAAGCTGTTGGCGGGTATCAACATCACCTCTTTTTAGAAGACTATAATTTGTGGCTGCGTTTTTTAAGTGCAGGGTATATTGCGCATAACTTACCTGATATTTTAATCAAAATGCGCGCAGGGCAAGGAATGTATAATCGTCGTCGTGGGGTGCAATATTTTAAAAGTGAATGGAAATTAGCAAAATTAAAGATCAAACTAGGAATACAAAATCCAATCAATGCATTGGGGATATTTATCGTGCGTGCGACAACGCGTATTCTACCTGGAAAGCTCTTGGGGCAAGTGTATAAATTATTGCGTAAATTAGGCTAGTTGATCATATTGCGATCGAGCTAGCTAATTATGCTAGATGGATTAATAAATTACTGTTTTATTGGGAGATGTCATGCCACATTTGCAATTACCTGTGAGATTGTTTGTATTTTCAATAGGATTATTTGCGGTTTTTCGGTTATTGTTTGTATTCGTTTATCCAGACTATTTTTTCACTGAGTTGGATATTAAACAGTTATTACAAGCTTTTTTATATGGGATTCGTTTTGATCTGAATATCACCACTATTTTTCTTGCGCCGATTTTATTAGTGAGTGCCGTTCCTTTACCTTTTTTGTTTAGAAGAAAAATACAAAAAGGGTTAGCCTATCTGGCGTTAGTCGTTTTTCTCGCTTTTAGCATTATCACATTAAGTGATTTAGCCTATTTTGGTGAAGTCTATCGTCATCTTGGACGTGAGGTAATGATGCTCGGTGAAGATCTCTCTTTTTTATGGGAGTTAGCGATTGGTTCACGTTTAATTTATACGGTTTGTGGGCTAGTATTTTTGTTATTACTGGTCATTAGTTTTCACTATAGCATTATTCGACCGCTTGGCTTGCTGCAAGGTTCAATGAGATCTTCCTCGTTAGTAAAACGCATTATGGGCAGTTTGCTTTTTATTATTGTGTGTGTTTGGTTGGCAAGAGGAATGATTATTCAAGGAAGACCGATTAGTTATGCCGATGCGTTTGAAAATACCGCTTCAATTCATCAAGCAAATCTTATTTTAAATGCCCCTTTTGTAGTGTTAAAACAAATTCGCGCAAAAGATCAATTTAAACCATTAGCGTTATTGAATGCAGAAGAACAGAAATTAGCCATGCCTTTCGATCGAGAAATATTTCACTTTCAATCCAATTCAGCACCAAATAAAAAAAATGTTGTGCTTATTTTATTAGAAAGTTGGAGTTATAAATATATTGATGGTTTGGCTAAACGAGGCTATAAAGCCACCCCTTTTATGGATAGCTTAATTCCACAAGCACAAACTTGGGATCACTATTATGCAGCTGGTAAGCGAAGTATTATCGGTATTCAAGCAATTCTCTCTTCAGTGCCAGTGTTGCATAACTATCCAACACTAGGGTTTGGCTTAGAACTGAATCGAGTAAGTCAAATTGGTAAGCTATTAAATCAGCAGCATTATCGTACCATTATGATGCAGACCTCTAATCGTCGTTCATTTAATGTTAACAGTGTTGCGAGCGTATTAGGCTTTCAAGAATATTATGGCAAGGAAGATGTGCCAGTGATTAAACAGTATCCGCAGGCACCGCCGCATTTTGGCTGGGATTATGATAGCTTACAATTTTTATTGACGAAGATTAATCAAACGCCTCAAGAGCAACCATTTTTTGCATTCCTTTTTACAGGGACAACGCACGAACCGTTTGCTAATGCAGGGGAAGCCTTTCATTTATACCCTTATAGTATGTCAGGCGAGCAAGGTTTCTTAAATGCGTTATATTATTCAGATTGGTCATTGCAACAATTTATGCAAGCTGCTGCTAAACAGCCTTGGTACCAAGACACTATTTTTATTTTTACTGCGGATCATACGCTAAACTCATTGCCATCAGATAGTTTAGAAGAGCAATTTCATATTCCATTAGTTATTTTTACGCCAGATGGAAGTTTGCCTGCAAAACGTCATCAGCAATTTGCCACGCAATACGATCTACTACCAACAATCTTAGATTTATTAGGTATTCAAGCGCCAATCACAACATTTGGGCAATCTTTAATTCACCCCAAAAATACTAATCCAGCAATTTTGGTCGGGAATACAGGAATCGTTGGCATGCTGAGTCCATTAGGCAGTGCGACTTTTCTTGGGCAAAAAGTGTTGAGCAATTCTAATAATACGCCAGAATTTCAACAGCAAATATTACAATTTAAACAACGCATTACTTTAGCAGATCAATTATTGAATAAAAATCAATGGGTTGTGGAACAAGAGTAGAGGATAAAATGAGTGCAAATAATAGCATAGATCATCATATGAATGTTGATCAGCAAGAATTGGCGAAATTTGCCAAAATGGCGGAGAGTTGGTGGGATCCAAATGGGGATTTCAAGCCAATTCACCAACTGAATCCATTACGAGTGAATTATATTTTGCAACACGCTGGAGTCTTGGCAGGAAAATCAATTTTAGATGTTGGCTGTGGTGGCGGTATTCTTGCAGAAAGTTTAGCGAAAATGGGTGCTGTAGTAACAGGGATTGATATGAGTGCTGCCCCGTTGGCAGTCGCACGGCAGCATTCAGCGGAACAGGAATTGACGATTGAGTACCAACAAATTACCATCGAATATTTCTTAAAAAATCACCAACAGCAGCAAGCAGAGAAATTTGATGTGATCACCTGTATGGAGATGTTAGAGCACGTACCCGATCCTTTATCTGTGATTCGTAGTTGTCAACAATTACTGAAACCTGATGGAGTGTTGTTTATGTCAACCATTAACCGTACGTTAAAAGCGTGGGCTTTGGTGGTGATTGGCGCGGAATATGTGTTGAAACTTTTGCCACAAGGGACTCACGATTATGAAAAATTTATTAAGCCTGCAGAATTACTCAATTATTGTGATCAAACTGGGTTAGTCTGTGAACAATTAAAAGGCTATCATTACAACCCTATCACAGGGCATTTTTGGTTAAATAATGATGTGAGTGCGAACTATTGGGGCGTATTTAAACTAGCAGAGTAGGTTTGAAAAAGATGTTATGTGCAATCTATAAAAGTCGTAAAAAAGAGGGAATGTACCTTTATATTGAAAAACGCGATAATTTTTCTGCTGTTCCTGAAGCATTATTACACCTCTTTGGGCAGCCGCAATTTGTGATGTTATTTAATTTATTAGGGCAGAAAAAATTAGTGCAAGTAGAGAATCAGATCGTGTTGGCACAGATTAAACAGCAAGGTTTTTATTTACAAATGCCACCACCACCTGAAAATTTATTAACCACATTTAAGCAAGCGCAGTTACCAGTAGATTAAGCAAAATTAGGTGATAAATAAGATGTTGAAAAAGGTTATCCTTAGTTTAGGTATATTCACTGTCGTGGGGTGTAGCAGTTCTCCCTCTCATGATCCCAATCAAAATACGACGTTTCATTATTCTCAAGCACGAACGCCAGCTAATTTTGATCATTATGTTGATTACCTCCGTCAGCAAGCAGTGGCACAAGGTGTTGATCCAACAGTGGTTTATTCACAACAGAATATTCAATTTATTGAGCGTTCGATTGTACTGGATCAACAGCAAGCAGGGCGGAAACGTGGTAGTAGACCAACGGCACCAAACCCAAATGGCGTGAAGAATTACCTCAATCGTGTATTAACGCCGACAAAAGTTAGCCTCGCGCTTCGTTATTTTACAGAACAACGGACAGCGATAGAGAGAGCCAGTAAGCGTTTTGGTGTGCAACCACAATATTTGGTCGCATTATGGGGAATGGAGAGTAGTTTTGGGCGTTATCAAGGTAATTTTGATGTTCTTTCTGTGCTAGCAACCTTAGCGTTTGAAGGACGGCGAGAATCTCTGTTTGCGAATGAATTTATTAAAGCATTAAGTATTCTTGAGCGAGGGAATATTGCGCGTGAAAGAATGAAAGGATCTTGGGCAGGCGCAATGGGACAAACTCAGTTTATGCCAAGTTCTTACTTACGTTATGCGCAAGATGGGAATAATGATGGTCGTGCGGATATATGGCAGAATTATGATGATGTATTTTCTTCAATCGCAAATTATTTATCAACGGTTGGTTGGAATCGTCAATTACCATGGGGGATTGAGGTAAAACTCTCAGGTGGAATTGCATCAAATATTACAGGAATAGGCAGCAATAAAGCAAAAACAATCCGTGATTGGCAACAAATGGGTGTCGTATTCCCACAAGATCGGTTTTCGCAACGCGCTATCAAGCAATTACAACAAACTAAAGTTTGGTTAATATTGCCAAATGGACCAGCAGGACGGGCTTTTTTAGTTTCACAAAACTTTAAAACAATTATGGATTGGAATAAATCCTATTATTTTGCAATTAGCATTGGTAAATTTGCTGATCAAATTGCCCAAAGAGCAGGGTTATAAGTAGCAATTTGTTATCTTCATTAAGGAAAATCAGGGTAATTGCTGGATAAGTATTTGATTAAATAAAGAACTGATATTGAAATGAGATTTGCCGTTGCTCCTTGTTATGTGATCAATCTCTAATTTATTAAATTGATATCTTTACTGAATAGCAAGATTGTTATATTTATTAATTGTCTTGCAATTTTTGTGAGATGTTTATTAGATAAGGAGAATCTATGTATTTTGAACTTTATAAAGATATTAAAGGTGAATTCCGTTGGAGATTAAAGGCTGGTAACCACGAAATTATTGCTACAAGTAGTGAGGGATATACAACCAAACAAAGTTGTAAACACGCCATTGATCTCGTAAAAGCAGTAACAGCTGAAAC
The DNA here is from genome assembly GCF_042433055.1 of Gallibacterium trehalosifermentans. Lineage (NCBI taxonomy): Bacteria > Pseudomonadati > Pseudomonadota > Gammaproteobacteria > Pasteurellales > Pasteurellaceae > Gallibacterium > Gallibacterium trehalosifermentans. Next base: position 127,361 of record NZ_JBHLWB010000001.1, read on the forward strand.
TGTAGTGAAAGATTTAACAACTGCTTAATTAAGTATTTAATGCCGTTTTAAATTAAAACGGCATTTTTCTATTGATATTTATTGGCGATTGCTTACTTGAGTGATTTACACCATCACACTTTCTTTTAACGATACTGTTAAATTAAATACCAAATGTTCTGGCTGGCTATCTTTACTATCTGCGCAGAAATAACCTTCACGTTCAAATTGATAGGCTTTCTCCACTTCAGCGGTGAGTAAGCTTTGTTCTACAAAACCGTGTTTCACCACTAACGATTCAGGGTTTAGTACCTGATGAATATCTTCCGCTGCACTTGGATTTGGTACAGTAAATAAACGATCATAAAGACGGAATTCAGCAGGGTGGTTATGTGTTGCAGAAACCCAATGGATTACACCTTTTACTTTACGTCCATCAGCAGGATTTTTGCCTAATGTATCGGGATCATAGCTACAATAAACCGTTGCGATATTACCTTGCTCATCTTTTTCTACGCGTTCCGCTTTAATCACATAAGCATTGCGTAAACGCACTTCTTTCCCTAAAACAAGACGTTTATAGTGCTTATTGGCTTCTTCGCGAAAATCCGCTTGATCGATGTAGATTTCTTTGGTGAATGGCAATGTTCTGCTTCCTAATTCTTCACGGTTTGGGTGATTTGGTGCGGTTAACATTTCTTCACCGTTGAAATTTTCAATCACAATGCGTAATGGATTAATTACCGCCATGGCACGAGGTGCATTAGTATTTAAATCATCACGAATACAAGCTTCTAATGCACTGTATTCCACCACATTGTCTTGTTTGGTTACGCCAATGCGACGACAAAATTCACGAATCGATTCTGGGGTATAACCACGACGGCGTAAGCCAGAAATGGTTGGCATACGCGGGTCATTCCAGCCATCAACAATCTCTTCATTAACTAATTGTAGTAATTTACGTTTTGAAGTAAGAGTACTTTCGAGGTTTAAACGTGAAAATTCATATTGATGTGGTAATGGGCGTTCAATCGAAATATTTTCCAATACCCAATCGTATAAACGACGGTTATCTTGGAACTCTAAGGTACAAAGTGAATGCGTAATGTGTTCAATCGCATCAGAAATACAGTGGGTAAAATCGTACATTGGATAAATGCACCATTTATTGCCTGTTTGATGATGATGGGCAAATTTAATGCGATATAACACAGGATCACGCATGACAATAAATGGCGATGCCATATCAATTTTGGCGCGTAATGATGCTTTTCCTTCGGCAAACTCACCATTTTTCATTTTTTCAAATAAGGCTAAATTTTCCTCAACTGAACGATCACGATAAGGGCTGTTTTTGCCTGGCTCGGTTAATGTCCCGCGATATTCACGCATTTCTTCTGGTGAAAGTTCATCAACGTAAGCTAAACCTTTTTTAATTAATTCAATCGCATACGCATAGAGTTGATCAAAATAATCTGACGCATAACGAGGCTGACCGTCCCAAGTAAAACCAAGCCACTCCACATCTCTTTTAATGGATTCAACATAGCTCATATCTTCTTTTACTGGATTGGTATCATCAAAGCGTAAATTGCATTTACCTTGATAATCTTGGGCAATACCGAAATTTAAGCAAATGGATTTGGCGTGTCCGATATGTAGATAACCGTTTGGTTCAGGTGGAAAACGCGTATGGACGGATTGGTGTTTACCTTGTGCAAGATCTTCGTCGATAATTTGGCGAATAAAATTAGTTGGTTTTATCTCAGTCGTTTCTGTATGACTCATAGTGTCCTCAAGTTGAGTTTTAGCAAAAATAACCCACGCATTTTACACTTTTTAAGACATAACACCAAATTGAACACAGGAAGAAATGCTCATTTTCTACTAATTTTTACGTTGCACACTATTTGCAATTCATACTCACCAGATTATTAGCAAAATTGGTATCTACCGAAAAGTACATTTTGCTCAACAGTCTGATTATACATTTCCCAAAATAATATTTGTTTACAAGGTGATCTTTTTATAAAATGAATGAATGTTCATTTAGTATAAAAATATCCTTGTTAGTTTAAAGGATTAAATATATGACATTAAATAAAAAAGTTTATTGGGGCTTGGCGACTACTTTTATCGCATTAGGCGCTATTTATTATTTTACTCACGATTCTCAAGCAAAAACGTCTTATTTTACTGAAACCGTTAAAAGGGCTGATTTGCAGCAAAGTGTGGTTGCAACGGGGACGGTACGTAGTTCTAAACGGGTTGAAGTAGGAGCTAGAGTGTCAGGCAAAGTGGAAAAAATTTATGTCAAATTAGGGCAACCAGTGAAAAAAGGAGAATTAATTGCGCAGTTAGATTCGGTTACACAACAGAATGCGTTAGATACCGCTATGGCACAATTAGCCTCTTATCAAGCGCAGCTTGCAGCTGCTCAAACCGCCTATCGTATTGCAGTAGCTAATTATGAACGAGTAGCAAAATTATATAAAAAGCAAGCAAGTTCGTTAAATGACGTAGAGACTGCGCAAAATACACGTGATACGGCTAAAGCGACAGTGGCTCAATTAGAAGCACAAGTGAAACAATCTGAAATAGAAGTGAATACAGCAACGACAAATTTAAATTATACTAAAATTACTTCGCCATTAGATGGTACCGTCATTTCGATTCCTGTTTCAGAAGGGCAGACAGTCAATGCCAATCAAACTGCACCTACCATAATTCAAGTAGCAAATTTGGATACCATGTTGATCAAGCCAGAAATTTCAGAAGGGGATATTACAAAAATCAAAGTGGGTATGACGGTAAAATTTTCAACCTTAGCTGAGCCAGATGACGTTTATAACGCAAAAATTGATTCAGTTGATCCTGCGATGACAACATTAACAGATAATGAATATAGCGAATCAGTGAGCGATACAAATGCTGTTTATTATTATGCAAATGTGTTGGTAAAAAATCCACAGCATAAATTACAAATTGGTATGACAACACAGAATACCATTATTATTGCGCAAAAACAGAATGTATTAGTTGTACCGACATTGTCTATTCATAAACAAGCAGGTAAATCAGTGGTGCAAGTATTAGACGGTGATAACGTGATTGAAAAAGAGATTACGACTGGCTTGTACGATGATATTAATACGGAAGTATTGTCAGGTTTAACAGAGGGTGAAAAAGTTATTGTTTCACAATCTTCTGCAAATGATGTGCCGAGTGCCCGCATGAGAGCGCCAAGAATAATGTAAGAGGTCTTTATGCAAAACATTATTGAAATAAAAGACCTCAATAAATATTTTGGTGAGGGAGAAAACCGTGTACATATCTTAAAAAATATCAATTTAGCGATTCAACAAGGTGATTTTATTGCCATTATTGGGACTTCAGGTTCAGGGAAATCAACCTTAATGAATATTATTGGGTGTTTAGATACGCCAACAGATGGCTCGTATTTAATGACTGGACAAGAAACTGCTCGGTTATCTGCGGATAAATTATCAGAATTGCGCCAACAACGTTTTGGTTTTATTTTTCAACGTTATAACCTATTACCAACGTTGAATGCGCAAGAGAATGTGGCATTACCAGCAGTTTATACAGGCATGAACAAAGCGCAGCGTTTACAACGAGCTGCACAACTGTTAGCGAAATTAGGCTTAGCCAATAAAATGGAAAATCGCCCTAATCAGTTATCAGGTGGACAACAACAACGCGTGAGTATTGCGCGTGCCTTAATGAATGGTGGTGATATTATTTTGGCAGATGAGCCAACGGGCGCGCTAGATTCCAAAAGTGGTGCAATGGTGATGGACATCTTGCAGCAACTGCACCAAGAAGGACATACCATTATTTTAGTTACGCATGATCAGCATATTGCGCAATTTGCTAGTCGTATTATCGAAATCAAAGACGGCGAGATTATTCGTGATCATCGGCAAAAGCATCATTTTCAACAGAAAGCGATTAGCCAAAGTAAAACAAATAATAGAGGATTTAGCTTTTATCGTGATCAATTTATCGAAGCGTTGCATATGTCAGTGAAAGCAGTTATCTCGCATAAATTACGTTCTTTATTGACGATGTTAGGTATTATTATTGGGATCACTTCGGTAGTGTGTGTGGTTGCATTAGGGAATGGTTCGCAACAAAAGGTGCTGCAAAATATTAATTCGTTAGGGACAAATACGATGGATATTTTTAACGGTACGGGTTTTGGTGATCGACGGGCAGAGAGTATGCAGAATTTGACGGTTGCAGATAGCGAAGCTTTGATGAAACAACCTTATATCGAAAGTGTAACGCCAAATAGTTCAGTGAGTGGTACCTTGACTTATCGCAATAATGCATTTACGGCTCAGGTACGGGGTGTCAGTGAACAATATTTTAATGTCAAAGGAATTTATTCTTCGGCTGGTACCTTATTTACTGCGCAAGATGTTCGCTTAAATCAATCGGTAGCAATTATTGATCAAAATACACAACAACGGATTTTTAAAGGTATGAATCCATTGGGGCAGATCATTATGATTAATAAAAAACCGTTAACAATTATTGGCGTCGTGAATACAGCCAATGTGATGGGGATTAATAGTGAAAATCTGAATATTTGGATTCCTTATACAACCGCAATGAATAAAATTTCAGGTGAGAAAAAAATTAGTTCTATTACGGTAAAAGTATCAGAAGGAATTACCACCTCAGCTGCGGAAAAGAATGTAACTGCCTTATTACTAAGTCGTCATGGCAAGAAAGATTTCTTTATTTTTAATACGGATACCATAAAACAAACGATTGAAAGTACCACCAATACCATGAAACTTTTAATTTCATCAATCGCGCTGATCTCATTAATTGTTGGGGGCATTGGCGTCATGAATATTATGCTTGTTTCAGTAACAGAACGGACGAAAGAGATTGGGGTGAGAATGGCGATTGGTGCTAAACAACACAATATTTTGCAACAATTTTTGATTGAAGCTGTGTTAGTTTGTTTGGTTGGTGGCATTATTGGCATTGTACTTTCAGGGATTATTGGCGTGTTATTCAATCAATTTATGACAGATTTCACGATGCTATTTTCTACGTTTTCGATTGTTATTGCTGTGCTTTGTTCAACATTTATCGGTATTGTGTTTGGCTATATTCCTGCGCAAAATGCAGCGAAATTAAACCCGATTACTGCCTTATCACAGGAATAAAATTACTAATATTGGGGATAATTACAAATGTGATTACTGGTTGAATGTTGCCGTAATTGTTATAATTTTTACAACTTTAATTTCTTTCTAAGGATATATTTTTAAGGATAATTATGAATAAACTTAATAAAATAACAGCAGCATTATTGCTTACTGCAGTGCTTGCTGGTTGTGTCAATATCGATGATTCATTTAATGCGAGCCAGAAAAATTTTGCGCAATATATTGCAGAGACCTCTCAATTTAATGTGAATGAAGAGTGGTGGAAACTTTATAACGATCCACAACTGAATCAATTAATTGACCTTGCATTAAAAAATAACCTTGATTTAGCGAAAAGTGCAGTGGCTGTTAATGTCGCACTGTATAAAGCAAATTTATTAGGTGCCGATTTAGTGCCAACCTTTGGCGGCAAAACAGATTCTACAGCAGTAAAAGATATTATAAATGGTGGAAATTCTGTTATTTCACATACAGGACAAATTGGTATTAGCTATACTTTAGATCTTTGGCGTAAATTAGCTGATTCGGCAACGGCAGCAGAATGGGAGCATAAAGCGACAGTGGAAGATTTAGCCAAAGCGCGTTTAGCACTGATTAATAGTGTGATTAATGCTTATTATAGTTTGGCATATTTAACTGATGCGGTAAAAGCAACCGAAGAATCTATTCAGTATTACAAACGGATTAATACTGTGGTACAAAATAAACAACGTTTTGGGGTAATTGATGGATTAAGTAGCGCACAAGCGACACAAGCGGTATTAACGGCACGTAATACGTTACTTGAATTGCAAGCGCAACAAAAAACGGTACAACAAACCTTACATAATCTATTAAATCTCAAACCTAATGAGCCACTGAATTTGCAATTACCGAATTTATTAAATGTAAAATTACCAGGGGTAAATTTAAATGTACCCGTTTCAGTGATTGCCAATCGCCCCGATGTGAGAGCGGCACAAAATCGCTTACAAAGTGCTTTTAAAGATACGAAAGCGATGCAAAAGAGTTGGTTTCCAACGATTAGTTTAGCGGGAACGATACAAGTGCAAGGGAATAAGGTGAGTAATGCAACCGAAACGCAGGCGGCAGTTGGGGCATTGGGGATTACTTTACCTTTCCTTTCATGGCAAACGGTTAAATGGAATGTGAAAATTTCTGAAGCCGCATATGAATCTTCTCGTTTAAGTTTTGAGCAAAGCATTACGACAGCATTGAATGAAGTTGATGCACTTTATTTTGCTTACCAACAATCACAAAAAAGTTATGGAAATTTGTTAGATAAATACAATTACGATAAGAAAATTAGCCAGTATTATCGTGATCGTTATAATGCGGGCGTATCAGAATTAAAAGATTGGTTAACTGCAGCGAATACTGAAAAAGCATCACAAATTGCGATTTTGTCTCAAAAATATAATTTAATTAAAAATGAAACCGCTGTTTATCAGGCAATGGCGGGTTATTATACAAAAAAATAACAGTTAAATTGTATGACATTGTCAATAAACCAAAAATTAAAAGATACACTATTTTGTGTATCTTTTTTATTGGTAATTTTACTTTAAGAGCAAAATGAATATATCAAGTATTACAATATGATTATTCTACCACAGGGACAATTTTGGTCGCATGAGAACCTTTATCACCATGAACCGCTTCAAACTGTACTTTTTGTCCTGCTTTTAATGAACGGTATCCGTCCATTTCAATCACAGAATAATGTGCGAAAATATCGCCATCTTGACCTTCAGTTGAAATAAAACCGAACCCTTTTGCATTGTTAAACCACTTTACTACACCGATTTCCATAATAACCTCGAATAATGGATTTTTTGATTTACTTAAAATATACAATGACAAGAATGCCTTGTACTCCTTACATATTTATCTAACTTCAAAAGATAAATCAAATGGCGAATGTTTAAAATTAGCGGAAGATCACAGAAATTCAGTAAATTTGTTTAAAAATAGCCATTTTGGTGGCAAATTAATACATAAAATAAGGCATTACCTCGTGTATCATGTTATATAATCAATCATCAAATCATTTTTGTATTAACTGTAAAAATAAGATATGACAGATTTTTCTTTTTTTATTTATGACTATGAAAGTTTTGGCGTTGATCCAGCCAGAGATCGTCCTGCACAATTTGCGGGTATTCGCACAGATCAAGACTTTAATATTATTAGTGAACCCGTTATTTTATATTGTAAACAAACGGAGGATTATCTTCCTCACCCCGCAGCCGTTGCCTTAACAGGTATTACACCGCAACATTGTAATCAACACGGCATTAGTGAACCTGAATTTGCAGCAAAAATCTTAGCTGAATTTAGCCAACCCAATACTTGCATTATGGGGTATAACAATATTCGTTTTGATGATGAAATGACACGTTATACTTTTTATCGCAATTTTATCGATCCATATGAATATAGTTATCGCCAAGGAAATTCTCGTTGGGATTTGCTGGATTTAGTGCGCGCAACTTATGCGTTACGTCCAGAGGGAATTAATTGGGTTTATGATGATGAGGGAATGCCTAGTTTTCGTTTGGAATTGTTGACCAAAGCCAATGGTATTGAACATAGCCATGCACATGATGCAATGTCTGATGTTTATGCGACTATTGAAATGGCGAAATTGATTAAACAAAAACAACCTAAATTATTTAACTATTTTTTTACCCATCGAGGCAAAAAAGCCTTAGAAGAACTCGTTGATTTTATCAATATGACGCCATTGGTGCATGTTTCGGGAATGTTAGGAAATTATCGTAGTAATATTAGCTTGATGGTACCCCTTGCACCACACCCGACCAATAAAAATGCGGTCATTTTTTGTGATTTAGCGAGTGATATTAGTGATTTACTGGCTCTTGATACAGAGACATTGAAACAACGTTTATATACCAAAAAATCGGCATTAGAACAGCTAGGACAAAAATCAGTACCATTGAAATTGGTGCACCTCAATAAATGCCCGATTTTAGCACCAGCAAAAACCTTACAATCACAAGATGCGGATCGATTAGGCATTGATCGCCAATATTGTTTGAGCAATTTAGAACAATTAAAAGCACACCCTGAAATTCGTGAGAAAGTCCATCAAATTTACCTTGAGGACTATTCTAGTCAATATGATGATGTAGAAACGGCACTTTATACAGGGTTTTATTCTTATTCCGATAAGCAAAATTTAGCTATTTTGCGCACGTTACCTGAAGAAAAACTCGGCGATCATGGTTTAGTCTTTCAAGATCAACGAATTTCTGAATTACTTTTCCATTATCGCGCGAGACATTGTTATAAAACGCTTTCACGAGCAGAGCAGGTAAAATGGCAGAAATATTGTCGTATCAAGCTAGAGAAAGCGAGTGAACATTTTATTGCTGAATTAGAACAACTTTCTACCCTGTATGCAAATGATGAAAATAAGTTAAATTTGTTAAAAAATCTTTATGATTATAGTTTAAAACTGATAATGAAATGATAAGATAAATGCGCAGTTACCTTATTGCAAACACACAGATTACTTAATCGTAAATACTAGAGGTGATTATGAGTAAAATTATTTATACCTACACAGATGAAGCGCCTGCTTTAGCAACCTTATCTTTCCTACCGATTATTGAAAAATTTCTCAAACCAGCAAATATTGAAGTGGTTATAAGTGATATTTCACTCGCTGGGCGGATTTTGGCAAATTTTCCAGAATATTTAAAAGAAGAGCAGCGTGTAGCAGATGCCTTAACGCAATTAGGTGATTTAGTAACAAAACCTGAAGCAAATGTGATCAAACTACCGAATATTAGTGCGTCAATTCCACAATTAAAAGCCGCCATCGCTGAATTACAGGCACATGGGTATGCGGTACCAAATTATCCTGACTCTCCAACAACGGAAGAAGAAAAGACTATCCGTTCTCGTTATGACAAAATCAAAGGCAGTGCAGTAAATCCTGTATTGCGAGAGGGAAACTCAGATCGCCGAGCGCCAAAAGCCGTAAAAAATTATGCTCGACAATTTCCGCATAGCATGGGAGCGTGGTCAACAGATTCAAAAACACACGTTGCCACCATGAGTGAGGGCGATTTTTACCATAATGAGCAAGCGGTTACCTTAGCACAAGCAGGGGAAATCCGTATTGTATTGGAAAATACACAAGGTCAACAAACTGTGTTAAAAACCTTAAAAGGGCAAGCAGGTGAAATTCTAGACGCCACAATGATGAGTAAAAAGGCGCTGCTGGCATTTTTAAGTAAAGAAATTCAAGATGCAAAAGCACAAGATGTATTGTTTTCCTTGCATATGAAAGCCACGATGATGAAAGTATCCGATCCGATTATTTTTGGTCATGCGGTAAAAGCCTTTTTAGCGCCTGTATTTGAAAAATATGGCGCATTACTTGACCAAGCAGGCGTTAACGTTAATAACGGTTTAGGCAATCTCATTGCGAATTTGGATAAATTACCAGAAGAGGTGCGAGTTGCAGTAGAACAGGCCTTAGCAGATGGTCCAGCCTTAGCGATGGTTGATTCTGATAAAGGGATTACCAATCTTCATGTACCAAGTGATGTGATTATTGATGCCTCAATGCCAGCGATGATCCGTAGTTCAGGAAAAATGTGGAATGCGCAGGGGCAATTACAAGATACTAAAGCAGTGATTCCAGATAGTAGCTATGCTGGGGTGTATGCACAAACAATCGCTTTCTGTAAACAGCATGGTGCGTTTGATCCAAAAACAATGGGCAGCGTACCGAATGTAGGGTTAATGGCACAAAAAGCAGAAGAATATGGCTCACATGATAAAACCTTTGAAATACCAAGCGATGGGGTGGTGAAAGTTTTAGATCAACATGATCAAGTCTTAATGCAGCATACCGTAGAAACAGGGGATATTTGGCGTATGTGTCAAACGAAAGATGCCCCTGTCATTGATTGGGTAAAATTAGCAGTAAAACGCGCGGAGTTGTCCGATACGCCAGCAGTATTCTGGTTAGATAAACATCGTGCTCACGATCGTGAAATTCTGCAAAAAGTCGAAAAAGCATTGCAAACGATTGATACTAGTAGAGTTGAATTACATATCTTATCCCCAGTAGAAGCAACGCAGTTTTCACTTGAACGCGCGAAGGCAGGTAAAGATACGATTTCTGTAACAGGTAATGTTTTACGCGATTATCTCACAGACTTGTTCCCAATTTTAGAGTTAGGTACCAGTGCGAAAATGTTATCAATCGTGCCATTAATGAATGGTGGTGGAATGTTTGAAACAGGGGCAGGCGGTTCTGCACCAAAACACGTCCAACAATTTTTACAAGAAAACCACCTGCGTTGGGATTCATTAGGGGAGTTTTTAGCCTTAGCAGTTTCACTTGAACATTTAGCACAGCGTGAAAATAACCCACGTGCACAAATCCTTGCTGATGCCTTAGATAAAGCAACAGAAAAATTATTGCTTAACGGCAAATCACCTGCTCGAAAAGTGAAACAAATTGATAATCGTGGTAGTCATTATTATCTTGCTTGTTATTGGGCAGAAGCATTGGGCGAACAAGATAAAGATCGTGAACTTGCTGCGCAATTTAAGCCATTAGCTGTTGCATTAAAAGACAATGAACAAGCAATTATGACAGAATTGGACGATGCACAAGGACAAACAGTTGATATGGGAGGCTACTATCACCCGAATCCAATATTGGCTAAACAAGCAATGCGTCCAAGTAAGATATTGAATGCGTTAATTGATCATTTTTAATTAGCTATAATAATAAGAAGAACTCTATATTTTTATATAGAGTTTTTTTATTTTAGTAACTTACTTTATATAATGAAGTGCTTTATTTCTAATAATGTTTATTTATCTAATTTTTTATTAATTTATTTTCCTTATTATTGGAGTTAATTTCTGTAAAATAATGGTGTGTTAATTGTTTGATTTGTAAGAATACTAATGTTGATTTTAATTGTGGTAATTGTATATAAAATTAGATATGTACTGCATAAGAAGAAAAGATGTATTTTTTTGATGGTTAAAAATGAATTATGGGGATATACTAGAATCATGATCATATTAACAAAAACTCATATTACTATATAAGCATAATAACAGTATTGGTGATGAGATATAATGGAAGAGAAAAGATGAACTTTAGCGATATTAGAAATTTTTTTAATTTTGATGTTTTTTATATTGACTTTGAAAATGTCTTATGGGTTATTATCATTAGTTTTATTATTGTTCTGGTTATATATTTAGAAATTATTGGTAGTAAGAGATGGCGATTAAGTAGAGTTTTTCTGCATATCTTGATTATATTTTTCGTCTTTAGTCTATCTGCTTATTCTCTTTATCAATACCTTGAAAATTTAAAAGTGAGAATGCATTCAGGAATCTGTTGGAAAACAGGAGAAAACTTATATCAAAAACTAGGACAGCAACAATTTTATCTATTAGCAAAGAAAAGTTATCTCAATAATCTTCGCAAAGCAATTAAACAACATAACGAAAAACATTGGAAAATCTGTGAAAAGGTGCATTGCGGTTTTTATTATTTTGGTTCATTAAAAAACAGCAGTGATTTAGCCTTTATTGAGAATTTTAAAGAAGCGTTTAGAAAAACTAGTTATTATAATTATGATGGGAAATTAGTTAATCAAGATAAAAAAGTCTTATTTGAGACTTTTCTGCATGAGAAATTAGATTTAGATAAAGAAATTCCTTATACAGAAGGTGTTTTTCTTGCGGTTGGGTTTCGTGGTGGCACACTATTCTTTTTCGATAATAAGGATAAATATAAAGTGATGCCAGTAGAGTTATTAGATAATTCTGTAATAAATAGTGGATTTGTCAAACGTGAATCAGGCTTAGGCAATTTTTATCTTAATCTTGGGCATATCATGGGGATATCTGATTATGAATCTAGTTTCAGTTATACATTTAGTACAAATTTCATTGGACTAGCTTCTGAGCCTTATACTATTCCTGTAAGCAATTGTGGTAATACACCATTAAATAATGATGATTTTGATTAGGAGACAATATTATGACACAAGAATCTAAAGAAATCTTTATTTCTTTGAAAGATGATGCTAAAGCAATTACTGTTTTTAATGCTTACCTTATTGATTTCTCATATTAGCTATATTTTTTGTTAGAACCACAATTTCATTATCTCGACAAAAAATATTTTTTAATAAAAATCTCTCTGCTATCTGATATTAGATTATTTATTCTAAAGTGTGATAATTATCACAATATAGATTTATTTTTTATATTGATTTTTATCAATATCATTAAGTATAGTTGTCAATTAAATATGTATCTACTGATCCAGAAATCAAACATTTCAGGACAACGACGGGTGATCAGCTATTTATTAAGCCCATTGCAAGAAACAGTGAATGAAAGTATGAGAGAACGATGAGAGAACAGTAGTAAAGATATTTGTTGTAAATCGCTCTTCTGATGAAATATTTTTCATGTCGCCAAGCAGATTCAGAATACCTATAAAAATCATCTAGTTTTGTGGTAACATAGTGGCAATTTTTGACAAGAAATAGATAGATATAAGAAAAATGGAAAGATTGTGGGTTAAAAATTATCCAGCAGAATCACGTATGGATCCAGATACTTTAGCATTATCATCTTTAGTTGAAATGCTAGAAAAAGCAGTAAGAGAAAATCCAGATAGACCTGCCTATGTCAATATGGGGCAAGCGCTAACTTATCGTAAATTAGAAGAACGCAGCCGAGCTTTTGCTGCTTATTTGCAGAATGAATTGAAATTAGAACGTGGCGAGCGTGTGGCGTTAATGATGCCTAATCTTTTGCAATATCCGATTGCCTTATTTGGGGTATTACGTGCGGGATTAGTCGTAGTCAATGTTAACCCGTTATATACACCGAGAGAATTAGAACATCAATTACAAGATAGTGGCGCAACGGCGATTGTGGTGGTTTCTAATTTTGCTTCTACTTTAGAAAAAGTTGTTTTCAATACGAATATTAAACATGTGATTTTGACCAGAATGGGTGATCAACTCTCATTTGGCAAAAGAACATTAGTTAACTTTATTGTTAAATATATCAAAAAGTTAGTGCCAAAATATAAATTACCTCATGCCGTAACTTTTCGGGAAGTTTTACGTATTGGGAAATATCGTCAATATATCCGTCCAGATATTGGTAAACAAGATTTGGCTTTCTTGCAATATACGGGTGGAACGACAGGTGTGGCAAAGGGCGCAATGCTTACACATGGTAATATGATTTATAACATTGCCCAAGCAAAATGGTTGGCAGAGCCATTTGTTAAAGCGGGTAAAAATCGTTATGCAACCATTATTTTACCGATGTATCACGTGTTTTCACTGACTGTAAATGCGTTGTTATTTATTCATTTTGGTTTGACTGGAATATTAATAACTAACCCACGTGATTTACCGAATTTAATTAAAGAATTAAAACGCTATCGCCCAATCGCGATTACAGGGGTGAATACTTTATTTAATTCATTATTACACCAAGAAGAGTTGAAAGAAGTTGATTTCTCTCAGTTAAGATTAACTGTTGGTGGTGGTGTATCGGTGCAAAAATCTGTTGCGCAACGCTGGTTTGAGGTTACTGGTTGCCATATTCTAGAGGGATATGGTATGACCGAATGTTCGCCATTGATCGCGTGTAATCCAGCGAACTTTGCTGGTCATGCAGGCAGAATTGGTGTTCCTGTGCCAGATACAGATATTAAAATTATGGACGATAATGGTAATGAGTTAGGTCTAAATCAGGCGGGTGAGTTGTGGGTGAAAGGTGCACAAGTCATGCAAGGATATTGGAATAAGCCTGAAGAAACTGCTGCAGTGTTAAAAGATGGCTGGTTGGCAACAGGTGATATTGTGGAAATGGACGATGATTATCAATTACGGATTGTAGATCGTAAAAAAGATATGATCATTGTGTCTGGTTTTAATGTTTATCCAAATGAAGTTGAAGATGTAATTATGTTGAATCCTAAAGTGAAAGAAGTTGCTGTGATCGGGGTACCTCATTCAATTTCAGGGGAAATAATTAAAGCCGTTGTTGCCAAAAAAGATGAAAGTTTGACACGAGATGAATTACGTAAACATTGTCGTCATTATTTAACGGGATATAAAATTCCAAAAGAAATTGAATTCCGTGAAGAGTTACCAAAAAGTAATGTAGGTAAAATTTTACGTCGTGTTGTACGTGAAGAAGAGTTGGCTAAGCGTGCTAATGTCGTGAATAATTCAGATGAGAACTGATCATTATTGAATAAATAAGAGTAAAGTTATTATCAAGGCATGAGTTTCATGCCTTATTTTTTTGAGTAAAAAGCGATGCAAATATCTATTCCTTATCAAATTATTCAACAAGATTCACAATTACAACAAATCTGTGAATCTGCACAACAGTATCAAGTTGTAGCGTTGGATACGGAGTTTGAGCGTATCCGTAGTTATTATGCCAAATTAGGTTTAATTCAACTTTATTACGGCGAACAGGTGGCTTTAATTGATCCTTTGACGATTACTGATTGGCGACCATTTATTGAGTTATTAGCGAATCAAAATGTGTTAAAAGTGCTGCACGCAAGCGGAGAAGATATTGAAATCTTTTATCAACAATTTGGACAACGACCACAACCGATGTTAGATACACAAATTGCGGCAAATTTTTTAGGATTTCCACTTTCAGCAGGCTTTGCATTATTAGTCGAACATTATTTACAAGTGAATTTAGACAAAAAAATATCACGTACGGATTGGTTAAAACGTCCATTGACGGAGCAGCAATTACAGTATGCTGCAGCCGATGTTTATTATTTATTGCCTGTGTATCAACATATGGCTACGATAATCACAGCATCACCATGGTCAGAGATGATTACACAAGAATGTCAATTTTTTGCAGAAAAACGCTGTAAACAGATTTCGCCAGATAAAGCTTATTTAGAAATTGGCAATGCTTGGCGTTTAAACCGTGCTGAATTGAATAATTTAAAATTTTTGGCGAGATGGCGTTTACAAGAGGGTATGAAACGTAATCTAGCCTTAACTTTTATTGTCAGCAACGAGGGGCTAATCAAAGCCGCGATCCATTCTCCTAAACATACAGCACAATTATTAGAATTAGGGCTACACCCAATGGAAATCAAACGGCATGGAAAAAAACTTTTATTATTGCTTGAGCAAGCCAAACGTGTTCCAGCAGAGGAATATCCAGAGTTAATCGAAAATATTGCAGATCGATCCGAATATAAAAAACAGATACACCTTTTACAAAAAACATTGAAACAGTTAGTAAAAGGGCAGTTGCCGCTTCCAGTGGTTGCGAGTAAAAAAAGCTTACATCAATTATTGAAGTGGTATTGGGGTGGTGAGTCAATGGAGAAATTGCCTGAATTATTGCAGTCTTGGCGGAAGCCTTATGGTGAGGCTCTATTACAATGTCTGCGTGAAACAAGGGTATGATAAATTAATTTATAATATTTAAAAATAGAGGGGATCTTTTAGATAATTTTCATCAATCAAGAAAAAAGATTATTTTTTAATTATTTTTATTGGCATCATTCATAATTTCGGCTATCTTTAGCAACGGGTGGAGATCATCAGATCTCTTGATTATTAACACAACATTTATTGATATTAACATTATGGTTACTTCATCTCGTTTTACCGCTTTACTCTTTCAAGGTTCATTAGTAAAAAGAGTGGCTACTGGTTTATTATTAGGTATTCTTTTAGCCTTAGTTTCACCTTATTTAGAACCCGTTTTAGGAACAAACTTAGCTGAGAATGTTAGCTTTCTCGGACAAATTTTTGTGCGTTCATTGCGCTCAATCGCCCCAATTTTAATCTTTGTATTAGTGATTGCTGCAATCGCAAACCGTAAAGTGGGAGAAAAAAATAATCTAAAAAGTATTGTTTCTCTTTATCTTCTCGGGACTTTCTTATCTGCTTTTGTGGCAGTAGTTGCGAGTTTTATGTTTCCAACGGTATTAGCCTTGGCTGATGCCGAACAATCAATCGCTCCACCAGAAAGTGTTATTCAAGTATTAAGTACCTTAGTATTTAATGTGATTGATAATCCAGTTAATGCGTTATTTAATGCAAATTTCATTGGTATTTTAGCTTGGGCGATTGGTCTTGGTGTGGCGTTGCGCCATGCTTCTGATACAACCAAAAATTTACTAGGTGATGTATCTGAAGCAATTTCCATGATTGTTAAAGTTGTGATTTCTTTTGCGCCTGTTGGGGTATTTGGATTGGTAGCCTCTACTTTAGCGGATAAAGGGTTATCTGCATTAGGTGGATATATCCAAGTATTAGCCGTATTAGTGGGCTCAATGTTATTTGTTGCGTTTGTTGTTAATCCATTATTAGTCTTTTGGAAAATTCGTTCAAACCCATATCCATTAGTGTGGAAATGTCTTCGAGTGAGTGGTTTAACCGCATTTTTAACACGTAGTTCAGCTGCAAATATTCCAGTGAATATGGAGTTAGCACAACGTTTAGGCTTAAAAGAAGAAACCTATTCCGTTTCTATTCCTCTTGGCGCTACTATTAATATGGGTGGTGCGGCAATTACGATTACTGTATTAACATTGGCGGCAGTCCACACGTTAGGTATAGATGTGAATTTACCAACTGCACTATTATTGAGTGTTGTGGCGAGCATTTGTGCGTGCGGTGCATCAGGCGTTGCGGGTGGTTCACTTTTATTAATTCCATTAGCGTGTAGTTTATTTGGTATTTCAAATGATGTCGCTGCGCAAGTTATTGGGGTAGGCTTTATTATTGGTGTGCTACAAGATTCAACTGAAACTGCATTGAATTCATCAACAGATGTTATCTTTACTGCAGCAGCTTGTATTGAAGAAGAGAGAAAAACGCAACAACTATAATAGTTTGTTATAAGTTTAAAGGCGATCATTTGATCGCCTTTTAATTTATAAAGTATAAAATTTTTTCGCCTTATGATGTAGCCGTAAGAGGTGGACGAACACCTAATGTATGGCAGATTGCATAAGTTAATTCAGAACGGTTTAACGTATAGAAATGGAAGTCTTTTACTCCTTCTTTCGATAAAATTTTCACCATATCAATCGCAATACTTGCACCGATAAGATTTCGAGTGGTTTGATCTTGTTCTAAGCCTTCATACAATTTATACATCCAACTTGGGATTTTTACATTGGTAATTTTTGCCATTTTTTGTAATTGTACAAAATTAGAAACGGGTAAAATGCCTGGGACGATTTCTACATCAATACCAACCGTAACACAGCGATCACGGAAGCGGAGATAACTATCAATGTCGAAGAAAAATTGGGTGATAGCTCGATTTGCCCCTGCTTCTACTTTTTGTTTGAGAAAGAGTAAATCTGCTTGCGCCGATTTGGCTTCTGGGTGTACCTCAGGATAGGCGGCTACAGAAATATCAAAATCAGCAACTTCTTTTAATAATTTGACTAAATCAGAAGCATAAAAGGGTTTTTTGGTGTAGCCAGGCGGTTCATCACCACGTAAGGCAACAATGTTACGAATACCACTATCCCAATATTCTTGGGCAATTTGTTTTAATTGTTCAGGCGTTGCATCAATTCCAGTCAGGTGTGGCGCTGCTTCAATGCCTGTTTGTTGTTTAATCGCTTTTACCACGCTATGAGTACGCTCTCGTTCTCCAGAATTAGCACCATAAGTAACAGAAACAAATTTTGGTTGTAGTACTTTGAGACGTTGAATTGACTCCCATAAAATATTTTCCATTTTCTCATTTTTAGGGGGGAAGAATTCAAACGAGATATTAATCTCTCCATTTAAATCCGCAATATTACGATTCAACACATCAATTTCTTTGGCATAACTCATATTATTCTCCTATTTAGATGTTTAGCCGTCTAAACACTAAAATAGGGGGATTTCCAAGTTGCGTCAATTTAATAATTTTCAAATTTAATATGAATTATGTTCATGATATATTTTGCTTTTAGCAGGATATTTTCGCTATACCGATGATTGTATTGTGCTGAAAAAGTGAAATATACAAAAAGTGAAGTATTTCAATGATTGTGGTGGTAACATAGCGAAGCAGAGTCTAAGAAGTGCTGTTTGATTGATTCTCCCGCTTTTCTTGTTCTCAAATACTATCTCGGTCAATTAATTTTTTCGTGGTTTAATTTATAAGGAATATTTCGATGGAAGGCTTCCTTAACTCTATTTCGTTCTCAATTAGCGTTACCTTGCCAAATATTTTAATGCTCTTTTTAGGGGTATATCTACGACGAATTGGAATGGTCAATGATCAATTTTGTATGCAAGGTTCAAAATTGGTATTTAATATTACATTACCTGCGTTGCTTTTTTTAAGTATTGTGCAATATCCAACGGATTACAGCGCACAATTACAGATTATTACTGCTGGATATGTCGGTTGTTTGATTTTATTCCTATTGGCTGAAATATATGCCTCTCGTTTTGTCGCCGATAAACGGGAGCGAGGAACATTTGTCCAAGGCGTATTTCGAGGGAATAGTGGCATTATCGGTTTGTCATTATGCGCGAATGCTTATGGTACAAGTGGAATTGCGGTCGCTTCGGTGTACACGGCGTTAATTACTATTCTATATAATATTCTAGCCGTAATTACCCTTAGTCGTTCATTATCAAGTACAGGAAAAACGAGTTTTATCTATATCTTACGTCAGATTGCTAAAAATCCCTTAATACTTTCGATTGCGATTGCATTGGTGATCAGTAAATTTGGTTTTACTATTCCAAAATCATTGATGAGTACAGGCGATTATTTATCACGTATGACATTACCATTAGCCTTGCTTTGTACTGGGGCGAGTTTGGATTTTAAAGGTATGGATCCTTCATCTAAAATTGCATTTCAATCTAGTATTGGTCGTATTGTGATTGCCCCAATTATGCTAGTGGTGATTGCTCGATTATTTGGTTTAGAGGGGATTGGCTTGGGCGTGATTTTCTTAATGACAGCTACACCTGTCGCGGCGGCAAGCTATCCGATGGTACGCAGTATGGGCGGTAATGCGAAAACGGCAGCTAACATAGTAGGTATTACGACGATTGGTTCGATTATTGGCTCAGCTGTGGGCATTGTTATCTTAAAACAGTTAAATTGGCTGTAATAGCTATTGTTTAATTTACTGCAATCTCGTATAGTAATTGCTGTTCTCAACGGGGTGCATGCTGTGTTTATAACTCAGTAGGCTGAGATAATACCCGTCGAACCTGAACTGATTAGTCGCAGCGGAGGGATTTGAGAAGCATATCGCTATTCAAAATCCTGTTCATTGCAGTTATGTTATGAAATAGGAAATCATCTATGTTAAAAAACATTGTTCTTGCTAGTACATTTATCGCAGCTAGCACAGCATCATTTGCCAATCCAAGCACATTAAATATCTATACTTATGATTCTTTTGCATCTGATTGGGGACCTGGTCCAAAATTGGAACAATTATTTGAGCAGCAGTGCCAATGTGATGTGAAATTTATTGCTTTTGATAATAGTGTAACGATGTTTAATCGTTTACGTTTAGAAGGGAAAAAAGCGAAAGCAGATGTGGTTGTCGGATTAGATCAAAGTCTGATTGAAGCCGCAGAGCAAGCAAAATTATTTACACCAGCCACAGTGGATTTAACCAGCTTGCAATTACCTGTAACGTGGCAGAACAAAACATATGTCCCATATGATTTCGGCAGTTATGCCTTTATTTATGATAAAACGAAATTAACTAACCCGCCAACCAGTTTAAAAGAGCTTGTAGAACGTCAAGATTTACGCGTCATTTATCAAGATCCGCGTACTAGCTCAGTCGGGCGTGGTTTATTGCTCTGGCTAAATCAAGTTTATCCTGCGGATCAAGTAGCCACAGCTTGGCAAACATTAGCGAAACATACAGTTACTGTAGGCAAAGGTTGGAGTGATACTTATGGTGCATTTTTGAAAGGAGAGAGTGATCTCGTATTAAGTTATCGTACCTCGCCACTATATCATTTATTGAATGAAAAAAATGATCACTATGCAGCGACAGTATTTAGCGAAGGTAATGTGCTGCAAATTGAAGTGGCAGCGAAGTTAAAAAGTAGTAAGCAAGGTAAGTTAGCCGATCAATTTTTACAATTCCTACTTAGCCCTGAAGCACAAAAAGTGATAAGTGAAAGCAATGTGATGTTTGCGGTAACAGATGCCACGATTGAACCGCATTATGATCAACTGCGTCAGCAAGTGTTGACCGAGCAGACGATTGATACTGCAAAAATCACACATCAACAAACAAAAAATTGGTTATCTGTATGGCAGAATGCTTTGGCTAAATAATGAAGTTTCTGCGCCAAATTAACCGTTCATCTTACCTGTTTTCGGGGATTACTGTATTAATTGTGCTTGCCGTCATTTATGGCGGCAGCCTTTGGCAATTACTGCAATATAGTCAATTTTCACAATGGAAAGTCTTGTTTGAAAATCGCTATTTATGGCAAGTGATTAGATTCAGTTTTTATCAAGCAGGTTTATCTGCGATTCTAGCACTCTTTTTTGGGTTACTGGTTGCACGAGCTTTATTTTATTTAGAGTTTCGTGGCAAAAATCTACTATTAAAACTGTTTTCCTTAACTTATGTATTACCCGCATTAGTAGCGATTTTTGGCATCATCGGTATTTATGGTTTTAATGGTTGGATTAACCAAATGTTACGCCATTTCCAGCTACAATTACCTGATATTTATGGTTTATCTGGTATTTTATTGGCGCACTTGTTTTTCAATATTCCATTGAGTGCCAAAGTATTACATCAACGGTTAAGTCAACTTCCCGTATCACAATTTAAATTAGCTGCACAATTAAATTTGCAGAATTGGCATTTTTTTCGCTGGGTAGAGCTACCGTTTATCCGACCAGTTTGCTTTAGCCTATTTGGTTTAATTTTCCTACTTTGTTTTACCAGTTTTACAATCGTTTTGACGTTAGGTGGTGGTCCCAAATATACCACTTTGGAAGTCGCTATTTATCAAGCGATTACCTTTGATTTTGATATTGAAACGGCGGCATTATTAGCAATTTTACAATTTGTATTTTGTTTTATCTTATTTACGATAAACAGCCGTTTTGCTCGTTATCAACAAGCCAAATGTGAATATCAAGAACAATGGTGTTTGCCACTTAACAAAAAACAACGCTATTGGCATTGTTCCGTGTTATTAGTTGCCATACTGTTTATTGCTATGCCATTACTAGAAACGATTATCGCAGGTCTCACTGCACGCCAGTTTTGGCAGCAGTTGTTGCAACCTGAATTGTGGCAGGCAGTGATGTTTTCTTTATTATTAGCACCTACCTCAGCCGTGTTATCGTTAGGGTTAAGCATTGCTTTATTGCTGACAACACGTCAACTTTATTGGCGAGAACAACGTAAAGTAAGCCAGTTATTGCTTAATATCGGAACCATCATTTTAGCAGTACCAACGTTAGTGTTAGCAACAGGACTATTCTTGTTATTAGGTGAAATTACCGCTGACACGATCTTACTATTTTTATTAGTCGCTTTGTGTAATGCATTAGTCGCAATGCCATTTGTATTACAACTTCTTACCCCTGCTTTTTATACCAATATGCTGAATTATCAACGGCTTTGCCTTTCGCTCAATTTGCGAGGCTGGCAACGTTGGCAAATTATTGAAAAAACAACATTAATCCGCCCATTGCGAGCGGCATTTGCGTTAGCTGCAGCGATTTCATTAGGTGATTTTACTGCGATTGCGCTGTTTGGTAATGATAGTTTTACCTCATTGCCTTTGCTGTTATATCGTCAGTTAGGACATTATCAAAGTGATGGTGCGGCTGTAACGGCAATGATTTTGTTGCTGTTCTACTTTGTAATTTTCTTATTTACGGAACAAAATGATGAACATAATTAATCTACAACAGGTGAAATATAATTATCCACCAATGGAGATGTATTTTGATTTGCAATTAGTAGCGGGAGAACGCGTAGCGATTGTTGGGGCGAGTGGAGCAGGAAAATCAACTTTGTTGAATTTAATTGCAGGCTTTGCAATCCCGCAACAAGGGGAAATTTGCTTAAATGGAGAAAATCATACTAAAACTGAGCCACATCAACGCCCTGTATCAATGTTGTTTCAAGATAATAATTTATTTAATCATCTGACTGTTGCGCAAAACCTTGCGTTAGGTATTAAGCCAAGTTTATCGTTATCAAAAAATGAACAGCAACAAGTAGCGTTAGTTGCGGAGCAAGTGGGGTTACAAGATTTTTTAAATCGTTTACCTGACACATTATCAGGTGGGCAAAAACAACGTGTTGCACTGGCAAGAACGCTATTGCGGCATCGTCCGATTTTATTATTAGATGAACCTTTTTCGGCACTTGATCCTGAATTACGCCAAGAAATGGTTGAATTAGTAGCAAAAATTTGTGAGGAAAAGCAACTTTGTTTATTACTGGTTACGCATCAACTAAGTGAGGTAATTGGCATTATGAATCGAGTGATTAGGGTTGAGAATGGTACGATCTCTGAAAATTATTTGGTAGATCGGGAAAACAGTCGTTAGAATATGGCACTTTGTTAGCAAGGTAGAACTTTGCAATGACTAAAAGAACAAAAGGATACGTTATGACAACAACTACAATCCAACTGCCATCTATTACTCCACACCCAAGTGTAGAGTATTGGTCTGTTTGTAAAGTGGAAGCATTATTTGAAACACCTTTCCTTGATTTAGTTTATCGTGCAGCTCAAGTCCATCGTGAGCATTTTAATCCACAAGCAATTCAACTTTCGACATTAATGTCAATCAAAACGGGAGGTTGTCCTGAAGATTGTGGTTATTGTCCGCAATCAGCACGTTATCAAACTGGCGTACAAAACGAACAATTATTAGATATTGAAGATATTGTTGCTAAAGCAAAAATTGCCAAAGAGCGAGGCGCTGGGCGTTTTTGTATGGGGGCTGCATGGCGTGGACCCAAACCAAAGGATATTGAAAAAGTATCTGCAATTATTAAAGCGGTAAAAGATCTTGGCTTGGAAACCTGTGGTACGTTTGGTTTATTGCAAGATGGTATGGCAGAACAGCTAAAAGAAGCGGGTTTAGATTATTATAATCATAATATTGATACGGCACCAGAGCATTATGAAGAGGTAATCAGTACGCGCCGTTTTGAAGATCGAATTAGTACTTTAGGTAAAGTACGTCAAGCAGGATTAAAAGTGTGTTGTGGCGGTATTGTCGGTATGAATGAAACTCGCAAAGAACGAGCAGGGTTAATTGCGAGTTTGGCAAATTTAGACCCACAACCTGAATCTGTACCAATCAACCAATTAGTAAAAGTGGAAGGCACACCAATGATGGAGGCAGAAGAACTTGATTGGACAGAATTTGTACGTACTATTGCCGTTGCCAGAATTACTATGCCACAAAGCTATGTACGCCTTTCTGCTGGTCGGCACAAAATGCCAGAAGCAATGCAAGCAATGTGCTTTATGGCAGGTGCAAACTCAATTTTCTACGGCGATAAATTATTAGTTACTGGCAATAATGAAGAGGATCATGATCAAATGTTAATGGCAAAATTAGATCTTGTACCAGAAACATTAGAGAATAAAAAAGAAACAGATAATTGACTTATTACTATGTAATTCAATAAGATAATTAAATTTTTTACACCCTTATATTTGTATATAAGGGTGTTTTTTATACCTAAAATTTCTATATATGTTTAAAAAATTGAAATAGGCAGCAGAACTTATTCCTAATCAATCGATGTTAATTAATACAATTCCTATTATGGAAGCGAAAGCGAGTAGTGAAATTGAAAATATTATGACAACGACAGAAGTACAATAAAAAATAATCCCCCATCAAGGAGGATTATTTTTACAGAAAAATTAACCTAAAGTCTCAGCAAGTTTTGCACTCACTTGTTCAACTGGTAATGTGCCGTCTAGGCGGAAATATTGGGTTTTACCATTAGCCGCTTCTTTGCTGTAGTATTCAACTAAAGGCTTCGTTGTTGAATGATAGACTTTTAATCGATCTAAAACGGTTTCAGGTTTGTCATCTGCACGGATAATTAAATCTTCACCAGTAACGTCATCTTTCCCTTCAACTTTTGGTGGGTTGTAAACGATATGGTAGCTGCGTCCTGAGGCAGGGTGTACGCGACGACCGCTCATACGTTCGACAATCACTTCGTCTGGCACATCAAACTCTAAAACAAAATCAATCGCAATACCTGCTGCTTTTAACGCATCTGCTTGTGGAATAGTACGAGGGAAACCGTCTAATAGAAAACCTTTTGCACAATCAGGTTGAGCGACACGATCTTTTACTAAGGCAATAATTAAATCATCTGGGACTAATTGCCCTGCGTCCATTAATACTTTGGCTTTTTTACCTAATTCAGTGCCTGCTTTGATTGCTGCACGCAACATATCACCAGTTGAAATTTGTGGAATACCGTATTTATTCATAATGAATTGGGCTTGTGTACCTTTTCCTGCACCTGGTGCGCCTAATAAAATAATTTTCATGATATAACCTCTTGTGTCAAAAATATGAGTACCTTACCTGTATGTGGTGGCAAACTCAAGTCTAAACTTTAATTTATTGCTTGCTTGGCGAATCTTTGTAAGGGGCAACCCAAAATAGGCAAATCATTCCTGGAATGGCAAGGAAAAAACAGAGCCAATAGAAATGATAATAGCCTAATTGTTCGATTAGCCAACCAGCACTTGAACCTAATAATGTGCGCGGTAGTGCTGCAAGGCTGGTAAATAGCGCTAATTGGGTCGCAGTATAGAGAGGATTTGTCTCTCGTGCCATAAACGCCACAAAAGCAGCTGTGCCTAAACCAATGCCGATATATTCGCCACTGACGACAATGGCGAGTGCGATTAATTCAAATGTACCAATTTGACTGAATTTACCGAAACTCGCTAACCAAGCAAAGCCTAAAATGGTGAGAATTTGTACGAAACCAAATAGCCATAAGGCTCGATTAATCCCGATTTTCAGCATAATGACACCGCCGACTAAACTAGCAATAATCATTGGCCATAAACCAGCATTTTTCGCAACGATCGCAATATCGGTGCTGCTATATCCCATATCAACATAAAATGGTGTCATAAGTGCAGTTGCCATGGTATCGCCCAATTTATATAAGCACATAAAGGCTAATACGGTAATCATACCTTTGAGTTTTTTACGTTGATAAAATTCAACAAAAGGATTAATGATATTCTCTTTTAAACTGTGAGATTGCCCGTTAATTTGAGGTTCCCATGCAATCAGTAATGTCGCTAATATACCAGGTAACATAAAAAGCGCAGTGATCAAGAAGACACTTTCCCAACTATAATAGGCGGTGAGAAAAATAGAAAGTGATCCTGGAATTAATCCTGCTAAACGGTACGCATTAACATGAATTGAGTTGCCTAAACCCAATTCCTGATCAGATAAAATCTCACGGCGATAGGCATCTAATACAATATCCTGTGAGGCAGAGAAAAAAGCGACAATAGTCGCAAGGAGGGCAATGATGGAAATATCTTGAGCTGGTTGGAGCCAAGCAAAACCAGAAAGAGAAAAAACTAATAGAAGTTGTAAAAGTAAAATCCAACCCCTACGCCGCCCTAGAAAAGGTAAAATAAAGCGATCTAAGAGTGGCGACCAAAGGAATTTCCAAGTATAAGGCAAGCCAATTAGCGTAAATAATCCGATTGTTTTGAGATCAACATTTTCGGTTCGTAACCAATAAGGCAGCAGACTAATTAAAATATAGAGTGGTAAACCTGAACTAAAACCAGTAAATACGCAAATCAGCATATTTCGACTGAAAATTTGTTGCATCAAAGAAGTATTTACTGGCATGGTTAAGATCCCGTGTACAATGAATTAGTCGCGATAACCATTCGGATTATTTTTTTGCCAATTCCAAGTATCACGCATCATCTGTTCTAAACCACGTTCAGTTTTCCAACCTAACGCTTTTAAGGCAAGAGAAGGATCAGAATAACAGGTTGCGATATCACCTGGACGGCGATCCACTAAACGATATGGAATTTTAATATTATTCACCTTTTCAAAAGCATGAACCATATCCAATACGGAATAACCTGTTCCTGTACCAAGATTATAAATATGTAATCCTGCATCATTTTCATGACGATCTAAGGCTTTTAGATGCCCGATTGCTAAATCGACCACGTGAATATAATCACGCACGCCAGTACCATCATGAGTTGGGTAATCGCTGCCAAATACTGAAAGTTGTTGTAATTTACCAATCGCTACTTGGCTAATATATGGTAATAAGTTATTTGGAATACCATTTGGATCTTCGCCAATTAAACCACTTTCATGCGCACCAACTGGATTGAAATAGCGTAGGATAGTCATACTAAATTGTGGGATTGCTTTAGCAATATCCATGATAATGCGCTCTACCATAAATTTAGAGGTGCCATAAGGGTTAGTTGTACCACCAACGCGACAGTTTTCAGTAATTGGAATAATTTCAGGATCACCATATACCGTTGCAGAAGAACTGAAAACAAAATTAAATACATTAGCTTGCCGCATTTCATCAAGTAATGTGAGTGAACCTTCAACATTATTACGATAATATTCAATTGGTTTTGCCACACTTTCCCCAACGGCTTTTAACCCTGCAAAATGAATGACAGATTCAATTTGATGGGCGGCAAAAATACGTTTCAATAATTGACGATCAAGTACATCACCTTGATAGAACGTAACTGATTTACCTGTAATTTGCTTAACACGATCCAAAGATTTTTCTGAGGAATTGCAAAGATTATCTAAAACAACTACATCTTTATTCGCATTTAATAATTCAACTACAGTGTGAGAGCCGATATAACCCGCGCCACCTGTTACTAATACAGCCATATTAGCCTCCTTTAGAATGAAAAATTAGTATTTGACCGTTAAACCAAAGGTTTCGAGCTGCGCTTTAATTTTTTCCAAAGACGCTTTTGTTGGTGGTTTAATGTCTTCAAGTTCATATTTCAGACCGAGTGTTTCCCATTTATGTTTGCCTAATTGGTGATAAGGAAGCAATTCGACTTTTTCAATGTTTTTCATATCTTTGATAAATTCACCGAGTAGATTCACAGAATGATCGTCATCGGTATAACCTGGTACAACGACATAACGAATCCATGTTTTTTGATTACGTTTTTCTAAATATTTAGCAAATTCTAATGTACGTTTATTTGGTACACCAATAAGATTTTGGTGAATTGTGTCATCAAGTTGTTTTAAATCAAGTAAAACGAGATCAGTAACATCTAATAAACCATCGATGATTTCATCATAATGACGAACAAAACCATTGGTATCTAAACAGGTGTGAATACCTTGTTCTTTACAAGCACGAAACCAATCACGTACAAATTCAGCTTGTAAAATGGCTTCGCCACCAGAGGCAGTTACACCTCCACCAGAAGCATTCATAAAATGGCGATAAGTAACCACTTCTTTCATCAACTCTTCTACAGTAATATCTTTGCCTGCGTGTAAATCCCAAGTATCACGATTATGGCAATATTTACAACGCATTAAACAACCTTGCATAAAAAGAATAAAACGAATGCCTGGTCCATCAACCGTTCCACAGGATTCAAAAGAGTGAATTCTTCCAACAACTGACATATAAACAGCCTTATAATCCTTATCAATAAAAAAGTTTAAAAATTCTTTTAATTTTAACTGAATTTGTTGTAAAACTCGACAGGAATTCTTTTGAGCTAAAAAATAAAATCTTGCTAAATATTAAGTTGTGGATAACGCTGTGGAATTTATCAGTTTATATTGTGTGAATAGAAGTGAGGTTTGTATTTCTGTTTGATTTATAAAGAAAAAAATTAGATGTTGATAAGTGATCTCATTGTTAAAAAAATGAGTTAATAACTAAAAGGTTAGCTTGAAAAATTAATAAATTGTCTGCTTATTTTTAATAGGTTGTTAAATTTTAAAAAATCAATACTGTTTATTTATTCAGGGTGTGAGTTATTCAGAGAAACTGTGGATAAATTTGTGATTGAATAGACGTAAATTGACGTATAATTTATTTAGTGATGTTTTTTTACGCACCAAGTAAAATAAAAAATCTTTAAAATCATACTGTTAAAAAATATTGGTGAAAAAATAGAAAATTGGAAAAGTGTCGGTTATTTTTTGAACTTTTATAAATCTTTGGATAAATTTTGCAATTAAGGAGGCGCGATTAGCAATGCAATCGCCAATAACAGAACAGCAATTATTAATGCAAGCTTATCAGTTAGCAGGACGAACATTAGCTGATATTGCACAGCAATTACATATCTCTGTACCAGAAAATTTAAGACGTGATAAAGGTTGGGTAGGCAATTTAATTGAAATTGCCCTTGGTGCCAAAGCTGGGAGTAAAGCGGAACAGGATTTTTCTGAATTAGGTATTGAGTTAAAAACGATTCCGATTAATCAACAAGGTGAACCGTTGGAAACCACTTTTGTTTGTTTAGCGCCATTAACAGATAATCATGGTGTCATGTGGGAATCTTCTCATGTGCGTTATAAGTTATCTAAAGTATTATGGATTCCAGTCGAGGGAGAACGTTCGATTCCATTAGCGGAACGTAGAGTTGGGCAACCGATTTTATGGCAACCTTCAGTGGAGGAAGACGCTCAATTAAAACAAGATTGGGAAGAGCTGATGGAATTCATTGTATTAGGCAAGGTAAAAAAGATTAATGCGACGTTAGGCGAAGTATTACAGCTACGCCCTAAAGGTGCAAATAGTAAAGCGTTAACCAAAGGGATAGGAGCAAAAGGGGAAAAAATAGACACATTACCATTAGGCTTTTATCTGCGTAAGACCTTTACTGGCAATATTTTGCGGCATTTTCAACAAGGAAAATGAAGTGAGCTATTTTCTTCTTTGAAATTGATCGCTATAGTATGCCGCTTGGTAATTTATCACAATAATTAAGCGTAATTTTATATCTAGAGGAGCATTATGTTTGAATGGATCAGTAACCCAGAGGCGTGGGTTGCCTTGCTTACCTTGACTGCATTAGAAATTGTTTTAGGCATTGATAATATTATTTTTATTAGTATTTTAGTCGGACGATTGCCAGTACATCAACGCCAATCTGGTCGTATCTTAGGCTTAGGTTTAGCTATGGGAACGCGAATTTTACTCCTATTATCCTTGGCGTGGATTATGCGCTTGACAGAACCCTTATTTTCAGTGGCAGGTTATACACTTTCTGGGCGAGATTTGATTCTTTTGTTAGGAGGATTATTCTTACTTGTCAAAAGTACCTTAGAAATCCATCATAGTATGGAAGAAAGCGCTGCTGAAGCAGAAAAAGCACCGAAAAAAGTGAGTTTTGTTGGCATATTAATTCAGATTGCTTTATTAGATATTGTGTTTTCTTTAGATTCAGTGATCACCGCAGTCGGTATGGCAAATCATGTCGAAGTGATGATTATTGCGATTATTTTAGCGGTAGCAGTAATGATGATTGCCGCAAAACCGATTGGTAGTTTTGTTGAAGCACACCCAACCTTAAAAATTCTGGCGTTATCATTCTTAATCTTGATAGGTGTATCATTAATTGGTGAAAGTTTGTCATTCCATATTCCAAAAGGTTATATCTATTTTGCAATGGGTTTTTCAGTCTGTGTGGAAATGATCAATTTAAGAATGCGCCAGCATTTAAAGAAAATGAGATAAGCGAAATTTTGCTACCTTAATAACATTTCTCAGATCAACTTTTTGACTTCCTTTAAAAATATGGGAAGATAGCTAATTATCAATAGAAATAGGGGGTATTATGTCTTATTTAGATAGTCTGCCAGTAGGCACATTTTTCTTTATTGTTTTAGTCATTGTTGCATTATTTTCGGCAGTAAAAACGGTTCCGCAAGGTTACCATTGGACGATTGAACGTTTTGGGCGTTATACCCGAACACTAACACCGGGTTTAAATATTATTGTGCCATTTATTGATCGTGTTGGTCGTAAAATTAATATGATGGAACAAGTTTTGGATATTCCATCACAAGAAGTCATTTCTAAAGATAATGCAAATGTATCGATTGATGCAGTTTGTTTTGTGCAAGTGATTGACGCACGTAATGCTGCTTATGAAGTGAATCATCTTGAACAGGCAATTATTAATTTAACCTTAACAAATATTCGTACCGTGCTAGGATCAATGGAGCTAGATGAAATGCTATCGCAGCGTGATTCAATTAATAGCCGACTCTTAGCGATAGTAGATGAAGCAACTAATCCATGGGGCATTAAAGTAACTCGCATTGAAATTCGAGATGTACGTCCACCGAAAGAGCTGATTGACTCAATGAATGCACAGATGAAAGCAGAGCGAAATAAACGAGCAGAAGTTTTAGAAGCAGAAGGGATTCGTCAAGCCGCCATTTTACGGGCAGAGGGGGAAAAACAATCACGCATTTTACAAGCTGAGGGTGAACGTCAAGAGGCATTTTTACGAGCAGAAGCTAGGGAGCGTGAGGCGCAAGCAGAAGCGAAAGCGACACAAATGGTCTCTGATGCTATCGCAGCAGGAAATACACAAGCAATTAACTACTTTGTGGCGCAAAAATATACTGAAGCATTACAACAAATTGGACAATCGGGTAATAGTAAGGTTGTGCTAATGCCGTTAGAAGCGAGTAATTTAATTGGTTCAGTAGCAGGGATCAGTGAATTATTGAAAGAAATAGGATCGAAAAAATGATGATATGGCTTGCTGACTGGGGTGCAATGCATTGGTTAATCCTTGCCTTTATTTTGTTAATTCTAGAAATTATTGTCCCAGGTATTTTCTTTTTATGGTGGGGAATAGCGGGACTAATAGTCGCAGCGATGACTTATTTATTTCCATTATCTGGCGTAGCTAGTAGCATTGCGTTTGCTGTTATTGCTATTATTGCTACACTTGTTTGGTGGCGTTACCAGTCTACAAATGCACAACAAGATAGAGTAAATAATGGTTTAAATCAACGTGATATGATGATGTTAGGGCAGCAAGGAAAAGTAACAGAATTAGTCAGTAGCAATCTTGGTAGAGCGGCATTTGGCGATACTACTTGGCGTATTGAGGGGGAACAATTACAACTCAATGATCATGTAGAAGTCGTTGGGGTAAAAGGCATTACTTTAGTGGTTAGGAAAGTGTGATAGCTTTTTAGATAATAATCAGTTTAATTTAAAAAGCCCCTTTATGATTTCAGATGTTTTCTATGTGTAGGAAATCATAGTGTAAAGAAGCTGAATATTTTGATGATTATTGGCGCAATGTAGGTTAGAAAATCAATTATTGTTGCTAGATAAGCAAAAAAGAAAAGAGAGCAAAAGGCTCTCTTTTTCTTTTTTGCAGTATATTGTATCTGTTTATATAGTTCCGATAATTAGGAGTAAATTTTTTGGAATAACAAAGATAAAGATTTTGGCATAACAATAAAAAAGAGTGTATAAGCTTTTTATTCTGTTTTATCTAATATTGCTAATAGTGTGTTAATATCGTTTTGTTTATCTTTAAGTAATTTTGATAAATCTTTCCAGATCCCGTTTGGTATTTGTTTCCCTGTCAACCACCCTCTGATTCTCTTTGTATCTGATAACTTTAAATCTTTCATCATATCTGCTTGCCAGTGTTGACCGCACAGGGTTTGCCCGACTTTCATTAAAGTTTCGATTTCTGTCATTTCATATCTCCATCTTTTGCATTACTATTTTTCAAAAATGAGAGGTTATTTAAACAGAATTTAAAAACAGTTTAAACATTTATTATTTCACGGAATCTGCGACAGTTATTGTGTCGCAGATTCAGGCCTCGCAACAGAAATAAATTTTAGTACTGATAACATCATTCCATTGCAGTAAAAAAAGTGTAGTCCCATTTTTTGTAGATATAGATATATTTCTATATAGTGCTATATACTAATTTTATCGTAAGTGGTTGATTTATTAATAATAAATATACTGCTATAAAGTACCATATATTATTAAATGGAGGCGTGTACCGGAGTCGAACCGATCTACATGGATTTGCAATCCAGTGCATAACCGCTTTGCTAACACGCCGTACAAGGCATTTCAAGGATTTTAAAGTTTAAGAACTAATTTAGGGAAGTTACTATTAAAAATCCATTGAATATATAAAATGAATGGTGCCCGAAGCCAGACTTGAACTGGCACGCCTCGAAAGGCGAGGGATTTTAAATCCCTTGTGTCTACCGATTCCACCACCCGGGCAGTTTGGAGCGGGAAACGAGGCTCGAACTCGCGACCCCGACCTTGGCAAGGTCGTGCTCTACCAACTGAGCTATTCCCGCAAAAAGTTTTTTAGTTTTTAAATGGTGCCCGAAGCCAGACTTGAACTGGCACGCCTCGAAAGGCGAGGGATTTTAAATCCCTTGTGTCTACCGATTCCACCACCCGGGCAGTTTGGAGCGGGAAACGAGGCTCGAACTCGCGACCCCGACCTTGGCAAGGTCGTGCTCTACCAACTGAGCTATTCCCGCTTTGATTAATTATGCTAACAGCATTGCTAATCAACGACGCGCATTTTACGGAATTGAATTTTTTTGTCAAATGATTATTTTCACTTTTTTGTTTGATTGATGAAAAAAAAAGCTTATTACCAATAAAGGAGGGAATAGTGCTGTTTTTTTATGCGTAAATTGCTGAATTTTTATGAAGTGTAGTGATTTACTTTTCTGTTATTAAAGTTTGTGCAAGAATGTTCATTTTTGTAGAACAGATTAATGATAGGAATAATTATGGCACAACAATCAATCGATACTTTGTTAGTTCAATTAGGCAATCGCACTGATCCTAGTACAGGATCTGTCGCTACGCCAATTCATCTTTCCACTGCATTTGGTCATACCGATATTAAAGGGGTTGCAACGGATAATTTTGATTATATTCGTACAAAAAATCCAACCAGAAATGTATTAGAAAATGGCATTGCGTTATTAGAGAAAGGCGATCGTGGTTTTGCTTGTTCTTCTGGTATGGCGGCAATTCAACTCGTGATGAGTTTATTTACTAGTCCAGATGAGTGGATTATTTCCAGTGATGTCTATGGGGGCACTTATCGCTTATTGGATTTTTGTTATAAGAATAATCATGGTGTGAAGCCAGTTTATGTTAATACTGCTTCGTTAACCGCGATTGAGCAAGCTATTACTCCAAATACTAAAGCGATTTTTATTGAAACCCCGTCAAATCCATTAATGGAAGAGTGTGATGTTGCAGCGATTGCGAAAATTGCAAAAGCACATAATTTATTCTTAATTGTTGATAATACTTTTTTAACGCCAGTCTTATTCCGTCCGATTGAGCATGGTGCTGATATTGTGATTCATAGTGGTACAAAATATATTGCGGGGCATAATGATGTGTTGGCGGGATTGATTGTCGCAAAAGGGCAAGAGCTGTGCGATAAACTTTATTATATGCAAAATGGTGCAGGACCAGTATTAGCGCCGTTTGATTGTTATTTAACCATTCGTGGTTTAAAAACATTGTCTTTACGCATGGAGCGCCATCAACAAAATGCGCAACAAATAGCAGCGTTTCTTGCAGAACAAGAAGAAGTGGTAGATGTTTTGTATCCTAATAAAGGTGGTATGCTTTCATTCCGCTTGCAAAAAGAAGAGTGGGTAGTGCCATTTTTGAAAGCGTTAAAATTAATTACTTTTGCTGAAAGCTTAGGTGGAACAGAAAGTTTTATAACTTACCCTGCGACCCAAACACATATGGATATTCCTGAAGCAGAACGGATTGCTCGCGGTGTTTGTAATCGTTTATTACGTTTTTCTGTTGGCTTAGAAAATGTTGAAGACATCAAAGCAGATGTATTGCAAGCGATTCAAGTTGCAAAATCACAACGTTAAGTGAGAATAGATGGCGTGCAAAAGGGAATAAGTACGCCATTATTTTATGAATAATTAAGATTAAGAATGGCTTAGGTTTATGTTAGACTTAGCCAATTTTTTGTAAAGTCGTTTAGCATTGATGAAAAAATTTCTCCTATTTTTAATTGTATTATTAGTGAGTTTGGGCGGAAGTGGTGTTTATATTTACCATCATCTTAGTCAATTATTAATGTTACCAATTACCCATACAGCAGAACAATTACTCACTATTGAAAAAGGTACAAGCAGTAAGCAGTTTGTTGAAAAACTGGTACAGCAAGGACTTCTAAAAGAATCTGTGTGGGGATTACCTTATTTATTTAAATTACACCCAGAATACACCTTAAAAGCAGGGACATTTTCGCTCGAAAAAGTAGAAAATTTGCAGCAATTATTGTTGTTGATTCATCGTGGTAAAGAGGCGCAATTTGCTTTAACGTTGCCCGAGGGGAGTACATTTAATCAATGGCGTAAAGTATTAGCGGAAGCGCCTCATTTACAGCATACTTTAAAAGAAAAAAGTGAAGCAGAAATTTATCAATTATTACATTTACCAACGGAATTGGTAGTAAAAGATAAAATGGAGGGGTGGCTGTATCCAGATACTTATTACTATACGGCGAACTCGACTGATTTGGCAATATTACAACGTGCTGCTGAGAAAATGCACAAAATGCTACAACAAGTTTGGCTGCAACGTGATCAAACTTTGCCATTAAAATCTGCTTATGAATTATTAATTTTGGCATCAATTATTGAAAAAGAGAGTGCGTTAGCGAGCGAACGTCCGAAAATTGCTTCTGTATTTATTAACCGCTTGCGGAAAGGAATGAAATTACAAACCGATCCAACGGTGATTTATGGCATGGGGGAACGTTATCAGGGCAATATTACGAAAAAAGATTTAAATACGGATACGCCATATAATACCTATATCATTAATGGATTGCCTCCAACGCCGATTGCCATGCCAGATAAAAGTTCATTGGAGGCGGTGGCGAACCCTGCAAAAAGTGATTATTTATATTTTGTTGCAGATGGTAGTGGTGGGCATAAATTTAGTCGCACTTTAGCTGAACATAATCGAGCAGTACAGGATTATCTTCGTTGGTATAGAAATTGGAAAAAGCAACAGGGAAATAAATAATGAAAGGTAAATTTATTGTGCTTGAGGGGCTAGAGGGTGCAGGTAAAACGACTGCCAAAAATGCGGTTGTGAAAAAATTACAACAGTTGGGGATTAATGAATTTATCTTTACACGTGAGCCTGGCGGTACACCGCTAGCGGAGCAGTTGCGCCAATTAATCAAACAAGGCGTAGGCAATGAGATCATAACGGACAAAGCGGAATTATTGATGTTATATGCTGCTCGCATTCAATTAGTTGACAATGTGATTAAACCAGCATTGCAACAAGGGAAGTGGGTGATTGGCGATCGCCACGATCTTTCTTCACAAGCCTATCAGGGTGGAGGCAGACAAATTGATGCTCAATTATTAGCCACATTGAAACAGACTATTTTAGGGGATTTCCAGCCAGATTTAACACTTTATTTAGATGTAGCGCCAGAAATTGGCTTGGCTAGGGCAAGAACACGTGGTGCATTAGATCGAATTGAACAGCAACAAATTGAATTTTTTGCACGAACTCGGCAACGTTATTTACAACTCGTGGCAGCCGATCCAAACAGTATTACGATTAATGCTAATCTGTCAGAAACAGCGGTGGCGGAGCAAATTGAGCAGGCAATTACACAATGGTTTCAACAACAGAATTAACGCATTTAACGTGGCTATATCCTGTTTATCAACGGATTACACAGGCTTTTTTAACTGGGCATGGGCATCATGCCTTATTGTTGCGTACGCCAAATGATAATGGTGGAGAACAATTTTGTTTCACATTGGCGCAATGGTTATTATGTGAACATAAACAAGCAGAACAAGCATGTGGTCATTGTCGACAATGCCAACTTTTTCAACATCAATCTCACCCTGATTTTTACTGGATTGCCGCAGAAAAAGGGAAAAAAATCAGTATTGAAAGTATTCGAGAGGTCATTGATAAACTTTCACGGCATAGTCAACAGACAGCAGCAAAAGTGGTTTATATTCAAGGTGTAGAGTTGTTAACTGAAGCGGCAGCGAATGCGTTATTAAAAACACTCGAAGAGCCAACAGAACATTGTTATTTTTTATTGCAAACGGATATTGAACATCAATTACTTGCGACAATTTATAGTCGTTGCCAACTTTGGACATTACCGCAACCAACTCTAGATCAAGCTGTGAAATGGTTAATTGAACAAGGTTTTCCGCAATCGGAAGCGCTGCAAACTGCATTGACGATGAATTATTACCGTCCATTTGCCGCTAAGAAAAGTTTGGAAGAAGGGGAAGTGGCACAGCGCTTGGATTTTTTGCGTCAATTTTGGAAGTTTTATCGCAACAAAAATCTTTTGATGTTATTTCCTTATGTCCAGTTGGATAATCCAATACCACAGTTAAATTGGATAGAAGCTTTTTTGATGGATACATTAAAATGTGCATTAGGTATTCATACAGGCTGGCAATGCCAAGATTTACGCCAAGGTGTAGAAACATTAGCTCAACAATTACCCGCATTAAAAATTTATCAAGGCTTATCTATTATTCGTCAAATGCGAACAGATTTATTGACGATTAATGGAGTCAATCAAGAGTTAATTGTGGTCGATGGCTTAATTAAGATAATTGAAGAAGTATTTGAAGGTTAGAAGATGTTTATTGTAGATTCACATTGTCATTTAGATGTATTAGATTATGAAAATTTACATAAAAATGTAGATGACGTATTGGTAAAAGCAAAACAGCGAGATGTGAAGCATTGCTTGGCGATTGGTGTCGGGATTGCTAGATTTCATCAATTACAACAGATGTTAGGGCAGCGAGAAGATATTTCTTTTTCCTGTGGGTTACACCCATTAGATATTGAAGAGGAAATTTTCGATCCTGTTAAATTACGTGAAATTATAGCGTTACCTGAAGTGGTTGCTGTTGGTGAAATTGGTTTAGATTATTATTACAGTGCAGAAAATAAGCAGATACAACAGGAATATTTTGCTGAGCAAATTAATATTGCAAAAGAATTTAGCAAACCAGTGATTATTCATACACGATCGGCGAGAGAAGATACGATTCAGATATTAAAAGCACAACAAGCAGAACGTTGTGGGGGCGTAATTCATTGTTTTACTGAAAATCAGTGGTTTGCTGAACAAGTACTCGATTTAGGCTTTTATATTTCTGTATCAGGCATTATTACGTTTAAAAATGCAGAAGAGATTCGAGAAGTTATTCGCTATGTGCCTTTAGATCGTTTATTGATTGAGACTGATTCACCTTATTTAGCGCCAGTTCCTTATCGAGGTAAACAAAACCAACCAGCCTATGTGAGAGAGGTTTGTGAATATGTTGCAACTTTAAAAGGTGTATCTGTTGAAAAATTGGCGGCGATCACAACACAGAATTTTAGCCGATTATTTGGCGTTAATTTGCCACAATAATATGCTAGGATAAAAACATTTTTAGGCGTAAAAGGAGGACGTAACCATGGCGCAACAATTTACTATTCGACGTTTTTTTAAGTGGTTCTTTATTATTGTGGCACTGGTTGTGCACGGGATATTAGCTACTGGTATAAATTATGTTTTTCCGAGTTATGCTATTTCTCAAATCACAGGGGTAGAAGTAAAACGTGTTGATAAAGATGGACCGATTAGTAAATCTAATCCAGCAGATGGTCCAACACGAGATGTTTATTATATTTATACCCAAGATCCAAAAACAGAAAAAGTAATGGTATATCGTAATGAAGATACGCGTTGGGGCTTTCCATTTTACTTCAAATTTGACTCTGCTAATATTCAAGCAAAAGCTCAAGCGTTAGCCAATGAAAAGGCATTAGTTGAGGTGAAGTATTATGGTTGGCGGATCACCATGTTAGATGAGTTTAGTAATGTCGTTTCACTAAAAGAAATCAGTCCTGAGGCTTCTGTTTCGCGCCCAATTATCAGCTATATTTTATATGTGGTGTTACTGTTCACATTATTTTTATCAATTCAATTTGTGCGGGGTTGGTTTGATAGTGAATAAAATTTGGGTAAGGTGATTTCACTATCAGAAATAGCGAAATTTCGTTACAATTTATTTCCTTTGCGTAACTTATTGGAGAAATGAATGAAAGTTGCAAAAAATCATGTGGTAGGCATTGCTTATCAAGTTCGTACAGAAGATGGTATTTTAGTTGATGAAGCGCCAGCTAACCAACCGTTAGAATATTTACAAGGTCATAATAATTTAGTGATTGGTTTAGAAAATGCACTAGAGGGTAAAGCCGTTGGTGAAAAATTTGATGTAAAAGTTAAGCCAGAAGAAGCATATGGTGTTTATAACGAAAATTTAGTGCAACGTGTGCCAAAAGATGTCTTTGTTGGCGTTGATGAATTAAAAGAGGGTATGCGTTTTATTGCAGATACCGATCTTGGACCATTGCCTGTTGTGATCACTGAAGTGGGCGATGAAGATGTTGTGGTTGACGGAAACCATATGTT
The DNA here is from genome assembly GCF_042433055.1 of Gallibacterium trehalosifermentans. Classification (NCBI taxonomy): domain Bacteria; kingdom Pseudomonadati; phylum Pseudomonadota; class Gammaproteobacteria; order Pasteurellales; family Pasteurellaceae; genus Gallibacterium; species Gallibacterium trehalosifermentans. The sequence continues at coordinate 166,191 of NZ_JBHLWB010000001.1, forward strand.
AGCGGGACAAACGTTATTATTTACTGTAGAAGTGGTTTCAGTGCGTGAAGCAACAGCAGAAGAGATTGCCCATGGTCATTTACATCAAGAGGGTGAGGGCTGTTGTGGTGGACATGGACATCATCACGACCATGATGAAGAGAGCGGTTGTTGCGGTGGTGGTCATGGTGGCTGCGGTTGCGGTGGGCATCATCATCACTAATTTTAACGATTTAAGTAGTATAAAGGAGCAGGTCAAATGCTCCTTTTTTATTGGTGTTCGCTATCGTTAGTGTAGTTTTTCCAAAGTAGACGGGTATCAAAAACTTCTGCTGAAATCATTGTTAAAACAACAGCTAAACCAAAGTAAATTGCAGCAGGTCCAACGGAAAAACTAATCAGTTGTCCACGTGTTACCAATGACATCATCAAGGATAAAACAAAAAGATCAAGCATTGACCAGCGCCCAACAAAATGAACGATTGCAAATAGCTTCATCTGTAAATGAATATTTTTACCATGGCGAAAATGAATACAGCCAAGTAAGTAGAGCATGATCATGATTTTGGAAATAGGGACAAAGATACTCGCAATAAATACAATCGCTGCAATGCTGTAATTCCCCATTTCGATAAAGGTAAGTACGCCAGACATCAAGGTATCTGCGGTAGGAACACCATTGACATAAACTACGGAAATCGGTAGTAAATTTGCAGGTAGTAACATAATTGCGCCAGCGATTAACGTACTCCAAGTGCGTTGTAGAATTAAATTGGTATCTACAGTAGTAGTAGCATGACAACGAGGACAAAAATGTTCGATTGCTTGAGTAGCTGGGAAACTTAAACCACAGGTTGTGCAATAGCGTAAATGTTCACATTTGGTGAAGCTTGGTGGGTAAAAGTTATCCCAAAATTGTTTTGGTGATGTTTTAGTAAATAACAGAATGGTTAAAAAAGTAACTAAAATAAACGGAATGAGATAGGGGGTGAAAGAGATGCTTGCATATTCTCTGACTTTAAATGCAGCGACACCAAGTGAAATAAGATAAACATCAAGCATTACCCAAGATTTTATGTAATTCAAGGAGAGGAGTAATATCTTGGCGTTGATTTTAAAGAGATAACATATTTGTAATAAAATAATGATTAAAATAAATGAAATTGGCATCACAATTGCACAGACTAGGATCAAAAAGGCACTATAAGGGTAGCCTTCAGTTGCCATTTTCCAAATACCACTCCAAATTGAGGTATAAATTGGCGTACCTAATAACTGGATATTGAGCAGGGGGAAAGAAAAGGCAAAAGGCATTAAAATTAAAATTGATAATGCTAAAATCGAACAACGTTTTAAGCTCCACAAATTACCCACTCGAACAGTATGATGGCAATGAGGGCAGTTTGCCTTTTGATTTTTCTGTAATGTCGGCAGTAACATCGCGTGATCGCAAATATCACAACAAATAGCCCGCTCAGTGATAGCGTGATGAGAAAGTGGTCTAATTTGCATTAAAATTTTGTCTGAATGACGTGATTCATTTAAATAAGCCAATAAAGTTGTTGAACAAGTATATAAATAAAGAGACAATATACAAGTAAAATAATCTCATTGATTTGAATTTCACATAGGCGTCAATTTTGTTTAGCCATGGTGGCTAAATTAGGATTGATACATTTAGGTTAGTCTGATTGAAGACAGTTTTAGACAATTATGAGCAAGATTATGTCGTTAGAAACAGATAATAAAAATGAACAGCAGGTAACTGTTGAAGCAACTGCAAAAAACAAATTTCAAGAAAACAATCGTGTGATTGCTTATTTAGCTGAAAAATTTCCTCTTTGCTTTTCTACGCAAGGTGAAGCCAAACCATTAAAAATCGGTATTTTTCAAGATCTTGTTGAACAATTAAAAGACGATGAAACTGTTTCTAATAGTCAGTTACGCCGCGCACTACGTCAGTATACTGCTGGCTGGCGTTATTTACATGGATATAAATCTGGTGCCAAACGTGTTGATTTAGATGGAAATCCATGTGGTGAAGTGGAAGTGCAGCATATTGAGCACGCGGAAAAACGTTTACAAGAGAGCAAAGCAAAAAAATTTGCCAAAACAGCAGAACAGCGGGCAAAACAAACAAAAGATCATAAGCCACGTAAAGCAAATTTTAAAAAGTCTCATGTAAAAGGTGAAAGACGTAAACCTGCACTTGTTCCAGTGGATATTGCGACGCTACAAGCAGATCAACAAGTGAAAATTAAAGTCGGAGAAAAGACTCAAGTAGCGACAGTGCTCGCAGTTGGTAAAGACAATATACGTGTTGAATTAGCACAAGGTTTAGTACTTACCGTTACAGAAGATAGAGTTTTCCAACTGTAATTATTGTTAGTAGAGAATGATTTATTGAAGCAGGCAAAGATCCTGCTTCATGTTTTTAGCTAAGTTCAAATTGATTGATACATTGATAAGACGTTAAGAGGATTGAACACGAATGAAGTTCAAGAGAATTGCACAAAGTATGATTATTGGCTATCTGTTCACAACTATGCCAGTATGGGCAGTGAAGCCAGAAATAAGCGCAGATAAAATTATTATTCCAACAGCGACAGAAGCAAATTTAATTGAAACAAAGCGTGTTACTGCCAGATTGCTCCAATCACACTATAAAAAATTTACACTTGATGACGCTATGTCAGAGAAAATTTTTAATCGGTATATCGATTTTCTAGATTATAGCCATAATACATTTTTGCAGTCTGATATTGAGACTTTGCGTAATCAATATGCGAAACATTTTGATGATGATCTTGTTGCAGGTAATTTGGCTGCGGCTTTTGATATGTATAAATTATTACAAGAGCGTCGTTATCAACGTTATCGCTATGCCTTATCTTTATTAGATAAAGAACCAAATTTAAAAGAACAAGATCAAATTGAAATTGATAGAAGTAAAGCACCTTTCCCACAGACTGAAGAAGAAGCGAATAAACTTTGGAAAGAACGGGTGAAAAATGACATCATCGCAATGCGTTTACAAGGAAAATCTTGGACACAAATTAAGAAGAAATTAGTAAAACGTTATAATTTAGCGATTAAACGTCTTACTCAAACAAAAGCAGATGATGTTACGCAATTATTCTTAAATGCTTTTGCTCGTGAATTAGATCCACATACAAGTTATCTTTCTCCTCGTAATGCCAAAAGCTTCCAAGAAGATATGAATCTATCCTTAGAGGGGATCGGCGCGACCTTACAATCTGAAGATGATGAAACTATTGTGAAATCATTAGTGCCAGGAGCACCTGCGGATAAAAGTAAGAAAATCAAAGCGGGAGATAAAATTGTTGGGGTTGGACAAGGGAAGAAAGGTGAAATCGAAGATGTGGTTGGCTGGCGTCTTGATGATGTCGTGGAAAAAATTAAAGGGAAAAAAGGAACGACTGTTCGCCTTGAAATTGAACCCGCAAAAGGTGGTAAAACAAAAATTATCACATTAGTGCGTGATCGGGTGCGGATTGAAGATCGCGCGGCGAAATTAAAAGTTGAAAAGGTTCAAGATAAAAATATTGCAATTATTACAATTCCGAGTTTTTACAATGGCTTAACAGCTGATGTCGTCAAATTATTGAACGAAATGAAAGAGAAAAAAGCGGACTCGTTAATTATTGATCTACGAAATAATGGTGGTGGCTCATTACCAGAGGTGGTGAATTTAAGTGGGCTCTTTATTACTGATGGTCCAGTGGTGCAAGTACGTGATGCCTTTAATCGGATTCGTGTGCATGAAGATCTTGATTCACAACAACTTTATAATGGACCAATGATTGTTTTGGTAGATCGTTTTAGTGCTTCTGCTTCAGAAATTTTCTCGGCGGCAATGCAAGATTATGGTCGAGCAGTGATTGTTGGACAAAATACCTTTGGTAAAGGAACGGTACAACAAAGTCGTCCATTAAACTTTATCTATGATACGGACCCAACGCCATTGGGGGCGATTCAATATACAATTCAAAAATTCTATCGTATTAATGGGGGAAGTACACAGCTGAAAGGTGTGGCGCCTGATATCACTATCGCTGAATTTATTGATGAATCAGAGTATGGGGAAAGTAAAGAAGATAATGCGTTAGTATGGGATAAAATTCCAGAAGCGGCGTATAAAAAAGTAGCAGATCTTTCTTTAACTGTAAAAACATTAGCGGAACGTCATAAAGCACGTGTTGCAAATGATCCAGAATTTATTGTATTAAATCAAGATATTGCAACACGAGATCAACGGAATCAACGTAAATTTTTATCATTGAATTTACATGAACGCAAAGCAGAAAATGATAAAGATGATGATAAACGCTTAAAAGATCTTAATGCTCGATTTAAGCGTGAAGGGAAGAAACCATTGAAGAAATTAGATGATTTACCGAAAGATTACGAAGCACCAGATTTTGTGCTGAAAGAAGTTGAACGCATGGCAGTAGATATGTTGCTAGAAAAACAAAATTAATTGTTTAAAAATCGCCTCAATCGTAGGCGATTTTTTTATCTTTACCGTGAAATAGTGATAGTCTTATTTTATAATGTTACACAATTTTAACGATTTTAATAACTTAAAGAACTAATGAATGAGGGGGCGGTTATGATGTTACAGAAAAAGCATATCTTAACCACAGTTTTATTTTCTGCTGTAGCGCTAGAACCAAGTTTTGCAGAAGAAACAATAATTACACCGATAGAACAACAGCCAACGGCGATAGAACAACAATCTGCTGTAATAGAACAAGTTGCAGCAGAGCAAATGAAACAACAAGTTAATTTGGAAAAATTACAACAAGCAACACAAGGTATTAAGCTTGTTTTTCCTGAAATGTTAGCGAAAATTTATGCTGATCGTAATTTTTCGCCAATTTGGTTAGATGAAAAAGCAAAACAACAGTTCTTACATGATTACGCATTACTTGGTTTAACGGATATTTCTAAGGACGTGAAAGCACAGTTAACTCAATTAAAACAACTAGATAGCAATAGTTTAGCCACTGATATTCTCATTACAGATAGCTGGTTGAATTATTTGAATTATGTGGAAAAGGTATCAAGCAATGCACAAAACTGGCTATATGATAGTTATCGCTATCGTGCAAAGCTACCAACAGATGAATTGATTACTGCATGGCTATCTGCGGTAGAAAAACAACAATTATTAGCTTTTGTTGAAAAATATAATCAACCAAATCAACGCTATACACATACGGCTGCCGCTATTCTTGCGGGGTTGCAACAACAGACATTAGATAATGCAACGTTAGCTAAATTAGCGATTAATTTACAACGTCTACGTTTTATTCCAGATTTCCAGACAGGAATTTTTGTGAATATTCCAACGTATCATCTACACTATTATCGTGATGGGAAAGAGGTGCTAGATTCTCGTGTTATTGTTGGTACGCAAACAAGAAAAACGCCAGTGATGACCAGCAAACTGAGTAATATTGTCGTGAACCCACCGTGGAATGCGCCAGTACGTTTAATTAATGAAGATTTGATTCCAAAAGTGCGTAAAGATCCGAGTTATATCTATCGTAATGGTTATACGATTATTGATAGTAAAGGGAATACGATTGATCCCTATACGATTGACTGGGATAACATGACGGCAAAACGTTTTCCATATCGTTTACGTCAGGCACCAGGTGGCGACAGCGCATTAGGTAACTTTAAATTTAATATGCCAAGTTCAGATGCGATTTATTTACATGACACACCAAATCATCGTTTATTTAATAATAAAAATAGAGCAATTAGTTCAGGGTGTGTGCGCGTGAATAAATCTGATGAGTTAGCAACATTATTGTTGAGAGAGTCTGGTTGGACACTAGAGAAAAAAGCACAAGTATTAAAAAGCCGTAAAACAACGTCAGTACGCATTCAATCTGATAATCCTGTTTATCTTTACTATGTAACCGCATGGGTTGATGTAAATGGTCAAATACATACCGTTGCAGATGTTTACGGATATGATAAAAAATTAATGCTTGATGATGAGACAAAAGCACTTTTACAACAATATTTTCTTTAATCTGTAGAAAAAACAGGTATAATCCAGAGGGCTATTGCTTAGGCAATAGCTTTTCTGTTTACTTCTAGATAATCAACTTACCACTAGGAAACAAAGGAATGGGCAATATTGATCAATCTCGTCGTAGATGGTTGTCGCTAGGTGGAATTATGCTAGGGAGTTCATTTATAGCAAATTCTGCATTTGCGGTTTTATCAACCACTGCGCCTAAAATTTTACATTTTAAAAATATTAATACTGGAGAGAAGTTCAGTTCGCCATTTGCGCCTAGTAAAGGTATCGCTAAAGCAGACTTGCAGAAATTAAATTATTTGATGCGGGATAGACGGACAAATTTAGTTCACAATATGGATCCGCATTTATTTACCAAACTCTATCAAATCCAATCTCGCCTAGGGCTGAGATCTTGTGAGATTTCGATTATTTGTGGCTATCGTGCACCAGCGACTAATGCAGCAATGCACCGTCGTAGTAAAGGTGTAGCAAGTAATAGTTATCATATGCGTGGGCAAGCGATTGATTTTCGTATCAGTAATGTTTCATTAGATAAAATACGTAAGGTTGCACAATCCTTAAATAATGGTGGGGTTGGTTATTACCCTCGAAGCAATTTTGTGCATATTGATACAGGTCCTAATCGCACATGGCGCGGTAGTTGATAGAAGTCTATAATTATGAATGTACAAATTATTCCAGTTACCCCTTTTCAACAAAATTGCTCTGTTGTCTGGGACGATGAAAAAAATGCCGCTATCATTGATCCTGGTGGAGAAGCGGAAAGAATTATTCAATTTATCCAAGAAAATCAATTAATTCCAAAATTAATTTTATTAACGCATGGTCATCTTGATCATGTTGGTGCAGCAGCAAAATTAAAACGTGAATTTAACATTGAGATTGTTGGACCAGAAAAATCTGATGATTATTGGTTGCAAGGATTACCACAACAGGCAGAGCAATTTGGCTTACCTTATTGCGCGCCATTAACACCAGATCGTTGGTTAAATGAAGGTGATGTAATTGCGGTTGGTGATCTCTCATTTGAGGTTTTACATCTACCAGGTCATACGCCAGGGCATATTGGCTTTATTAATAAAGAAGAAAATATTGCCTTTACAGGCGATGTTTTATTCCATCGTAGTATTGGGCGAACAGATTTTCCAGGTGGGAATTTTTCGCAATTAATTCAAACGATCAAAGAAAAGCTATGGGCATTAGATGATGAAATGCAAATTATCGCAGGACATGGTTTATTCACTACGATAGCAGATGAAAAAAATAAAAATCCTTTTTTAATTGACTAAAAGATTAACAAAACAACTGAACTCTTTCGGTAAATGAATCTCTAATAATTACTTTGTTATTAGAGATTTATTTTATTAAGTCAAATAAACATTTATAGTGTGAAGTGATTATGTTGCGATATTTATCTTTTTATCCAGTACTTTATTTTTTCGTTTTCAATTTGCTCATTTTATCGAGTAGTCGACTTGGCTTAGCTTTTTGGCAAAAAGAACGGGTTGATGCTGTAGAGGGCTGGTTTCCATTATTGATTCAAGGGTTACGTATGGACGTGGTGTCCTTATGTTGGCTGTTTGGATTATTTGCTTTTTTATCTGCTTTATTTCTGGATAAAACACGCGTGGGTTCTGCATTTAGAGTGATTTTGCGTATCGTGTTAACGGCAGGTTCTGTCTTTATTCTCTTTATGGAATTGGCAACCCCAGAATTTATTAGTACCTATGATTTTCGTCCAAATCGCTTATTTGTTGAGTATTTAGTCAATCCGCAAGAAGTGTTTACGATGTTAGCAAAAGGGCATTTATTCACGATGATAATGTCTATCGTTGTTACGCTTCTAGCGAGTTGGGGCTACTGGAAACTTGCTGGTTATGTGGTAAGAGATGCCAATGCAGGGCGCTGGATTTATCGCCCAGTGGTAGCTATTTTAGTGGCGGGATTAGTCTTTATTGGCGCGAGATCAACACTTGCTCATCGAGGTATCAACCCAGCCATGGTGGCGTTTTCTTCTGATGCGTTAGTGAATTCATTAGTCTTAAATTCTGGTTATTCAGTCTTGTTTGCCTTGCAACAAATGGGCGATGAAGAAAATTCATCAGAAATTTATGGGCATATGCCGTTTGCAGAAATGGAGGCTACACTGAAAAAATTGCACCCTCGCCCAGAGAGCGATTATATTTCAGGTGATATTCCATTATTAAGTAAGAATGAAGCAAGTTACCATGGTAAAGCAAAAAATCTGGTAATTATTTTGGAAGAGAGCTTAGGCGCACAATTTATTGGCTCATTAGGCGGCTTACCATTAGCACCAAATCTTGATCAGTTAAGTAAAGAGGGGTGGTGGTTTACAAATTTATATGCCACAGGAACACGTTCAGTTCGCGGTATTGAAGCAGTGGTAACGGGATTTACCCCAACACCAGCACGTGCAGTAGTGAAATTGCCAAATAGTCAAACAGGCTTCTTTACGATTGCTGATTTATTAGCAAGAAAAGGTTATCACACCTCTTTTATTTACGGCGGTGAAAAGCATTTTGATAATATGGCAAGTTTCTTTTACGGTAATGGCTTCCAATTTATTATCGATCAAAATGATTATCCAAAACCAATGTTTAAAGGGACTTGGGGAGTATCTGATGAAGATCTCTTTATTCGCGCAGATGAAGAATTTCGTAAATTACAGCAGCAGGGCAAGCCATTTTTTAGTTTAGTCTTTAGCTCAAGTAACCATGATCCTTTTGAGTTTCCAGATAATAAGATCGAACTTTATGAACAACCGAAAGCAACGAGGAATAATGCGGCGAAATATGCTGATTTTGCCATTGGGGAGTTTTTTAAACGGGCAAGACAATCGGATTATTGGCAAGATACGATCTTTTTAGTGATTGCCGATCATGATTCACGTGTTGCAGGTGCTTCTTTGGTGCCAATTAAGCATTTTCATATTCCAGCATTAATTTTAGGGGCAGGTATTGACGCAAAACAGGATAATCGTTTAGTGAGTCAAATTGATATGCCACCAACGTTATTATCGCTGATTGGGATTGATGCAGAATATCCAATGTTAGGCTTTGATTTAACAAAATATAGCCCAAATCGTGCGTTAATGCAGTTTGATAAATCGATGGCATTAATGAATGAACAACAACAAGTGGTGATTTTACAACCTGAAAAACAACCAGCTGGATTTAAATATGATTTAATGACAAAAACCTTAATACCAGCAGAAGCGCCTGAGGAAATGAAAAAGCAAGCATTAAGTTACGCACTTTGGGGTAGTTATTTATATAAGCACCGCTTATATCATTTACCTGAAAATAAATAATAGTTGATTGATGTGGCTTTTGCTTTTGAAAATCTTTCATAGCTTGCTATGGAAGGTTTTTTTTATCTCTATTATTTTTCATAGATTGCTTTCTGCACAAAAATTTATTACATTGTTGCTACATAGCTACATAGCTACATAATGTAAAAAAGGAGTTATATTATGACAATTATAACGAGTAGAGAATTTAATCAACATTTAGGACAAGCCCAGAAAGCAGCACAAGTTGAACCAGTGATTATCACCAATCGAGGCGAACCTCTCTATGTACTAATGAGCTATGTAGAATATATGAATCATCTACAACAACAGCCTTTTAGTAGTATTGCTGATGTATTGAGTGATCCTAATTCCTTGGGGGCTGATGTTGAGCTAGATATTCCCGCAAGACGCCAAGCAAAACGTGCAATAGTAGATTTAGAGGAATAGCATATGTATCTATTAGATACTAATGTGATTAGTGAGATTCGCCGTTTAAAACAGGGAAAATGTAATGCTGGCGTTGAACGATGGGTTAAAAATACATCGAGCGAATTAATATATACCAGTCCAGTTGTGATGATGGAACTTGAGCGTGGTGTATTAGCAAAAGAACGAAAAGATCCAGTTCAAGGTGCAATTCTTCGACGTTGGTTGACTGAAATTGTACAGCCCGCATTTATTAATCGAATATTACAAATTGATGCAAAAACCGCAGAAATTTGTGCTCGATTACATATTCCCGATCATACGCCAGAAAATGATGCATGGATTGCTGCAACGGCTAAACAACACAAGTTAATTTTAGTAACAAGAAATATTATTGATTTTCAGAAAGCAGAAGTGGAATTATTTAATCCTTTTACATAATGTTTTTAGTTATGAATAACAAAAAATGATTTAATGAAAAAGTAACTGAAAAATAAAATACAAATAATCGCTATCAAAAATTGATTATTTTCTATTACAATACCCACCTTTTTATTTATTAGAATATCGTAATGTCTAAAGATATGATTTTTTCCGCACCCATTGAGAAATTGGGTGATTTTACTTTTGATGAACGTGTGGCGGAAGTCTTTCCTGATATGATCCAACGTTCAATTCCAGGTTACTCCAATATTATTACGGCAATAGGTATGCTGGCGGAGCGCTTTGTACAGCCTGCAACGAACGTATATGATTTAGGCTGTTCACGCGGCGCGGCAACCTTATCCATGCGACGTAATATTCAATGTGATGGCGTAAAAATTTTTGGTATCGATAATTCAGCGCCAATGGTGCAACGCTGTCAACAGCATTTAGCCGCTTACCATAGTGATGTCCCCGTTGAGATTCTCTGTGCTGATATTCGTGATGTTGAAATCACCAACGCATCTATGGTGGTGTTAAATTTTACGCTGCAATTTGTACCACCTGTGGACAGAGAAGCCCTATTAGCAAAAATTTATCAAGGGTTAACCAAAGGTGGCATTTTAGTTTTATCGGAAAAGTATCGTTTTGAAGACGATGTGATTAATGAGCTGCAAATTGATTTACACCACACGTTTAAACGCGCGAATGGTTATAGTGAATTAGAAGTGAGCCAAAAACGCACGGCGTTAGAAAATGTGATGAAAACCGACAGTATTGCCAGCCAAAAGCTTTTATTAGAAAAAATTGGCTTCCAACATGTCGCGATGTGGTTTCAATGTTTTAACTTTGGCTCAATGCTTGCGATTAAAGCCTAAATTGCGATGAAAATGGACGAGAGAGCAGCTTTTTACCTGATTTCTGCGGGGAAATGTATTAATCCAATTCAAACCAGTGTGGATTTTCGCTATAATCGCCAAATTAATTTTTAGCTTAATGTAAAACAAGGATTTATTATTATGATGCGTTCACATTATTGCGGTGCATTAAACCGTAGTCATATTGGTCAAGAGGTTACACTGAGTGGTTGGGTACACCGTCGTCGTGATTTAGGCGGATTAATTTTTATCGATATGCGTGATCGTGAGGGGATTGTTCAAGTATTTATTGATCCACAAAATAAACAAGCGTTTGCAAAAGCAGCGAATTTACGCAGTGAATATTGTATTCAAATTAAAGGGCAAGTGATCGCGCGCCCAGATAACCAAATCAATAAAAATATGGCAACGGGGGAAGTCGAAGTGTCGGCGACCGATGTCCTTATTTATAACGCATCAGACGTATTACCATTAGATTTCAACCAAAATAATACAGAAGAGCAACGCTTAAAATACCGTTATTTAGATTTACGCCGTCCAGAAATGGCGCAACGCTTAAAAACACGCGCGAAAATTACCAGCTATGTACGCCGTTTTATGGATAACCATGGTTTCCTTGATATTGAAACCCCAATGCTAACCAAAGCAACGCCAGAGGGAGCGCGAGATTATCTTGTCCCAAGCCGTGTGCATAAAGGAAAATTCTACGCACTACCACAATCACCACAGCTCTTTAAGCAATTATTGATGATGTCAGGCTTTGATCGCTATTATCAAATTGTAAAATGTTTCCGAGATGAAGATTTACGCGCCGATCGCCAACCTGAATTTACCCAAATCGATGTAGAAACCTCTTTCTTAACGGCGCCAGAAGTCCGTTCAATTATGGAAGAAATGGTACATGGCTTATGGTTAGAAATTTTAGGTGTGGATTTAGGTAAATTCCCCGTGATGACATTTGCCGAAGCGATGCGTCGTTTTGGTTCAGATAAGCCAGATTTACGTAATCCATTGGAAATGGTAGATGTCGCTGATTTATTAAAAGAAGTTGAGTTTAAAGTCTTTAGTGGTCCAGCGAATGATCCAAAAGGACGTATCGCCGCGATCCGTGTACCAAACGGTAATCAAATAACACGTAAACAAATTGACGAATATACGCAATTTGTCAGTATTTATGGTGCAAAAGGGCTGGCTTGGATCAAAGTTAATGACCTGACTGCTGGTGTAGAGGGAATACAAAGTCCAATCGCTAAATTCTTATCTGAAGAAGTGTTAAACGCTGTGTTAGAACGAGTACAAGCACAAACGGGCGATATTATCTTCTTTGGCGCAGATAGCTATAAAGTGGTTACCGATGCAATGGGCGCGTTACGTTTGAAATTAGGACGTGATTGTGGTTTAACCAAGTTAGATCAATGGGCGCCATTATGGGTAATTGATTTCCCAATGTTTGAAGATGATGGTGAGGGTGGTTTAGCCGCAATGCACCACCCATTTACTTCACCAGCGCACGTTTCACCAGAAGAGCTAGAACAATCACCAGTTGATGCTGTGGCAAATGCTTATGATATGGTGATTAACGGCTACGAGGTTGGCGGCGGCTCAGTGCGTATTTTTGAAGCAAAAATGCAACAAACCGTATTCCGCATTTTAGGCATTAATGAACAAGAACAGCAGGAAAAATTTGGCTTCTTACTTGATGCGTTAAAATTTGGCACACCGCCACACGCAGGTTTAGCTTTTGGTTTAGATCGTTTAACCATGTTATTAACTGGCACAGAAAATATCCGTGATGTCATTGCTTTCCCGAAAACCACTGCAGCGGCGTGTTTAATGACAGAAGCACCAAGCTATGCCAATGAGCAAGCTCTACAAGAGTTAGCTATTCAAGTTACAAAAGTGAAAGAGTAAGGGGGAACCATGAAACAATATAAAATAGGGGCATTATTTCTAGCAACATTTGCCCTATTTGCCTGCAAAGATGAACAAGTAGTAACAAAATCTAGCGCAGAGACAACAGAACAGCAACAAGCCGTTGAAGCCTCAACAATCCCTTTAATTAGTGCAGAACCAACGACATTAATCCAAGAGAAAAAATGTTTTAAAGATGAGCGCTGTTATGAAATTGATATGAAAGGATTAAAAACCAATGTAGATTGGATTGATCACTATTTTCAAACACAAGCCCGAGAGTATCTTATCCCAGAAGATAGCGGGTTATCACCAGAAGAGGCTGATAAAGCGAAAGCTCACTGGCAGCAATTATCTTTCGAACAATTAAAAGCAGAATATATTAAGAGTATCGCTGATTTATTTAACGATCCTGAATATGCACCTATTGGTTACGCTTTTGAATATCAACCCCGTTTTATTGCACAACATCAGCAATTAGCCATGTTTGTTGATTATTTTTCTCTCTATTCTGGTGGTGCACATGGTATCTACGGAACACGTTTTAGCAATTTTGATTTACAAACGAAAAAATTATTAAAGCTAGATGATATTTTATTGCCTAACCAACAGCTCAAATTTAATGAATTATTACAAAATGCCTTTTTATACTATTTATCAACAGTAGAAAATGAGCAATCCCTAGAAAAATTACAGCAATTATTGCAAGAAAGAGAATCTATGGGGTGGAAGCTGGTGCCAACGGATAACTTTACCTTTACTTATGAAGGAGTCTTATTCAATTATCGACCATATGAATTAGGCGCATACGCAGAGGGAGAAATTCAATTATTAATCCCGTATAACGCCTTAATTGGGGTAGCAAAACCAAGCTATCTATTTAACACAACGAAATCAATTATTTCTGAATAAATGAAGAGATATAAACGTCCTGAATCAGTTTTAGTTGTTGTGTATTGTACAGATACAAAACGAGTATTAATGCTACAACGTAAAGATGATCAGGCGTTTTGGCAATCAGTTTCAGGCAGTTTAGAAGCGGGGGAAACCCCTGCACAAGCAGCAGAACGGGAAGTATTGGAAGAGCTACAATTAGATCTTGCTAAGCTACCTTGTATGCTGAAAGATTGTCATTATGAAGTCGATTTTGAAATCTTTGCCCAATTTCGTGATCGTTATGCACCTAATGTAACGCATTGTCATGAATATTGGTTTACCTTAGCGTTAGCAGAAGAGTATCCCGTGGTATTAACGGAACATTCCGCTTATCGTTGGGTAGAAGCCGAAACGGCAATAAAGATGACAAAATCTTGGAATAACGCGCAAGCGATAGAAAAATTTGTAATACATCAACCTATTGAAAATTAAAGAGGATTTTTCATGGCTGGTCATAGTAAATGGGCTAATATTAAACACCGTAAAGCGGCGCAAGACGCACAACGTGGGAAAATTTTTACTAAATTAATTCGAGAGTTAGTTACCGCAGCAAAATTAGGCGGCGCTGATGTGGGTTCAAACCCACGTTTACGCACTGCTGTAGATAAAGCACTATCAAACAATATGACGCGTGATACCATCAACCGTGCAATTCAACGTGGTGCAGGTGGTGGCGATGATACCAATATGGAATCTATTGTCTATGAGGGTTACGGTCCAGGTGGCACAGCAATTATTGTTGAATGTTTAACCGATAACCGTAAACGTACAGTTTCTGAAGTACGCCATGCTTTTACTAAATGTGGTGGAAACTTAGGAACAGATGGTTCAGTTGCCTATCTCTTTACACGTAAAGGCTTAATTTTAGTGAAAGAAGCAGATGAAGATGCCTTGATGGAAGCAGCGATTGAAGCAGGCGCAGATGACGTTCAACCACAAGATGATGGCAGTTTTGAAATCTATACTGCTTGGGAAGAGTTAAGTGCAGTGAAAGACGCATTAGCAGCAAACTTTAAAATTGATGAAGCTGAAGTAACGATGATCCCATCTACTACAGCAGAGTTAGATGCAGAAACCGCACCAAAACTAATGCGCTTAGTGGATATGCTCGAAGATTGTGATGATGTGCAAAACGTATATCACAATGGTGATATGAGCGACGAAGTGGCTGCGTTGTTATAAAAAACAAGATTGATAGAGATCTGATATAAAAATTAAGTAGCAAATGAGGGCGTTCTAAACGCCCTATTTTTTAGGTAGTAATTTATGATTATTCTCGGCATTGACCCTGGTTCACGTCTAACAGGATATGGTGTGATTCACCAACAAGGAAAACAACTTATTTATCTTGGTAGTGGTGTCATTCGCACGGAAGTTGATGATTTGCCCACCCGTTTACAACGCATTTATGCAGGAGTAAGCGAGATTATCACGCAATTTCAACCCAATGTCTTATCGATTGAACAAGTCTTTATGGCAAAAAATGCAGATTCTGCATTAAAACTTGGACAAGCAAGGGGAGCAGCGATTGTCGCCGCAACTAATCAACAAATACCAGTCTTTGAATATGCTGCAAGATTAGTAAAGCAGACCGTAGTGGGCATTGGTTCAGCGGATAAAAAACAAGTCCAGCATATGGTAACCAGAATGTTAAACTTATCCGCCTCACCACAAGCCGATGCGGCAGATGCCTTAGCGATTGCGATTACTCATGCGCATTCTATCCAATATTCATTACAAATTGCCAAAGCAGGGCAAGTGCAATTAACAGGAAATAACACACAATTAAAAGCAAGATATAGTCGTGGACGTTTTCGTTTAAAAGCAGAGAGTTAAATCAGCAAACCACTTTTTTAATAAAATCAAATGATTTATATTTGTAGGTAATTTTTTACTTACAAGCAGACTATAATCATACAAGATCACAAACTAAATCTCAGAGGCTATTATGTGTACTTTAATGCAAAAAGATGTATTAATCGAAATGGTTGCGAACGCAATGGCAACAATCGATTTAAGAACAGATCCAACTTCTAAAGAGAATGAAGATCTTCATTATTTAGTTAATTTGAGAAATAATTTATATAGTACTCATCATGATAATATTGATTTTATGTTGTTATCAAACAAGATAAAAATGATAAAAAATAAATATGTTAGTTTACCTATTCATCAATATTATTCGTAAGTAAAACTGATTATGAAATCAAAAGAAGATATTTTAGATGCCATAACTAAGTATGATTTAGAAAGTGATGTTAATAAAAAATTCACTAAATTATGGGAACGATTATCTAGTGATAAAGCACTTTCTCCCCAACAATTTCCTATCGGTGTTTTATTAGGTGGGCAGCCTGGTGCAGGGAAGTCTTTTGCAACGATGGAGATTAAAACACGTTTAAATAATAATGTTCTTGTTATTAATGGTGATGAATTTAGATCTTATCATAAGCATTATGATGATTTTTACCTGTTATATGGCAAAGATGCAGCAAAATATACAGGTGCTTTTACAGGTAAAATGGTTGAAAAGATTCGAGATGAAGCTATTAAAAGTCGCTTTAATATTGTGATAGAGGGAACATTTAGAACATCTGAAACCCCGTTAAAAGAGTTAAATAATTTTAAAGAAAAAGGATATAAGGCTGAAGTTATTGTTTGTACTTGCCCTAAAGAAGTAAGTTGGGAAAGTACGATTAAACGAGCTAAAGAATTAGAGGCTGTAGGGCTGCAGCCAAGATATGTTCCTAAAGATCATCATGATTATGTAGTGAAAAATCTTGCAGATAATGTGCAAACTGTTTTCGAAAGCGGGCTAGTTTCTCATTTAAAAGTTTTTTCAAGATCGCAAAAATTATTTGATTCAAAAATAGATACAATAAATACCTTAAAAGCGTGTATTAATAATGAATTAAATAAGAATGTTTAGTGCTGTTTACTGACAAAGTTATATTCATTCATTCTTAGTTTGTTTTTCTTTTTAATTGAGATTTAGGTTTCGCCCTAAAGGGTGCCTCACTATTATTCACAAGTTCGCTCAGCTACTTGCTCACCCTACGGGTCGCTGCAAGCAGCGCTCAAAAAGCAATGCTTTTTGTTATTGCTCGCAAAGAAAAGTGGGCAAAAAAGTACGCCCTAGTGCCTTGCTGTTTCCTCATTTCGTCAAGATTTTTCGAGCGGCAAAAAACTGATATTTTTCTTCGTAAAACTCAGAAAAATTAGACGTTTTTTGCCTAAAAATCTTTCCTGCATTCGGGCAAGGCACAAGGGAATCCATGAGGGATTTGTTGAGGTCTTACATAACG
The DNA here is from genome assembly GCF_042433055.1 of Gallibacterium trehalosifermentans. Lineage (NCBI taxonomy): Bacteria > Pseudomonadati > Pseudomonadota > Gammaproteobacteria > Pasteurellales > Pasteurellaceae > Gallibacterium > Gallibacterium trehalosifermentans. The sequence continues at coordinate 183,447 of NZ_JBHLWB010000001.1, forward strand.
TTAGATATTTCAGTAGTCTAAATAACTAAGTGGTAGTTTTCTTTTATCAGATCATAACAATAAATAACTTGCTCTCTTATAAATTGTAGTTACAATAAAACTCTATGCTAGAAATATAATCATGATAAACAATGAAAATTACTTATGATCAAAATAAAAACCAACGAAATATTGATGAACGCAAATTGCCATTTGATTTAGTGGTTGATTTTCATTGGGATACAGCAGTAATTGAAGCGGATTTACGAAAACCTTATCCAGAACAAAGATTTATAGCCCTGGATTTATCGGAAAAACAGAGAGATTATTTATTTTAGTATTTACGCCAACAGCTGACGGAATTAGAGTTATTAGCCTTAGAAAGGCAAATAAAAGAGAGGTAAAATATTATGAAAAACATACCTTATAACCCACCAATTAATGAAAATGGTGAAGCGAGAGAATTAACTAAAGCAGATTTTGCGAGAATGAAACCTATCCAAGATGTTATGCCAGCTGAGTTTGTTGCTATGGCGATCTCTCATCAAGCTCAAAGAGAAGCGGAAGGGAAAATTAAACCTCGTACAAGAGGAAAGCAAAAGCTACCAACTAAGCAGTCAATTACTATTCGCTTATCGCCAGAAGTGATTACGGCGTTTAAAGCCACTGGACAAGGCTGGCAATCTCGCATTAATGAAGCTTTATTGAATTATGTTCGTACATCAATGTAAAAAGTATTTTTATTGCCATACAACTAAACTAAATTTTTTTGCCTACTTTTCTTTGCACAACAAAAAGCATTGCTTTTTGAGCGCTGCTTGCAGCGACCCGTAGGGTGAGCAAGTGAGCCGAGCGAACTTGCGAATAATAGTAGGTCGCCCTTTAGGACGAAACCTAATACCAGTTTGAGCAAAAAAATCTCTATTTGAGCAAAAAAAGTAGGTCGCCCTTAGGCGAAACCTAAATCTCAATTTAAAAGAAAAACAAAGTAAGAATGAAGGAATATCACTTTGTCAGTAAACAGCACTAATAAAAAATTTAAAACACCGCCGTATCTTGGAATAAACCGACTTTTAAATCTGTTGCTGTATAAATAATGCGCCCATCAACTTCCACTTCACCATCGGCGACACCCATAATCAGCTTACGATTTAGCACACGTTTCAAGTGAATACGGTAAGTAACTTTCTTTGCTGTAGGGAGAATTTGCCCAGTAAATTTCACTTCACCAACGCCTAATGCACGCCCCTTTCCCTCACCGCCAATCCAGCCTAAGAAAAAGCCCACTAATTGCCACATCGCATCTAATCCTAAACACCCTGGCATCACAGGATCACCAATAAAATGACAATCAAAGAAAGGTAAATCAGGGCGAATATCTAATTCGGCTTCAATATAGCCTTTAGCATAGCGACCGCTAGTTTCATTCATTTCCACAATCCGATCCATCATCAGCATTGACGGCGCAGGTAATTGCGGTCCTTTTTCTCCAAATAATTCACCACGCCCAGAAGCCAATAACTCCTCATAACTAAATGATTTTTGGTGAGTAAAAATTCTTTTTTGTGAACGGCTGTTTGGCATACTGATCTCCTACAAGTAAGCATTAATATTCCTTTTGCAAGGAACAACAAGATGAAAGCTATTCTAGCAAGGAATAAAATAGCTTACACCTGTTAGCTGAATGGTCGGAGCAGTTAGTTTACTTTTTAGCAGAGTATAGCCAAGAAAAGTAACGAGAGAAGAGCGGTTTAGTCTCCGCTTTTTGCTCAAGGTTCTGCAAAATTAATTGATTTAATGGACGATTATTGGCGTGATATTGCGTATCAGGCATTTCGACTAAATCACGTTGCAGCAATATTTGCAAGGCTTGGGTAGCGTCTTCGACTACCCAAAGATGAAATTCTCCCGCTTTCACTGCCTCAGTTACTGCACGGCTTAAACTCAGTTGCGTACACGCCACCGCAGGAATAATCACCCCTTGTTTACCTGTTAATCCTCGCTGTTGGCAAATGGTAAAAAAGCCCTCAATTTTTTCATTCACGCCACCCACCGCATGCACTAAACCAAATTGATCAATCGCCCCTGTTACTGCAATATGTTGTGGTAACGGCAATTCCGCTAATGCACTGACTAACACGCAAAGCATCGCTAAAGAGGCACTATCGCCATCAATTTCAGTGTACGACTGTTCAAACACTAACGACGCCGAAAAAGGTAATTGACTTGGTAACTGCAAAATATTACTCAGGCACGCTTGCGCAATCATCATACCTTTACTATGAATATTGCCCGCTAATTCATTTTTCCGATCAACATCGACAATCTCGCCCTCGCCAGTTTGCACTAAACAACTAATGCGTGATGGCTCACCGAAAGCATAAGGCACCCCTGGGTATTCAATCACCGACAACCCATTAATTTGCCCAATTTCCTCCCCCTCAGTGGCAATATAAATTTGCTCACTCAACACACTTTGATAACTCCGTTGTTGTAACAGATTTCGCTGATAGCACTGCTGCGTATAGTAAGCCTCAATCATCTCGGCACTAATCTGCGTGGCTTGTGGTTGCGTCATTAACGCACCTTGCAGAATACGCAGCAAGTGGTGAGGTGAATTACACACTAATTGGCGATCTTCACTTTCTCGCACTAACCATTGATATAACCGATTAATTCCCGAGAGATTGATAGATTTTTTTAATTCTGCGCTAACAAGATGCTGCACATAACCCACCCATTGACACTGTTGTTGTTCAGTAGCAACTTCGCTATATGCTGCTAATTCGGCATAATCGGCAAACTGGTATAAATCAGGCTGAATTGCTTCCAGCTCGGCAATATTCTCGCGGCTTCCCACCAAAATCACCTTTAATTGCAACGGCATACTTGGAATAACACACGGTTGGTGTTGCAACGGCGTATCCAAATGCCAATGAAATTGCTGCTGCTGCAACACACTGAACAAACGCAACCAAACATCAAATTGCGTCAATAATTGCGCCACCGAAAGAATTAAAATGCCGCCATTTAATTGGTGAACTAACCCTGCTGCTAACTGTAATTGATCGCTATTCGCTAATTGCAGCACTTGCCCGAAAAGATATTGGGGATCAAGATAATCCGCACTTTTTACCCAATAACGTTGCAAAAAATTATCTGTTGCATATTGCGCAGGGCGCATTGTTATCGTAGGAAACGCATTCTCACCTGCGGGCTGAAATTGATAATGCACGCCATGAATCGCTAACGGCTGTTCGCTAAAGTAGTGTTGTAATAAATAACGTTCTAAACGTTGTAAATCATTAAATTGCTCATCACCTTTTAACACTAATAAGCGTCCCTCTTGCGCTAACCAATGCTGAATTGCTGCGGTGGCACGAGGTTGTAACGCCCAAAAATCCACCTGCTCACAACAGTGATCTACTTGAATGTCTAAGGTAGGCGCAAGGGATTGCCAATCTAATTTTAATAAATCCATATCTTTTCTCTGCTGATTTGTAACCCGCGAATTATACACAAAATGTTAAACAGGAAGTGGATAAATCTTTTTGTATAGAAAGTTAAAGAAAATTATAGATTGTCAGGGCGAAAGAAAGGTGAGTTTATACCTCATTATGGGTATTTATTGCCTTTTAATTAGGCAAATGGGGCATTTTTTCCTGCTAACAGCTTGTTTTTTCTGGCTTCTGGGGGGGGGGATTTGTTACAATCCACCCCTTTTTAAATTAAGACAAACAACAACGAAATTATTTTTAAATTTTTTTACGTAATTCATAAAAATGGAGATGATTAATGAATAAGATTTATCGCATCGTCTGGAATGTGGCAAAAGGGGCATGGCAGTGTGTATCAGAATTAGGTAAAAGCCACGGGAAAAAAGGATCGTCTGTCGTTACCAATGGGCAAACTATTCAGCTAATAACATTAGGGAAATATTTTAAGATTAAGCTGTTAGCGTTGTTTTGTTTAAGTGCAATTAGTGGGGTTGTAGTTGCGGCTAAAGTAGAGCAATCAGGTGCGGTTGGTGTAGGTGGTAGATATTTATATATCGGTACGACATATGGTGGAGATGGAAGCTTAACCGCTCAAGAAGGTGCGACCCTAGCAGATATACAAGCAGTAGTACCAGATTTTGGTAAAAGAATAATACAGTTGGGAGCAAATAATAGTGCTGGGACATTAATTATTCAAGATAAAGCCAATATTGCAATTACTAATTCAATAGAAAGACATTTTACAGGTAAACGGAACAATCCTCACCCTTATCTTCTTCGAGTAGATGATGCCACCTTACAATTTGGAGGTGCTAGTTTATTAAAAGGTTCGCCAAGGAGTACCCCAGACTCGGCTAACTCAAATGAACCGACTATCTCGGCTATTGAAGTAATGGGGGGGGAATTTCATTACAACGGATTCTTTTATAATGACAGAAAAAACAAATTTTTCTGTTCAAGATAGTACGGCTACGTTCGGAGGCTATACTAAATTAGCAATTAAAACCAAATTTATGGTTGATAATAGTACGGTTACCTTCCAAAAAGTGAGTGAGATTTTAGATGCTTCTGATATGGCTGTTAGCAATAACAGTAATGTAACCTTTAATGGTGTAGCAACTTTTAAAGGGCATGATAAGGATGATATGCATGTTAATGCTACTGTTGACAATAGTACGATAACCTTTAATAGTAATGCGAATTTTAATAAAAATGTTAATTTTTCCTCTACCAATTCAACTGTAACATTTGAAGGTACAACAACTGCGACCGATAATGCAGCATTAATCTTTAATTCTGGTATGGTGTCATTTAATCGAACCAATCTGAATAATACGTCTTCATTAACTGTGAAAAATGGTGTAGAGACTGCAACGTTTGGTAATGCAGCAACCTTAAATCATACTGCAAATTTAACCGTTGAGGGCGGTACTACAACATTTAAAGCGATCACTGCGAGTGCTAACTCTAAGGTAAATTTTTCAGGTGACAAAAACACGATTTCTGGCACAACAACCTTAAATGACAATGCTGCATTGACCTCATCTGCTGGTACTTTAACCTTTGATGAGAGCGTAACCATGAATGGTAACTCTTCATTGACAGCGTCTGGTGGAGACATAACTTTAAATAAAGGTGTAAGTTTGGCTGGTACATCTTCGTTAAATATTAGCACTACAGTAACCTCAAATGATCAAACTAGCCTTGATGGTGGATCTTCTATTTCATTAAATCAGGGCGGTACACTAACCTTAGCGGGAACAGCTTCACCTTACAACCGTTTAAAACGAGGGACTGCTAATGGACAAAGTGCAAGCTTTAACTTTAACGGCGGTACTTTAGTTGCACAGGACTCATATACTATCTTTCAAGATTGGGATGCAAATGATAATTTAAATTTAGCTGCAACCTCAACTGTGCAGGTAGAAAGTGGTAAAACATTAACCTTTGCTAATACTGCGTCGTTAAAAGGGACAGACGCTTCTGCTACATTAAACAAAACAGGGACAGGTCAGTTAACCTTATTAGCCGATAATACCTATGCAGGGGAAACTAAGGTACAACAAGGGACATTACAGGTTGGGGATAACAGAGAAACGGGGATTCTTGGTACAGGGCGTGTTTCATTGGCGGAAAGCACTAATTTAATTATTAAGCGCAGCAATCAATATATCGTAAATAATGAAATTTCAGGTTCAGGTACATTGGAGCAAGCAGGTTCAGGAATGACCGTATTGACCAATGATAATGCAAACTATACGGGTGCAATCAATATCATCTCTGGTACCTTACAAGTGGGCAACGATGGTGCAACAGGCGACCTTGGAACTGGCAATGTTACGATTAGTAGTGGTGCTAACCTAAAAGTTAACCGTAGCAATGACTATACTTTAGATAACCTACTCACTGGCGAAGGGAACTTGATCCACGACGGTGCAGGCACCACTACAGTCAATAATAAGGATAATAGTTTCTCAGGCAACACCTCTATCACTGGCGGCACGCTACAATTTGATAGCTTTGCTGCAATGGGACGTGGCACAAGTGCGATTTCAACTGGTACAAGCGACACTAAAAAAGGGACATTAAAACTTAATTTTGATGCTAACGAAACTTTTAGCCGTAATATCAATGGTGCAGGTAACTTTGAAAAATCAAACACGCACACCACCACCACAACTGGCGATTTAACCCACAGTGGCAAAACTACCGTATCGGGCGGTGAATTAATTGTTGATGGCAAAATCGAGGGAACCAGCGATGTCTTAATTGATAATAAATCGACTTTTGCAACCGATCCAAATGTGGCGAAATTAGCCGTTAATGGCACATTAACTACGGCGAAAACTGGCAACGATTCTGGTGATGTGGAAGTGAATAACGGTACCTTAACCGTGGCTAATGGCGGAATCGCAACAGTTGGTAATATTAAAACCACTGATGCAGCTGGTGATGATCAAGCGACTGTTACCGTAAACGAGGGCGGCACCTTAACCACAAATTTAGTTACTGGCGATACCCTATTTGAAAACTTCAAAAAAGCCGCTGCAACCGACACCATTACCATTAATGGTACATGGAACGCAAATGTGGCTGAGAATGCCGACGTTTCACAACAAGAAGATGCGGCATTTACTGGTACTGGAACCTTTAATAAAACAGGCAAAGGGACATTAGCGTTAGACGCAGATAACAGCATCTCAACGACCAATATTAATAATGGTAAGTTGCAAGTAAAAGCGGGCAAAACCTTAACCAGCCCAACTATCAGTGTCGGCGATGCACAAGATGGCGAAAATAGCGCACAGTTAGAAAATCTAGGGACGGTTGATGCAGAAACTATCACGGTTAAATCTGATGGCAAGTTAACCAATACTGGCGCTGGCACCTTAAAAGCGACTAAGGCGTTAGTGGTGGCTTCAGGGAATGTGGCGTTAAACGGCGGTACCACCACCGTAGAAAAAATGGATCTTAACGATGGTACGGTAACCGTTGCGCAAGGTGCGTCATTTACTGGGAATACCGTGAATATCGGTGATGGTCAAGCGAAACCAAACTCAGATCCTGAACAGACGACAAATACAGCGAAATTTGAGGTACAAGGTACCGCAACTATCAATGGACCGATGACCGTAAACGCTGATGGACAACTGAAAAACTCAGGCACCACCACCGCAAACGGTACCCTAAATGTTACAGGCGGGAATGTTGAAGTTACCAATGGAACCCTCAACGCCACACAAGGCGCAACGGTAACTGGCGGTAGCGTGGAAATTTCGGGCGGTAAACTCAATGCCGATGGCAAAGATATTGTGTTAAATAGCGGAAACCTTACTTTAACAGGTGGTGAATTAGACGCGAAAAATATCACTTCAAATACTGCAGTTGATGGCGATACAGATGCAACCATTAGCGTTGGCACAGGCAGCAAACTAAATTTAACCCCTGCAAATGGCGAAACCTTATTTAATGGTTTTGATACCAGCAAAGGCGACAGCATCGACGTGAATGGGGAGTTAAAAGTAACCGTTGCCGATGGCGCAAGCGTGGCGCAAAGCAGCACAGCGGGCATTACAGGAGCAGGTACCCTAAATAAAGAGGGCAATGGTGCGTTAGATCTGAAAGCCACTAATACTTTTGCGAATGTGAATGTAAATGACGGTACTTTAGATGTGTCGGCGAACCTCACTACCAATAACCTAACCGTTAATGGCGATGCGTTAAAAGTTAAATCTGGCGCAGAGTTAACCGCAAAAGAGAGCGCCAAAATTAACGGTGGTACCGTAACCGTTGAACCACAAGGCGCAGGCGAAGATGCGAAAGCAGGTAGCCTGAAAGTCGGCGCAGATGGCACGAAAAACCTTGAGTTAAATGCGGGTACATTAGATGTTCAAGGGAAACTCGCTGCAGGTAATATTATTTCTTCAGACGATGCAAATAATGAGCAAAAAGCGGAAGTGAGAATTGCTAGCGGGGCGGACGTAACTCTTACCCCAAGCGATGACAAAGCATTATTCGATGGCTTAAATACCAAAGATGGCACTGAGGCGACCAAAGATATTATCAATATTGCGGGTAAACTGACTGTTAATACAACAGCAGGTAAAACGGTAGCACAAAATGCAGATGCGCCATTCTCAGGTACGGGAACCTTAGCCAAAGCAGGCGAGGGTACCCTTGATTTAACTGCAACGGGCAACAGTATTGGTCAAGTTGATGTGGACAATGGTAAGTTGAATGTGAAACAAGGCGACTTAACCAGTGGTACCACTAACATTAACAAAGGGACATTAGCGGTTGAAAGTGGCGCAACCTTGAAGAATACAGGGGCGTTAAATGTGGGTAACAGCGATGGTACCAGCGATGCGAAACTTGATATTCAAGCAGGTGCAACTGCAACGGTTGGTGGTGCATTAAAAGTTAACAGTGATGGTGCGATTGATACCGCAGGCACCTTAACCGCAAGTGATAAGATCACGGTTGCAGGTGGTAATATCAATGTAACTGCGGGTACCTTGACAGCAAACAAAGGCGCAGAGGTAAATGGCGGTAGCGTGGCAATTTCAGGCGGTAAACTTGATGCTGGAACTAATGATATTGCCTTGAATAGCGGAAACCTTACTTTAACAGGTGGTGAATTAGACGCAAAAAATATCACTTCAAATACCGCAGCTGATGGCAATGCAGAAGATGCAACCATTAGTGTTGGCGCAGACAGCAAGTTAAATTTAACCCCTGCAAATGGCGAAACCTTATTTAATGGTTTTGATACCAGCAAAGGCGACAGCATCGACGTGAATGGGGAGTTAAAAGTAACCGTTGCCGATGGTGCAAGCGTGGCGCAAAACAGCACCGCAGGCATTACAGGAGCAGGTACCCTAAATAAAGAGGGCAACGGTGCGTTAGATCTGAAAGCAGCAAACACTTTTGGCAATGTCAATGTAAATGACGGTATTTTAGATGTGTCGGCGAACCTCACTACCAATAACCTAACCGTTAATGGCGATGCGTTAAATGTTAACGCAGACAGCAAGTTAACTGCAAAACAGAGTGCAACCATCAACGGCGGCGCAGTAACGATTGACGATAAAGGCACAACTGGCACTAAATCAGGTAGCCTCCAAGTCGGCGCAAATGGCGATAAAGCCTTAACCTTAAATTCTGGAAGTTTAACGGTTAACGGTGATTTAGCGGCGAGTAATATTAAGTCAAATGAGGCTCGCGATGATGATAACGACAATGCTTCAATTACCGTAGGCTCAACAGGGAATGTGTCATTAAAACCAACCGCAACTGATGGCGAACTGTTCGCAGGCTTTGATACTAGCAAAGGCGATTTAATTGCTGTGAATGGTAACTTAAATGTTGATGTCGCAGAAGGCGTAACGACAGCACAAAATGCCAATGCGAAAATTACTGGCGAGGGTACGTTAAATAAAAACGGTAATGGCGAGTTAGACCTAAAAGCAGAAAACACTTTTGGCAATGTCAATGTAAATGACGGTACTTTAGATGTGTCGGCGAACCTCACTACTAATAATTTGACCGTTACTGGTGATGCGTTAAATGTTAAATCAGGCACAGAGTTAACCGCAAAAGAGAGCGCCAAAATTAACGGTGGTACCGTAACCGTTGAGCCAGCAGGCACAGGCGAAAATGCAACAGCGGGTAGCCTGAAAGTCGGCGCAGATGGCACGAAAAACCTTGAGTTAAATGCGGGTACATTAGATGTTCAAGGGAAACTCGCTGCAGGTAATATTATTTCTTCAGACGATGCAAATAATGAGCAAAAAGCGGAAGTGAGAATTGCTAGCGGGGCGGACGTAACCCTTACCCCAAGCGATGACAAAGCGTTATTCGAGGGCTTAAATACCAAAGATGGCACTGATGCGACCAAAGATATTATCGATATTGCGGGTAAACTGACTGTTAATACAACAGCAGGTAAAACCGTAGAACAAAATGCAGATGCGCCATTCTCAGGTACAGGAACCTTAGCCAAAGCAGGCGAGGGTACCCTTGATTTAACCGCAACGGGCAACAGCATTGGTCAAGTTGATGTGGACAATGGTAAGTTGAATGTGAAACAAGGCGACTTAACCAGTGGTACTACTAACATTAACAAAGGGACATTAGCGGTTGAAAGTAACGCAACCTTGACTAACAATGGTCCGTTAAATGTCGGTAACAGCAGCGCAGATGGCAAAGATGCGAAGCTTGATATTCAAGCAGGCGCAACTGCAACGGTTGGTGGCGCATTAACGGTTAACGCTGATGGTGCAGTGGATACCGCAGGCACCTTAACCGCAAATGACAAGATCACGGTTGCTGGAGGGGATCTGAATGTAACTGCGGGTACCTTGACAGCAAACAAAGGCGCAGAGGTAAATGGCGGTAATGTGGCAGTTTCTGGCGGTAAACTTGATGCTGGAACTAATGATATTGCCTTGAATAGCGGTAAGCTTAGTGTAACTGGCGGTGAATTAGCTGCGAAAAATATTACCTCAAATGCAAACCCAACTGAGGCAACCAAAGCAGTTATTGATGTCGCAGCGGCGGGTACGTTAAGTCTTAACCCAGCCAATGGCGATACCTTATTTAATGGTTTCGATACTGCGAATGGCGACAAGATCGGTGTGGGCGGTACCTTAAATGTAGCAGTACCAGAAAATGGCACGGTAAGCCAAGCAACCACCGCAGGCATTAGCGCAAATGAAGCAGGCGAGAAAGGTACGCTAAACAAAAATGGTGCGGGTGAGTTAAAACTGACTGCACCAACCAACACCTTAGCAACAACTAATGTTAATGATGGTAAGCTTGCGGTAGAAAGCGGTTCTACCTTGAACAGTGATACGGTGAAAGTAGGCGATGGCAACGGTGATGATAATAGCGCAGGGTTAACCAATAATGGTACGGTTGAAGCGACTAGCGTAACGGTAAATGGTGATGGTCATTTAACCAATACGAATAAATTAACGGCTACTGATAACATAACAGTAAATGGCGGTGATTTAACTTCAAGCGGAACGACAAATACTGGCACATTAAACGTTAATAATGATGCTGATGTGAATATCACTGCTGGCAAAGTAACCGCAGATACCACAAATATTAATGATGGTGATGTAACGGTTGTAGCCAATGCAGAACTAGACAGTGATACCCTTAAAGTGGGTGATGGGCAAGGTGGTCCTAACACTGCAACTTTAACCAATAATGGTAAGGTTAAATCCGATAATGTAACGGTAAATTCTGATGCGAAATTAACCAATACTGGAACGTTAAATGCAGAAGAATCGTTAACCGTTAATGGCGGTGCAGTAGCCTTAAATGGTGGCACAACCACAACACCAAAAACAGAGATTAACGCAGGTTCTGTTGAGGTTGCGACAGGTGCAAAACTAGACAGCGATACCCTTAAGGTTGGCGATGGGCAAGGTGGTCCTAACACTGCAAGTTTAACCAACAATGGTACGGTTGAATCTGATAATGTAACGGTAAATTCTGATGCGAAATTAACCAATACTGGAACATTAAAAGCAGATGAAGCGTTAACCGTTAATGGCGGTGCGGTTGCTTTAAATGGTGGTACCACCACAACACCAAAAACAGATATTAACGCAGGTTCTGTTGAGGTTGCGACAGGTGCCAAACTAGACAGCGATACCCTTAAAGTAGGTGATGGAGAGGGTGGCAAAGAAAATGCCAAACTTACTAACAATGGTACTGTTGATGCGAAAAATGTAACCGTAAATGCAGATGCGAAATTAACCAATACTGGAACGTTAAATGCAGAAGAATCGTTAACCGTTAATGGCGGTGCAGTTGCCTTAAATGGCGGTACAACCACAACACCAAAAACAGATATTAACGCAGGTTCTGTTGAGGTCGCAGCAAATGCAACATTAGATAGTAAAGCTGTCAATGTTGGTGATGGTACAGATGGTACAAATGAAAAAGCTGCTTTAACTAACAACGGTACTGTGAATGCAGATAATGTAACCGTTAGCCGAGATGGAACCTTAACCAGCGCAGGCAAATTAGCGGTTAAAGATAACTTAACCGTTGATGGCGGTGAGTTAACGTCAAGCGGTACCACAACCGCAGGCACATTAACCGCTGATAACGGCGCTGATGTAAATATCACTGGTGGCGAATTAGAAGCTGATACCACAAATATTAAAGATGGTGAAGTAAGCGTTGATAATGGTGCTACATTAGATACAAATACCCTTAAAGTGGGTAATGGTACAGGTGGTCCAGATAGTGCAAAACTTACCAACAATGGTACGGTGGAAGCCGATAATGTAACTGTTAGCCGAGATGGAAACTTAACCACCACAGGCACTTTAGATGTTGAAAATGGCTTAACCGTTGATGGCGGTGAATTAACATCAAGCGGTACCACAACCGCAGGCACATTAACCGCTGATAACGGCGCTGATGTAAATATCACTGGTGGCGAATTAGAAGCTGATACCACAAATATTAAAGATGGTGAAGTAAGCGTTGATAATGGTGCTACATTAGATACAAATACCCTTAAAGTGGGTAATGGTACAGGTGGTCCAGATAGTGCAAAACTTACCAACAATGGTACGGTGGAAGCCGATGATGTAACTGTTAGCCGAGATGGAAACTTAACCACCACAGGTACTTTAGATGTTGAAAATGGTTTAACGATTGATGGCGGTGAATTAACATCAAGCGGTACCACAACCGCAGGCACATTAACCGCTGATAACGGCGCTGATGTAAATATCACTGGTGGCGAATTAGAAGCTGATACCACAAATATTAAAGATGGTGAAGTAAGCGTTGATAATGGTGCTACATTAGATACAAATACCCTTAAAGTGGGTAATGGTACAGGTGAGCCAGATAGTGCCAAACTTACCAATAACGGTACGGTGGAAGCCGATAATGTAACCGTTAGCGGAGATGGAAACTTAACCACCACAGGTACTTTAGATGTTGAAAATGGCTTAACCGTTGATGGTGGTGAATTAACATCAAGCGGCACCACAACCGCAGGCACATTAACCGTTGACAAGGGCGGTGAACTCAATTCAAGCGGTACTACAACCGTTGGCACATTAAATGTTGATAATGGTGCTAATGTGAATATCACAGATAACGAATTAGCCGCTGACACCACGAATATTAATGATGGTAATGTAACCGTTAGCAAAGGTGCTACATTAGATACAAATACCCTTAAAGTGGGTAATAAAACAGGTGAGCCAGATAGTGCCAAACTTACCAATAACGGTACGGTGGAAGCCGATAATGTAACCGTTAGCGGAGATGGAAACTTAACCACCACAGGCGACTTAGATGTTGACAATGGTTTAACGGTTGATGGCGGTGAGTTAACGTCAAGCGGTAATACCACAGCTGGTACATTAACCGCTGATAACGGCGCTGACGTGAATATCACTGGTGGCGAATTAGCCGCTGACACCACGGATATTAAAGATGGTGAAGTAAGCGTTGATAAAGGTGCTACATTAGATACTGATACCCTTAAAGTGGGTGATGGTACGGGTGAAGCAGGCAGCGCTAAACTGACTAACAATGGTACTGTGGAAGCAGACGATATGACCGTGCAGAAAGATGCAGAGGTTAATGTTGGTGATGCTGACAATGCGGGTAGCTTAGATGTCAAAAATGCGATTGCAATGGACGGCGGTAAATTAGCGGTTGCTCCTGATAGTGAGGTGAGCGCAGCAAATATTACTAGCACGCCAGCAACAGACAATCCATCGCTTATTGATATTGCTAAAAATGCAACCTTAAATTTAAATCCGAAAGATGGCGATACCTTATTTGAAGGATTTGATACCGCAAATGGCGACAAGATCGGTGTGGGTGGTACCTTAAATGTGGACGTACCAGCAGATGGCACCGTAAGCCAAGCAAGCACCGCAGGCATTAGCGCGAATGAAGCAGGCGATAAAGGTACCTTAAACAAAAATGGTGAGGGTGAGTTAAAACTTACCGCACCAGAAAACACCTTAGCAGCAACCAATATCAATGATGGTAAGGCTACGGTTGTAAAAGGCTCTAAATTAAACAGTGAGAGTGTAACTGTTGGTAGTAAAGAAACGGATAAGGACGGTGATGACAGCACTTCTCCTGATACTTTAGTGGTTGAGGGTGAAATGGTTGCCGATAACTTATCTGTTGATGAGAGCGGTGCATTAAATGTTGCGAAAAATGGTGAGGTAACAGCGAACAAGTCAGCGAAAATTAATGGCGGTAGCGTAACGGTAGATGCCAAGGATAGCGATGACGCAGATTCAAAAGCAGGTAGCCTCAAAGTTGGTGAAAATGGCGATAAAGCGTTAGAAGTCAATAAAGGTAGCTTAACCGTTAATGGTGATTTAACCGCAGCGAATATTGTTTCTGATCCGTCGCAAGCAACTGATGATGACAACGCCAGCATTACGATTGGCGAAAAAGGGAATCTCAACTTAAAACCAACTGATGCAAGACCGTTGTTTGATGGCTTGAATACTGGTGAGGGTGATTCGATCGCAATTAATGGTAACCTCAATCTTGATATTGATGGAGATAAAACCGTTGCGCTTGCGCCAACAGCGGCACTGAGTGGTAGAGGTGCATTAAATAAAAACGGTGAGGGTACATTAGAAGTTAGCAACCAAAATCCTGATTTCACAGGGAAAACCAATGTGAACAAAGGTACTTTAGCAATGAAAGATGGCGGAGACTTAGCGGGTAGCCAAGTTACGGTAAATCAAGATGCCACCTTATCTGTTGATGAAAATGGTACTAAACTTGGTGGTTTAACCGTTGAGCCAAATGGTAATGTTGAAATTGGGATTACCCCAGATAAAGTGGGTACGCTTGACGTGAAAAACGACGTTAACTTGAATGGTGGTACCTTGACGTTAAATACCAAGAATATCGATCGCGTTGAAGATCTAGATACGTCGAAAGTATTAAGCGCAATCACCGCTGGAGGTAATTTAACAGGAACATTTGATGACATCAAAGATACCAGTAACTTATTTAATTTCGATCCTACCTATACAGAGAATGGGCTTACATTTACGCCACGTTATGAAAAAGACTCTTTAGTTGAGATTGCTAGTGAGCGAGGCTTAACCCGTGCGTTAGGAGCGGCGAAAGTATTAGATAATGTCTTCAGAAATAATTCATCTGATCCATTGGCTAAACTTTTCTATGGAATTAAAGATGATGATGAAACAGCGGCGGCATTAGTTTCTGTGTTACCAAGCTTATCAGGAGCAAGTAGCCAAATCATCGCCGATAGCAGCAAACAGTTAGCGACATTGCCTGATTATAATTATCAGTGTGATGCGTATAGCAATTTTGATGGTAATCCAACGTGGGTGAGAACGTTCCATAGCCAACGTTTACAACATCAATATAAAGGTGCGTCAGGCTATTATAATGAGAGCTATGGTTTTGGTATTGGTGCGGAGCGCTGCTATAACGGTAGCCGTTTTGGGGCGATGATTGGCTATGCACAAGATAGTGCAGTTAGCCGTGAATCACCATCAGCACAAAGCGTGAAGAGCAAAACCGTACAGACAGGTATCTATGGTAACACGCCATTAGCTGGCGACTTAGCGTTAGACTATAAGGCTGGCGTGGGTTACAGCAAAGTGGATTCAGAGCGTAAATTTAGCTTTGTGGGCAATACTGCTAGCGCAAGCTATGGCAATAAAATTGCCTATGCAGGATTGGGGTTAACTTTACCAAGTTCCCTTTCTGATACGGTGAAACTCGAAAGCTATGCACGTTTGGATTACCGTATGGTAAGAAATAATGCGTACGCAGAAAAAGGCGCAGGTATCTTAAACTTACATGCAGACGCAGGAAGTTTTGAGACGATGACTAGTGAAGTGGGCGTCAAAGTGAAAGTGCAAGTTGCACCAAATCTTTTAGTCGGTGCAAATGCCAATGTTGGTTACAACTTGATGGCAGAACCTGCTTCGGTGAGAGCGTCATTCCAAGGTGCTAAAGGTCAATCCTTTGTAACCCAAGGTGCGCAAGAAAACCGTTTATCGACTGGTGCAGGTGTGAGCGTGGATTATAAACTTTCACCACTTGCGAGCTTGTCTGTCGGTTATGATGTTTCTAGCCGTAAGGGTTCAGTAGAACAAACCCCGAGCGTATCGTTTAAAATGGTCTTTTAAACATTAAAGCGTTAATCAATGATGAAAATGCCACCAGTAGGTGGCATTTTTATTGGATTTAGGTTTCGTCCTAAAGGACGACTTCATTTTTTTACTCGTGTAAAAAAACGAAGCAAAAAAAGCACGCCCTAGTGCCTTGCTAATTCCTTATTTCGTCAAGATTTTTCGAGCGGCAAAAAACTGATATTTTTCTTCGTAAAACTCAGAAAAATTAGACGTTTTTTGCCTAAAAATCTTTCCTGCATTCGGGCAAGGCACAAGGGAACCGTGAACATTTATAGCGATTTGAGTTTAAAACTAAATTTGTTAATAAAATTATCATAATTAATTTTTGCTTTGTTTTTACTTAAATAGATATTTAGGTTCGTCCTTTAGGACAAAACCTAAATCTATCAATAATCAAAAAACTTACTTATAACCTCACTAACAAACTCAAGGTATCTTTAAATGATCACTTTTAGTTACTGAAAAATGGTGGTAGTTTTGCTAGAATTTAGCAAATTTTGTAGATGAACAAAGGAATTGATATGCAACAAATTATTGAGGTGAATACACAAAATTTGCCTGAAGTGTTAGAAATGGGGAAAACACAGCCATTAGTCTTTGTATTTTATGCCACGACAGACAGTAGTTCACAAAATTTTATTACTGGATTAGAACGATTAACTACACAATATCCTAATCAATTTATTCTCGCTAAAGTGAATTGCGAAACTGAACCAATGATTGCAGCACAATTCAGAATTCAAGCATTACCAACCACCTATTTATTTAAAGATGGCGCACCTATTGATGGCTTTCAAGGCGAGTTACCAGAACAAGAGTTACAGCAACGTTTAAGCGTTATTTTACCAAAAGAAGATGAAATCAAATTTAATCAAGCATTAGATTATTTAGCTGTCGAGAATTACGAACAAGCATTACCTCTGTTAAAAGAGGCGTGGGAACTTTCTGATAAGAAAAATAGTGATGTCGCCTTACTTTATGCTGAAACCTATATTGCGATGAAGAAAGTTGAACCTGCGCAGGAGATTTTAAAACAGATTCCATTGCAGGATCGTGATAGTCGTTGGCAAGGGCTACAATCACAAATTGAGTTATTAATCCAAGCGGCAGATACGCCAGAAATTCAACAATTACAGCAAGATTATCAACGTAATCCAACCCCAGAAATTGCGATAAAATTAGCAGTACAATTACATCAAGCGAACCGAAATGAAGAGGCGTTAAATTTATTATTGGCGATTTTACAAAAAGATCTCAATGCTGAAGAGGGAGAGGTAAAACGTCAGTATCTTGCGATTTTGTCGGCAATGGGGAATAGCGATCCATTAACGAATAAATATCGCCGTTTCGTCTATTCATTGCTTTATTAAGTTGTGAAGCAGAATAAATAACAAATTACATCGGAGCAAAATATGACAAGTAAGCATAGTAAATTATTAATTTTGGGATCAGGTCCAGCAGGTTATACCGCAGCGATTTATGCGGCACGAGCAAATTTAAAGCCAGTATTAGTAACAGGATTACAACAAGGTGGGCAGTTAACAACTACTAATGAAATTGAGAATTGGCCTGGAGATGCAGGTGAAACGACTGGTCCAGAGTTAATGCAGCGAATGCTAGAACACGCAGAAAAATTCGAGGCAGAAATTATTTTCGATCATATCAATCAAGTAGATCTTTCTAAGCGCCCTTTTACCCTTTATGGAGATAGCCAAACCTTTACCTGTGATGCGTTAATTATTGCAACAGGCGCTTCAGCGAAGTATCTTGGCTTACCGTCAGAAGAGGCTTATAAAGGACGTGGTGTGTCAGCTTGCGCAACTTGTGATGGTTTTTTCTATCGTAATAAGCCAGTGGCGGTAATTGGTGGCGGAAATACAGCAGTGGAAGAGGCGTTATATCTTGCGAATATTGCTTCAGAAGTACATCTTGTTCATCGCCGTGATAGCTTCCGCAGTGAAAAAATCTTATTAGATCGTTTAATGAAGAAAGTCGAAGAGGGCAAGATTGTTTTGCATACTAACCGTACGCTTACCGAAGTGTGTGGCGATAATATGGGGGTAACGCATTTACAGTTACAAGATACGCAATCTGATTTACAAGAAAAGGTGGAGGTAGAGGGGGTCTTTATTGCGATCGGACACGCGCCAAATACCGATATTTTTGCAGGACAATTAGCCTTAAATAACGGCTATATTGTGGTGAAATCAGGCTTACAAGGTAATGCGACAGCAACGTCTGTTGAAGGGGTCTTTGCCGCAGGTGATGTGATGGATCAACATTATCGTCAAGCGATTACTTCTGCTGGCACAGGTTGTATGGCAGCACTAGATGCAGAACGCTATCTTGATGTCTTAGACGCACAAAACGCATAGTATTTTTTATTTATTCCCCCTCATTATTGAGGGGATTTTATTGTATTTTTCTCGATTTTTTAGGTTATGGATAAATCTCGCCAGAAACAGCTGCAAACTTGGCTTAGACAGCAAAGTCAAATCATTAAAAAACCGCTTAAACTCAATCTGCTTTTTGCGATTATTTCGACCATTTTATTAGTTGTGCAAACGTGGTTATTAGCTTCGTTGTTGCATAATCTTATTATTGTTGGTGTACCACGAGAGCAGTTATGGGAAAGTTTTCTCGCCTTACCCTTGATTTTTGCAATACGAGCAGGGCTGTTATATGCACGAGAAAAAGTAGGATTTTATAGTGGTAAGCTATTACGCCAACATCTACGCCAGCAAATTTTGCATAAATTAGAACAAGTTGGTCCAGCAACATTAGCTTATCGCCCAGTGGGTAGCTGGGCAACGTTGGCATTGGAACAAGTCGAGAATTTGCATAATTTTTATGCACGCTATTTACCACAACAATATTTATCTGGGATTGCACCATTAATTTTATTAATTGCGATTTTTCCGATTAATTGGGTGGCGGGATTAATTTTATTATTAACAGCACCTTTAATTCCGCTATTTATGATCTTGGTTGGTATCAAAGCCTCTGAAGCAAATCAACGGAATATCAATATGTTAGCACGCTTAAGTGGGCAATTTTTGGACCGTTTACAAGGATTAGAGAATTTACGCATTTTTAATCGTACCAAAGAACAAACAGAACAAATTGCAGAACGTAGTGAGGATTTTCGTGAAACAACAATGGAGGTGTTAAAAGTTGCCTTTCTTTCTTCGTCGGTATTGGAATTTTTTACGTCCATTTCGATTGCGTTAACTGCGGTTTATTTTGGTTTTAGTTATTTAGGACAGATTAATTTTGGGGGATATGCGACTAGCGTTACCTTATTTTCTGGTTTTTTCTGTTTAATTTTAGCTCCAGAGTTTTATCAACCATTGCGTGATCTTGGAACCTACTATCACGATAAAGCAGCAGCAGTAGGCGCAGCGGAAACGATTGAGGAATTTCTTACTCAAGATTTTTTAATTGCTCAACAAGGTGAGCAGGAATTGAATACAGATGCAATTCAGTTGCAAGCAGATCAATTAGTGGTGTTATCGCCAAAAGGTGTTCCACTGACTAAACCACTTAATTTTGTGATTAATGCAGGAGAGAATGTTGCTTTAGTTGGGCAAAGTGGTGCGGGTAAGACGTCATTAATGAATGTGTTACTCGGATTTCTACCCTATCAAGGGAGTTTGCGGGTCAATGGTATTGAGTTAAATCAGCTTAATGTAACATCGTGGCGTAATAAATTGGCGTGGGTCGGGCAGAATCCGTTTTTGTTACAAGGATCGATTCGTGAGAATTTACGCTTAGCTAATCCACAGGCAACGGAAGAACAGCTAAAATCTGCTTTGACGCAAGCCTATGTTACAGAATTGATTCCTTTACTAGACAAAGTGCTACAAGATGGCGGTTTAGGGGTGTCCGTAGGGCAAGCTCAACGATTGGCAGTGGCGAGAGCATTACTAAAAATAGAAACACCGTTACTGCTATTAGATGAGCCAACAGCTAGTTTAGATGCACGTTCAGAAAATCAAGTATTGGCAAGTTTACAGCAAATGAGTCAGGGTAAAACAACCTTAATGATTACACATCGAATTGAAGATCTGAAACAGTCAGATCGAATTTTAGTGATGCAAGCAGGGGAAATTGTGCAACAAGGCACCTTTAGCGAACTGCAACATCAAGGCTATTTTGCCGATCTATTAGCACAACGTGAAACCGTTCTTAACTAAGGATAATTTAATGCGTTCATTACTTCCTTTTTTTGCAATGTTTAAACATTCCCCAAGTCGTCTATTATTGGGAATTGTGCTAATGCTGACAGGACTGGCGGCGAGCATTGGCTTATTAACGCTTTCAGGCTGGTTTTTAGCAGCGTCGGCATTAGCTGGGGTATCGATTCTATTTAATTTCTTTTATCCTTCTGCAGGCGTACGAGGATTGGCGATTGGCAGAACGGCAGCACGTTATTTTGAAAAGGTTGTTACGCATGATGTAACCTTTGAAATTTTAGCGAAACTACGGGTGATGGTGTTTGCTAAAATTATTCCGTTAAGCCCAGCGGTACTAAGCCGTTATCGTAATAGTGAGTTGTTAAATCGCTTGGTTGCAGATGTGGATACATTAGATACGCTGTATCTGCGGTTATTTGCACCATTTGTGAGCGCAATTTGTATGATCATTTTTATTGGCATTGGGATCAGTTTTCTTGATGTTAAAATTGCGTGGTTTATTGCAGGCAGCTTGCTCTTTTTATTATGTGTGATTCCCACAGTATTTTATCGCTTGGGGCAAAAATTTGGCGCAACATTAACAGCAAATCGAGCAAAATATCGTAGCCAATTTGTGGAATATATCCAAGCACAAGCGGAATTATTGTTGTTTAATGCGACCGATCGGGTTACACAACAATTACAACAAACCGAACAGGTATGGCTGCAAGGACAACAACGAGAAGCGCAACTTGCGGGGCTATCTAGTGCGATTTTGTTATTTGTGAATGGAGTAATTGTAGTGGTTACTTTGTGGTTAGCCGCTGCAACACCTATGGGTGAGGGGGATTTTAAATTTGCTTTAATCGCCTTAGTAACGTTTGCTGCGTTAGCGTCATTTGAAATTTTAATGCCGATTGGTGCCGCCTTTTTGCATTTAGGACAAGTGATTGCTTCGGCAGAACGCGTAACAGAGATTATTTCCCAACAACCTTTGGTGAAATTTGATGGAACAGTAACTGAGTTTGTGCCACACGAGAAGTTGATTCAATTTGAGCATCTTTCTTTTGCTTATCCAGATATGCCAGAAAAAGCGTTAGATGATGTTAGTTTTTCGCTTGCTAGACAGCAAAAAATCGCTATTTTGGGGAAAACTGGCAGTGGTAAATCGACCTTATTACAACTGCTCATTCGCAACTACTTACCAACGCAAGGTGATATTTTGTTAGCTGGTAAGCCGATAGCAGAATATAGTGAAGCAACGTTACGAGAGCAGATGATTTTATTAACGCAACGTGTACATATTTTTAGCGATACCTTGCGTGAGAATTTATTATTGGCTAATCCAACGGCGACTGATGAACAACTTGTGGAATTATTGACGAAAGTTGGATTAGGTTATTTATTAGCGCAAGAACAAGGATTGGAAACGTGGTTAGGTGATGGGGGACGCACCTTATCAGGTGGTGAACAACGCCGTTTGGGTATTGCTCGCGTGTTATTATCACCTGCTTCGATCATTTTATTAGATGAACCAACTGAGGGGCTAGATCGAGAAACCGAACGGCAAGTGTTAGCATTATTGCTTGACTATTGCCAAGATAAAACGGTTATTATGGTTACCCATCGTTTAACAGGATTATCTCAGTTTGATCAGGTGATCGTGATGGATAATGCCAAACTGGTGGAGCAAGGCGATTTTACGCAGTTATCAAAAATGGCAGATTCCTTGCTATTTAAATTGGTTAATCGTATTGCGTCTTAATCTGAGTTGAATGGCTGAAGTCTGGTGGCTATTCAACGCTTGTAAAATGGCAATCAAGCGTATTTTTAGGGGAGTAATTGACGTTAAAAGGATATTCCTCTGATTAATTTTCAGCTTGATAGCCATTGTCAGTTAGCGTTGGGTGAGCCGCTGCTTGTTTAGCTAATTGATCACATAATTCATTTTCTAGATGCCCAGCGTGTCCTTTTACCCACTGCCAATGAATATGGTGAACTTGAACAGCCTGATCTAATGCTATCCATAAATCTTGATTTTTGACGGTTTTTTTCTGGCTTGTTTGCCACTGATTACGTTTCCATTGGCTGATCCATTCAGTTATCCCTTTGCGTAAATATTGGCTATCACTGTATAGCGTGATGTCGCACGGTTCTTTGAGCGCATTTAATGCAGTAATGGCAGCCAATAGTTCCATACGATTATTGGTTGTGAGGTGATAGCCTGCAGAGATCTTTTTTTGATGCTGTTTATAGCGCAAGACAATACCAATCCCGCCAGCACCAGGGTTTCCTAAACAAGAGCCATCAGTAAAAATCTCAATTTTTTTTCGCATAATAGTATCTGAATTGTTAAAATAGGCGGAATTATAGAGAATTCATTAAGAAAAGAAAAATAAAGTATGCAAATTGATGAGAATAGAATAGTTGTTCTTGATACAGAAACAACGGGAATGAGTGGTGGAAGTGAGCCACAAATTGGACATCGTATTATTGAAATTGGGGCAGTAGAATTATTAAATCGACGCCATACAGGGCGCAATTTTCATGTTTATCTACAACCTGATCGTGAAGTTGATCCTGCAGCAATAGAAGTTCATGGTATCACGAATGAGTTTTTAGCAGATAAGCCACGCTTTGCCGAGATTGAGCAAGAGTTTATTGAATTTATCAAAGGTGCAGAATTGGTGATTCATAATGCGCCGTTTGATGTGGCATTTATTAACCAAGAATTTACTTTATTAAAGCAAAAAATAACAACTGATGATCTCTGTAAAGTAACGGACTCACTCAAGGTTGCTCGTCAGATGTATCCAGGAAAGAAAAACTCGTTAGATGTGCTTTGTGGGCGTTTAGGTATTGATAATAGCCGAAGAACATTGCATGGCGCATTACTTGATGCTGAAATTTTGGCGGATGTTTATTTAGCGATGACGGGGGGGCAAGTAAGTTTACAACTAGAAGTTGATCCTACTCCCTCCACTGTAGCAACAGCAGATCAACTCATTGAACAAGAATATAACGTGGCATCAGCAAAAAGAAAATTAACGGTTTTAATGCCAACAGCAGATGAGTTAGCCGCGCATCAGAAATATTTAGAGATGATTAATAAAAAAAGCGGTAATCAATGCTTATGGGAGAAAACGCTCGATAACACACTTCAATCTTAGCCAATCGCCACTTGCATTCCGCACAGTGGCTGATTAAAATTCATGCCCCATTATTTATGCCTTTGATGGCATAACCTGACCTGAGATCAGAACAAGAGAGAATTATGACAACAAAAATTGATCACAAGCCTGAACTGCTTTCGCCAGCAGGTTCATTAAAAAATATGCGCTATGCCTTTGCCTATGGCGCAGATGCTGTTTATGCGGGGCAACCTCGCTATAGTTTACGTGTACGAAATAATGAGTTTAATCATGCTAATCTGAAAATTGGCATTGATGAAGCTCACGCTTTAGGTAAGAAATTTTATGTGGTGGTGAATATTGCACCTCATAACTCAAAGCTAAAAACATTTATCAAAGATCTTACGCCAGTCATAGAAATGGGACCAGACGCGTTGATTATGTCTGATCCTGGTTTAATTATGTTAGTGCGAGAACATTTCCCAACCATGCCGATTCACTTATCGGTACAAGCGAATGCTGTCAACTGGGCAAGTGTAAAATTTTGGCATCAAATGGGATTGACCCGAGTCATTTTATCGCGTGAATTATCGTTAGATGAAATCGCCGAAATCCGCCGTCAAGTACCTGATATGGAAATTGAAGTGTTTGTACATGGTGCGTTATGTATGGCGTATTCAGGACGCTGTTTATTGTCAGGTTATATTAATAAACGCGATCCAAACCAAGGTACTTGTACGAATGCGTGCCGTTGGGAATATCAAGTGAAAGAAGGGCAAGAAGATGAGATTGGCAATATTGTTGATAGCAATGAGTTGATTCCAATTAAAAATGTTGCGCCGACATTAGGAGAGGGAGCAACAACAGATAAAGTCTTTTTATTGACTGAAAGTCAACGCCCAGACGAACAAATGCAAGCATTTGAAGATGAGCATGGCACCTATATTATGAACTCAAAGGATCTACGGGCAGTACAACACGTAGAAACGTTAGCCAATATGGGGGTACACTCACTCAAAATAGAAGGAAGAACAAAATCTTTCTATTATTGTGCCAGAACGGCACAGGTTTATCGCAAAGCGATTGATGATGCAGCAGCAGGAAAACCGTTTGATGAACACTTATTAACAACTTTAGAGTCATTGGCTCATCGTGGCTATACCGAGGGCTTCCTACGGCGTCATACACATGATGAATATCAAAATTATGATTACGGTTATTCAATTTCAGCCCGTCAGCAATTTGTTGGTGAGTTTACAGGGGTTCGTCGCAATGGTATGGCAGAAGTTGCTGTAAAAAATAAATTCCTATTAGGCGATGAAGTGGAGATGATGACGCCAAATGGTAACATTATTTTTACAATTAAAGCGATGTTTAATCGTAAAGGTGAAGCTGTGGACGCCGCTTTAGGAGATGGGCATTTTGTACTGATACCAATACCAGAAGACGTTCAATTAGAGTATGCGCTATTGATGCGAAATCTAGTAGATGCAGATACCCGCAACCCACATGGAGAGAAGAAAAGTTAAAAAAATATTAAAAATGTTATTGCGTTATAACATTTAGATGATTATAATCCTATCCATACCCTAAAATATGACTCCAAATGTTTGCCCCTCTATTTTTCCCGAATAGAGGGGATTTTTTTGTTTATTGATTTTCAATTTTAATCTCTATTTCCCACGCATTTATAGAGTTTGGTTAAATTCTTTGTTTCTTATGACTCAACAACATAGCATAAAATAAAACAGTCAAGAAAAAGTAGAACATATTACCTGAATTATGGGCAAAAAAGACTTGAGTTAAACCATATGACATAACAGAAGTAATATGAATAATACCTAAAGTAGCAAAGAGTTTAACTTCTTCATTTTCTTTATACTTTTTATAATCTCTAATAAAAGCATATAATGGTAAGAGAAAAATACCTAATAAAGCAAAGAAGCCGAAAATCCCTCTTTCTAAAAAATCATTTAAATATTGATTATGCGCATGACCTAAATTAGCTGGATAAGTGGCTAATTTACCTAAATTACCTAACTCTTTACGACGATCTTTTGCGCCTTTTTCTCCCCAACCTAACATAGGTTTTTCGGTAATCATCAAAATAGATGCTTTCCATAAATCTAATCTTGCACCTACGGAGGTGTTTGAATTACTTGCTTTACCAGAATTTACAACTTCAATATAAGCTCTTTCGATTTGCGATAACATTTTTGCCGAAGGGATCATTAGTAGGACTGAAATAATAGCTAAAAGAGATACGAAAAAACTCAAAATAATTTTTTTTGTGAGGATATGTCTATTAAAATAAAATAAAGTCAGAATAATAAAAGGCATTAACAACCAACCACCGCGAGTTGCAGAAAGGAAACTACCTAACATACCGCCAAAAGTACCAAGGATACATAAGAAAGTTAGATAATATTGCTTATTTCGCCAACAGTAGAACATTAATGCTAAGCTAAACATTCCTATTGACATTGCCATATCGCCAGATTGAATAACATAAGTCGTATCGGATAAAGCGCGATCATAATGCAAGAAAAACTTCTGATAAAAAGCATAACACCCTGTTAGAATACCTGATAAAGGGATACTGTAAAGAAGATTTTTTAAGCTAAGTGGATATACTTTTATTAATAAAAAGAGCAATAAAAAACAAATACCTCTACTTGCGTTATCTAATACTTTGATTGAATCATGATGAATAAAAATACTGGATATATAAAGAAAAAAATAAATAAAAAATGGGGCAATAAAAAAGTAATAGTTTTTGTTTTTTAACACTAAAATAGATTTATTTTTTATTAATGAGTAAATAATCAAAAATACTGAGAAGATGATGAGAATAACACCACTGCTATAAGCCTTTGGAATAATAACTAAGGCAATAAAAAAATAAGAAATAATAAAATTAAAAAAAAGGAAAATATAACGATGGTAAAAAGTTTCTATTATATTCATATTGAAAAGTTATCTATATTAAGTTATCTAAGATAGTGCCTTGCATTGCAATCTTCTTTTTTTAAGTAAAATTAATAACTTAAATTGGTTAACAAGCTAGCTACAGTGGAGTGAGATAATTATATATGGATATGTCTATTGTGGAAAGTAGAAAAGTAAGAGTCTATATATTAATCATTGTCATTGAAAAAGTGTTATTTTATTAAGTTTTTGATTTTTAATGTTATTTTTCGTTTGATCATTTTGTTAATTCACTAATGTTGCTTGAAAAATAAGAAAAAACATTTATAATTCTTCCCAAAGATATAGATAAAGAGAGTATAGGCTAAAACCAATAAAATTCTCCTATTTGATTAGTCTGTTTTCTGTAATTTTTTAGATGAGACCCAATATATGAAGCTAAAGTCCTTATTTTTGACTTTTCCGCATAGGAAGATTATAGATTGCTTGTTTTATTTAATGGTTTTCCTATCCGTATTTAATAATTTCTATAGATTTAAATTTTTTAATAATGTTTATTTCCCTATGATGGATAATCTTCTATTTTATCCATTAATAATCTGTTTCTTTTATAGTATCTTCTATCATTTTTGGTATAAAAAATTATTTTCTTTTAATCCTAGTGTAATAAAAATAATTGTTTTTTTTGTAATTGTTTATATTGTATCATTGTTTGTAAATATTTATTACTTTCCATATTATCAAGAATACTCAGTAAAAATAGAAGATGTTATTTATAATGTTAAAAATAATTTTTTTAAAATTTTCTATAATATAGGTTTTAATCTATCATTATCTGATAATTTTATTATTGGGTGGATTATTTTTAAAAGAAGTATAAAAGAAATTTTTGTTGATATAATTAGTACATTTGGATTGTTTTATTTAGTGTATTGCTGGTATCTCTCCTATGAAAGAAGAGGTTTTTATATATTCTGTCATGCAATTTTATCTTCTACTATTCTAGTTTTATTATATTCTATTGGGGAACTCCTTTATTTTCAAGGTAGTGAATCCGCTCTAAAATGGTTATTGGCCACAGCACCTTATTTGCATGTTGTTGAAAATGCTGGTGGTTATTGGCCTGTTAAATTAATACCTAATCAATTACATTCCATTTTTGCAGAACCTTCTTATCTAGGGATATATGGAAGTGTTGCTTTCCCTGTATTATTTTATTACTTTATAAAGTCTAAGTCATTATTTAATTGGAAAATTATTTTTTTATTATCTTCAATTATTTTTATTTTATTTTTAAGTCAATCTAGAACATCAATGCTACTATTTAGTATAGTTTTAATTTTGACTTTATTATTATCTTTTTCTATCAAAGATAAAGTTTACCTTTTTAAATTTTTATTATTGCTTCCTATTTCTATAACAATATTTTTTATATCATCTAAATATATAGATGCTTATATACTTAACCAAAATAAATCAGAAGCTATTAGAACTATTGAACAGACTGAAACAAATAAGCTTTATTCTCTAAACTCTAATTCATCATCAAATAGGACTATCAATAACTCAGCATCAAGTGGTATGGATTATTTTATTTCTAATAATATTACATCTTTATCACCATCATATAATGGTAGGAGTAATCACTCTAGGTATACTGTTATGAATGGTGATATAAATATATGGTTAAATAACCCTTTTTTTGGTGTGAGTAAGTTATTAAGAGATACCTATTTATTTAGTACTATAAAAGATAATAAAAAAGAAAATGAAGAGCTAGAAAACTGGCTTACCAATATTACTAATCAGGGGTTCTATATGAGTGGCTTCCCTTCTTTAGGATACTATACCTCGGAATTAGCGAGGGGGGGGGTATTTAGCTTATTAGTATTCTTATTTATTCCTCTATTCATATTATATAAATTTATTAGTTATTTATTTATAAATAAAACTTGTAATAAAAGTATAAAATTAGAAATAGGGATTATTAGTATAATTATAATCATTAGACTTATAGCGGGTATTACTGAACATATTAATATATTCTATATTTATTGGGTTGTTTTAGGACTAGCTTTTTCTTTTTATAAAGCAACAAAAATTGAAGCAGTAGATAATAAAAGTATTATAGCTTTAGTTAATGACCCTAGAATTAAAGTTAGTATTATTGTGCCTGTATATAATAAAGTTGCTTATTTAGAGAGATGCTTAGATAGTATAAGAAATCAGTTATATATAAATATTCAGGTAATTCTTGTTGATGATGGTAGCACAGATGGGTGTTCTGTCATATGTGATAATTATGCTAAATTGGATCATCGTTTTATTGCTGTTCATCAGCAGAATCAAGGTGTAAGTTCTGCAAGAAATACTGGTTTAGAAATTGCTGATGGTGAATATGTTACCTTTATTGATGCAGATGATTTGGTCGCACCAGAATATATATTATACCTTCTACATGCTGTACAAGAACAAAAATGTAAGATCTCTATGTGTTTAATTAGAATGGTTGATCAAGCAAAAAATAAGGAAAATATTAATGTAGTTGAAAATAAAAGCTTGTTCTCAAAAGATGGTTTTAATGAAAAAGTTTCTTTTAACCATAATTTTATTTTAACAGATAATTTATGTAGAGGACCTGGTGTTCTTTATTCTAGGGAATTGATAGGGAGTAGGAAATTTCCTATTGATACTCCAATAGGAGAAGATTTTTATTTTTTCTCTATTAATTTGATGGACTGTCCTTATATTGCATATTCTTATAATTATTTATACGGATATTGTATTAATCCATCTTCCACTATGTATTTGGATAAAAATTATCTTAATGAAGTTAATATATGGAATAAAGTGGCTAAAAATTTATCAACAAAATCCTTTTTTATTAAGTTAGCTATATATAAATCTTACGCCTTAAAATTATTTTTTATAACTAATGAAATATATCAAAAAGATAAATCTAAAGAGATAAAATGTGAAATTATCAAAAGACTTAGAAAAAATATTAAATATATTTATAATCCAATTTCTCTCTTTTTTGGGGAAAAGATTGGAATTGTAATTAGATTGTTTTATATTCTTTTTTGTATCTATCCACCTCTAGGAACATACTTATATCAGAAATATCACTTTATTAAGTATAGGAAACTTTAATATATGATAAATAATTTAAAATACACTAAATGGGTATTAAGTTTAGCTTCTGCAAAAGAAAGGCGTGAAAAATTTTTTTCTCAGAAGCACGCTAAGGACTTTAAAGTGTATAATGCTATCAATGGTAAATTAGAAAAAAACTTTATAGAAGAAAACTTTGATTTTAGCAAAGCAGAAACACTTTATCAGAGAAAGATATCTTTAGGCGAGGCTGCATGTACTTTAAGCCATTTAGCTATTTGGAAAGAAATAATAAAAGATGATGAGATAAAATTTTCTATTATTTGTGAAGATGATGCTGTATTTAGTGAAAGCTATCCAATCTTAGAAAAGATTTTAAGTGATTGGTTTGAAAGTGGAAGAATTAATGATGTTGCATTTATTATTTTTGGAGAGTCTAAAATTCCAACTTTTAATAGAAAGATAAGGCACCGTATTGGTTACCCTATGCAATTTTTTGCTCAAAAGTATAAACTTAATCAAAATTATAGTTGTAGTAGTTCTGTTTATGTAGGTGAGATATCTAAGAATTATACGTGTGGCACTGTTGGCTATGTAGTATCTAGTCAGTTCATAAAGAATTTAATGGCAAAAATGATTAACGACAAACCTTTTTGGTTAGCCGATGATTTTGAAGTAATTAGAACTTTAATTTCTAATAATGATTTGCTAACTGGAGCAAATATTTGGCATCTCCAGCCACGGTTAGTAAAAGAAGATCAAATATTGGTATCTGAATTAGAACAAGAGAGGAAGAACTTACAAAGAAAAGGAGTCTTTTATATTGTATGGCAATATGTCAAATTTATTTTAAAATGTCCAGTTTTATATACTTTTCTCCGTTGGAATACAATGAATAGGGCAAGGAAGAATAAAAAATTAGCTAATATCAAAAAGAGTTTATAAGTAAAATGAATAGAACTAATAAAAGTATAAAAAATATTTCTTATAATATATTCTTTTTTACTCTTGGAATAATATTAAGTTTCTTTTCTAGATCGCTATTTATTAAGTCATTAGGAGATGAACTAGTAGGGTTAAATATAACTATTAATAATGTTATTGGAATATTAAACTTATCTGAATTAGGAATTTATGCTGCAATTTCTTTTTTGCTTTATAAGCCTTTGCATGATAATGATAAAAATAGCATTATTGCGATTATGTCTTTATTTAAGAAACTCTATCGATATATTGGTATTTTTATTTTTATTTTTTCTATTATATTAACACCTTTTTTATCGTATTGGTTCCAAGAGGAAAATGTCATATGGTATTATCCTATCCTTGCTTTTTGGATTTTTATTTCTGGATCATTAAGTACATATTTTTTTAATTATCGGCAGGTTCTTTTTTGGGCTAACCAAGAGGGATATAAAGTTATATCTATCATAGAGTGGACAGCAAAATTAAAAACTGTTTTTCAAATAATTTGTGTTTTGGTTGTTAATGAAAATGAATACATTTATATTTATTGGTTAAGTTTAGAGCTGATAATGAATATTTTACAAGTAATATTTATTGAGAAAAAAATCAATCTAAACTTTTCTTGGTTAAACAGTGAACCTCATAGTTCAAAAGTTCAAGAGCTTAAACCAATAGTATACCGCCAAATTAAAAGGGTCTTTTGTTACCGAGTATCATCAGTATTAAATCTGCATATATCACCTTTATTTGTATATATATTTCTAACTCTCAAAGTGGTTACTAGCTACACTAATTATCTGTTACTAGTTAAATTACTTAATCAAATATCTCAAATGATTACTGGAGGAATTTTTGCCAGCCTAGGAAATTTAATGATTGAGAATAATAAAGAGAAAGAAAAAAATGTATTTTATGAATTCGCTTCTTTAAAAACTTTTTTAGGAGGCTTTATGGCATTTGGCTTTTTCTTTAATGTTGATTCATTGATTATACTTTTATTTGGGGAGGCATATCTTTTAGATAAAATAGATAAAATATTGTTAAGTATTTTTATATTTATTATGACTATTCGTGATATACCAGAGTCGTTTTTATTTGCTAAAGGAATTTATCAAGATGTTGGAGCACCTATAATAGAATTAATTATATATTTGGCTGGCTTGTTAATTCTTGGTTGGGCTATGGGATTGACTGGAATTATTATAAGCAATATTATTAGTTATCTGTTTATTTTAATCTGGAAGCCTATTTATTTAGAAAGGTTCTTTCATCATATTAGATATAAGAACTACTTTTATTTTATCTTTAAGAATATATTATTATTATTAATGACTTATATAATGTATGTTTATTTTTTAGATATTTTTGAAGGTTTGTATGGTTATAATATTATAATACTTCAGATTTTTTTATCTGGTATATTATTGGGAACTATTATGGTTATTTTGTTTTATATATTTAATAATTATTTTAGATTGTTATTAAAAAGAACTTTTACTTTTATATAGCTATTGATTTTTTAGTTAGTATAAGGAGAAGATAATGAAGTTATTTTCATATATAAATAAGCTAAAGAAGAAATTATTTTACTCCCCTGAATTTCGCTCACTTTTTAATGTTAGTCAAGAGGCAGAAAGTGTCAATCCTTTTGCTTTTATTAGAGTTCATAATGAAATACGTACGGTCAAAGCTTCATTAAGTAGTATTGAAGGGATTATAACAAGAGGTGTTATTGGTTATCATGATTGTACTGATGGGACAGAAGAATATATTCTACAATTTTGTGAACGTAATAAAGGGTTTATTCCTTATAAATATCCACACTCTATATGGCCTGCGGATGATTCCAGATATTTTGATGCCCAACAACCTAAGAATTCATGTTATTATTTGGATACTTATTATAATGCTGTATTAGATAAAATTCCTGATAATGAATGGTTAATAAAAATAGATTGTGATCAAGTCTATGATAGAGAACTTCTACAAGCAACTTTAAAAATGCCTAAAAATATAAAAGAGTGTATTTTTATTCCAAGGATTAATTTACATTATTATGATAAAAAATTTTATGTTTTGCGAAATATGCCATTATCTATAGAAAGAGATCATTGGCTTATATATAAAACACCAAAATTAAGATTTGAAATGAGCATTGGAATTGATTCACAAGGAAGAAAATATGCTTATGAATTATTGCAAGGATTATCTGATTTATATTGGATAGATACGGAAGTTATGCATTGGCATTTCCCATTAATGAAAAGCAGAAGAGAGGTGTTACAAAATAATGATGAAAATTTTGTTTTACTAGATGAAGCTAAGGAAAATTTATTAGTACCATATAAAAAGCTTTTACCTGCTAATATTATTAATACTCAATATATTACTCAATCTTTACAGTCTTATGGATTTCAATCATGGAAAAAATCATAAAAGATTGCTTTTTATCAATTATAATACCTATTTATAAGAATGCTGAGTATTTAGATGAAGCAATTAAATCTTGTATAGAACCAGATATTCAAATTGAAATTATTCTTGTGGAAGATGGTTATTCAGATATAACGAGAAAAGCAATTAAAGCTATATTGCAGAATAATTACTATAAAAATATATCTATCAAGGCTATTTATTTAGAAAAAAATATAGGAACATTTTTAGCTAGGAAAAAAGGTGTGCAGTCTGCTACTGGAAAATATATTACTTTTCTAGATGCAGATGATTATTTTATAAATAATGCTATGTCTGTGTTTTATGCCAAGTTAGTAGAACTAGAAAACAAGGATACTAGGTATGATGCTATATTATTTCAATATCAAAGAAATAATGTTCTTGTACCTAAATTTCCCGCAGAATCATCTAGTATAAACCAACAAAATTTAACATTTATTACTTATCTTAATAAATATTACAATCAGTTTATTTGGTCTTCTGCAGGAAAAATATATCATAAAGATATTTTATTGCAGGTATATAAAGATTTAGATGTTGTTACAGATCATTTGGTACTGGCTGAAGACTTATTGGTTTATACTATTGCAGCTAAATATATTAAAAACTTTTATATTCTTAATCAATCATTATACTTTTATCGAGTTCATTCACAATCTATAATGGAAAAAATAACAAAAGGAAGAAAAGTTTTTGTAATAAATCAATTAAATAAAATAGAATATTATTTGTTGCAAGAAACCCCAAAAAATAAGGAGTATGAAATTATCTTAAGAAAAGCAAAATTTAGATTGTCTATAGAAAAATTATATTGTAAGTGTGGATTTAAGCGTTCTGTTTTCTATTATATAGGCTATATATATTTTATGTTGAGGCATTTTTCAGTAGCTTATGTTTTTACTATATTCTATCAAATGCTGTTGTTAAAATTATCTATAAATAATAATTAATATAGGTGAAAAATGTTAAACTTAAAATTATTTCCTATTGTATTAACTTGTGATGATAAATATGCTAAGTATGCATCTGTAACCATTTCATCAATTTTAGAAAATCTTAATAAAGATTATTATTATGAAATTAATATCCTATCTGATTATATTTCATTTGAAAATCAGGAGATGATTCAATGGCAGGCAAGAAACATTGAGAATGTAAAGATAAAGTTTATTATATTAGATAATGTTAATAATGAGGATTTTTATCTTAATTCTTATATGACTGCAAGTACATATTTTAGACTGTTTATCCCTGCTGTATTTAAAGAGTATGATAGAATTTTATATTTAGATTGTGATCTTATTATTAATTCTGATATTTCTAATTTAATAGATATAAACTTTAATGGCGAGCTATTGGCTGCAGTTAGAGATGAGTATATTTTTAAATATCTAAAAGAAAATAATCCAAAAGAAGGATTTTGTTTAGATTACCTTAAAAATAAATTAAAAATGTTAGATCCTTATTCTTATTTTAATGCTGGAGTCTTAGTATATAATTTATTAGAAATTAGAAATCAATCATTAGAGATGGAGTGTTTAAATCTTCTCAAAGATATATCCAAACCATACTATCAAGATCAAGATATTTTGAATAGTTTTGTAGGAAGTCGTAAGGGGGGAGGTAAATTTATTTCTCATCTTTATAATGTTAATCCTGGTTTATATGTGCCACATTCAAATAGAAAGAGATTTATCTTAAAATTTATTTTCTTTAGATTTTTTAAAAAGAGCTCTTTTTTTATCTATCATTTTATTAGTTCTGAAAAACCTTGGGATACAAAAAGATTTGATGAAATCATATTTTATTATTATGTATTTAGTAAAAGAACACCTAAGAAATTTAAGAATGAAATAATGAAGAAGAGAAAAGTAAGTTGGCTTTATTATGCTCTTTTAAAAAGCATAATATTAATCTAATTTTTAAGAAATAGATATATGAGTATATTAAACGTATGAAAAAAATTGCAATTATTACAGCACGAGCTGGTTCAAAAGGATTACCTCAAAAAAATGTGCTATTAGCATATGGTAAACCATTAGTTGCTTATACTATTGAAGCCGCTATTAGTTCTCAACAGTTTGAAAAAATCATTATAACAACAGACTCTCAAGAATATATTGATTTACTTTCTCACTACCCCCCCCCCAGTTGAGTTTATTAAAAGAGCTGAACATTTAGCTACTGATAATGCAAGTTCTTTTGTTGTAATTGAGGATGTTTTATCACAATATCAAAATATTAAATTTGATTATTTTGTTTTGTTACAACCTACTTCACCTCTGAGGACTGCTAAGCATATTCAAGAAGCTTGTGAAAAATTTGAGAAAAATTATAATAATTTTGATTATTTAGTTTCTGTAAGTGAGGCTCACAAGCCAACTTCTTTAACTAGAATAATTGATAAAGACGAAAGTTTAAAATATTTTCAGTTAGATTATTCAAATTATACTCGCCAGCAATATCATTTAGAATATTCACCTAATGGCGCAATTTTTATAGCAAAACCAGAAGCTTATCTTTTACAAAAGCATTTTTATGGAGAAAGATGTCAAGCTTACTTTATGGATAAGTCTGTATCAGTTGATATTGATGATCGTTTGGATTTTGAGTATTTTTATTTTCTTCTTCAAAAGAAGAATAAAGAGACGCTTTTATTAAATTTAATAAAAGAACGAATCGAATATAAAAGATTTTTATTTGAGAAAAAAGAAGAAATTACCTTAATTGGGCACTCTATCTTAGAACAGTGGAATATTGATAATTTAAATGGAAAGAAAGTAAATAATCTGGCTATTTCTGATATATCAACAAAGGAATATATATCATTAATTCTAGAAAAAAATATGATTAGACAATTAGGGAAAAAAGTAATTGTGATGACAGGTATGAATGACATCATTAACCCTGAATGGACAAGTAACCAAGTATTGGAGGATATCCAAAGGCTTATTTTTAAATTAAAGAAAATTCGTTCTGATATAGAAGTTTATTTTTTAGAAATTATTCCAGTAGCATTAAGAGCTGATCGGAATAATGAAGATATTCGAATATTGAATGAAATTTTAAGAATTGGTCTGAAAGAAGTGGAATGGATTGAACTTAATAATACTTTTAGTGATGGTTATGGAAAATTAAATATTAGATATACAAATGATGGTTTGAATTTGAATAAAGAAGGCTATACTTTGCTGGAAAAAATTCTTAAAAGTAGAGTGTGTTAAATATAGATATATATTGCTATTAAAAAAATAAATAGTATAATAAGATTAATATTTTCTCATTTTTTGTATATTCCCCCCCCCCCCCCCCGCTATAAAAATAAGGAAACGTTATGTCTTCTTTGATTACGATTATTACACCAGTATATAATGCAGAAAAATATATTGAAACATGTATTCAGTCTATTTTAAAGCAAACATACCAAAATTGGGAGTTGCTTTTAGTAGATGACTGCTCAACAGATGGTAGTATTACTCTTATTACTCCATATTTAAAGGATAAAAGAATAAAATTATTGAAGACTATAAAAAATAGCGGGCCAGCAATAGCA
The DNA here is from genome assembly GCF_042433055.1 of Gallibacterium trehalosifermentans. NCBI lineage: Bacteria > Pseudomonadati > Pseudomonadota > Gammaproteobacteria > Pasteurellales > Pasteurellaceae > Gallibacterium > Gallibacterium trehalosifermentans. The sequence goes on from NZ_JBHLWB010000001.1 coordinate 219,939, forward strand.
AGAAATATAGCTCTCCAGCATGCTAAGGGAGATTATATAACATTTTTGGATAGTGATGATATTATTTTGGAAAATAAGATAAAAAATCAACTCCAATTTATGCTTAAACATAAGCTATATATTACTCATGGAAATTTTAGCTTTTGCAATGAAGCAGGAGAGGTAACTAAAGATGTTATAACATCAAACTCTATTGATTATAAGCTTCTTTTAAAAGGAAACCAATTTAAAATTATGACGGTGATGATTGATAGAACTATATTAGAAAATAAGTATTTTCCTCAGATAAAGCATGAAGACTATCAATTTTTTCTTAATATATTAAAGGAGGGATATTGTTCGATAAATTATTCTAATAATATAGAATCCTTATGTAGAGTTTGTTTAAAGTTGAATGGTAGTGTGTCATCAAATAAAATAAAAAGTGCATTATGGACATGGAATATATATTATAAATATCAGAAATTGGGGATTATAAAATCAATTTTTTATTTTGTTTGTTATGTGATTAATGGTATAAAAAAATATTATTAGACTATGAATTTAATAATTTGCACAACCCCTTTTCAGATGTTGTTAGCTGAGAAAATAATTGATGTTTATATAGAAGAGGAGTTCTTTTTAGTTGTTATTACAGATAACATGAATGATAAATATCAATATTATTATAATAAGTTGCTTAAAAAGGTAAAAAAAGCTATTTGTATAAAAACACTTCTTACACATAATATAAAAATTTGTAGAAATTTTTTTGATGTTCTAGATCTGTTATATTTTAGGTTGTATGGAGTTTATCTTGGTAATAGATCTTATAAAAAAATATTTTTAGCAAATGTTGAAAGTTTTAGAGTTCATATGTTTTTATCTGGTTTTAAAAATTATGAACTATATACATTTGATGATGGGACGGCAAATATTATTGAAGGTAGTCATCTTTATAAAGAAACATTAATAGGTGCTAAGAAGCGTTTGTTGATGAAAATTATAGGTAATAAATTATCATTATCTATATTAAAATCGAAGTCTAAATTACACTTCACTATATATAAAGACTTAAAAAACATTATTGATAATGTATATTGTATTGAACTTTTTTCAGATAAACTTGATAAATTAATCCAGAAAACTAACGCTAATTTTGATAATGTGAGTAAGGAAATTAAAATTTTTTTAGGGCAGCCACTTTATGAGTTTAATCCTATATTATATGAAAGAATAAGTAGTTATTTGAAATTATATAATATAGATTATTATTTTTCACACCCTAGAGAAACTAAATGTTATTTTTCTTCAGTAAAGTATATAGAAACAAGTTTGTTGTTTGAAGATTATTTATTAAAAGAGTTGATGGGGAAAGATGTTAGTATATCTGTATATACTATATTTAGTAGCAGCTTATTAAATATCATTAATTTTCCTAATATTACGTTATTTGCGATTTATGATAAGGAAGTTGAAAAGATGAAAGAGATTTATGAAATATTTAGAAAAAAGGGCGTTAATATTGTAAGTTATGGAGTTGACTCGAGAGTGTGAAGTATTATTTAAATTTTTAATTTATGAGAAATAACATTTTAACTATATTATTATGATAGTATGTACAAAAGAAAAATAACTAAATTTTTGTTGTTGGTGAATGATTTTATCCTTATTTATTTATCATTTTTTATAAGTGTTATGCTGATAAATTCATTTACTAATAACCTATATAATTATTTACCAAAATCCGAATACCTACAAAGAGAACTTATTCATATTGTATTATCTTTCCTGTGTGTGGGGTGGTTTTGGGCTAGATTGCGCCATTATACTTACCGAAAACCATTCTGGTTTGAATTAAACGAAATTATTAGAACAATGTTTAAAATTTCGCTCGATGGTTTTAAATTCAAATGAAGTTTTACAAGAAGTATTAGCAACAGATCCCGTTGCCCGTGCGGAGTGGGAAAAAGATTTTAAACTAAAGCAGGATCCAAGAATTACAAAAATAGGACATTTTTTAAGAAGAACAAGTTTAGATGAATTGCCACAGCTATTTAATGTATTAAAGGGGGAAATGAGCTTAGTCGGACCAAGACCAATCGTGAAAGATGAGCTAATAAAATATCATGATGATATTGATTATTATCTGATGGCGAAACCTGGTATGACGGGTTTATGGCAAGTGAGTGGGCGTAATGATGTCGATTATGCCACGCGAGTTTATTTTGATTCTTGGTATGTAAAAAATTGGTCGTTGTGGAATGATATTGTGATTTTATTTAAAACAATTAAGGTTGTATTAAATAGAAGTGGGGCTTATTAATATTTAAATTTATGCGATATTTTATTACAGGCGGAGCTGGATTTATCGGTTCCGCCGTGATTCGTTATATTTTTCATTCAACTCCTCATCAAGTGATTAACCTTGATAAACTTACTTATGCGGCGAATTTACCTTTTCTAGCAGCAATCCAATCTCATCAACGATATTCTTTTGAGAAAGGGGATATTTGTGATCGTGAATTAATAATAAGCTACATCTGAAAAAGATGTAGCTTAGTTATTGTATAAGTTAAAACTAACTAAATAAGTCTATCTTCCCCAAACTTCTTCGCTGATTTCACGGATAAATTCAAGTTTTTTCCATTGTTGTTCTTCGGTGAGAATATTACCTTCTTCGGTGGAAGCAAAGCCACATTGTGGACTTAAACAGAGTTGGTTAATGTCGACATATTGTGTCGCTTCTTTAATGCGTTCAATAATTGCATTTTTATCTTCTAACTCACCACTTTTCGAGGTAATTAACCCTAGTACGACTTGTTGATCTTTAATAAAACGAAGTGGTTTGAAATCACCAGCACGATCACTGTCATACTCTAGGAAGAAGCCATCTACTTTACAGTGTCCAAACAAGGTCTCTGCTACTGGCTCATAACCACCAGAAGAGAACCAAGTAGAACGGAAGTTACCACGGCAAATGTGCATGGTAATTGTCATATCTTCTGGTTTATCTTTGATTGCTTCATTAATTAAGTTGACATAATCTTTGGCTAATTGCTCTAGATCAACACCACGTTCAACATAGGCTGCACGTTTCTCTTCTGAGCATAATTCTCCCCAACTGGTATCATCTAATTGTAAATTACGACAACCAAGAGCATAAAATTTAGCGATTGCATCACGGTAAGCTTGTGCAAGATCAGTTAATAGTTGTTGTGGATTATTTTTGTAGAGATCGATTGGTTGATATTCTACTTCACGCACAATACAAATTAAGTGCAGCATCGTTGGTGATGGAATTGTAAATTTAACAGGGAAATCACCAGCAATTTGTTGTAATGATTGGTAATGGTCTAAGAATGGGTGATTACCAAATTGGACTTTTCCTGTAATTCTTAAGGTTCTTGGGCGAACATTATGGTGTTTAAATTGTACGGAGAATTTTTTTGCATCAACTTCTTCAACGCCATCTAAGCCTGAGAGGAAATCCATATGCCAGAATGTACGGCGGAATTCACCATCTGTTACTGCGTGTAAACCAACTCGTTTTTGGTGTTCAACTAATTTGCTAATTTCTTGGTCTTCAACATTTTTTAGATCTGCACAACTAATATCACCGCATTGGCATTGGCTACGCGCCAGTTTTAGTGTTTCAGGACGCAGAAAACTTCCAACAATATCAAAACGGTATGGTGCTTTCGTGCGTTGTGTTGCATTTGGAAATAATTTACTCATTTTCTCTACCTCATAATAAATTATTAATTAGACGTTTAGATGTCTAGACATAAAATACTGTACTTTGAATAAGGAATCAAGGGAATTAAAAGAAAAAGGCGACTCTCGCCGCCTATCGTCTTTATGGAGATGATTATTCGGTTGTATCCTCGCTATTTTCATCATCACAGACACGTTCCATACTGACAACCTGTTCTGTTTCTGATGTACGAATTAGGCGAACACCTTGAGTATTTCGACCAACTAGGCTAATTTCTGCAACACGTGTACGCACTAACGTGCCTGCATCAGTAATCAACATAATTTGATCGCTTTCTTCAACTTGCGTTGCGGCAACAACCTTACCATTACGTTCACTCACTTTAATGGAAATAACCCCTTTTGTATTGCGTGATTTAGTTGGATATTCTGTTAACGCAGTACGCTTACCATAACCATTTTGTGTTGCAGTAAGAATTGCGCCATTGGTTTTTGGTACAACAAGTGAAACAACTTTATCAATAGTTAAATCTAGAGTTTGTTCACTTTCATCACTGCTGTCTTCTGCATCATTCTCTTCATCAGAAATATCATTGGTTAAGGCAAGTTTGATGCCTCTTACACCAGCTGCGGTTCTGCCCATTGCACGGACAGCATTTTCGTCAAAGCGAACCACGCGGCCTTGAGCAGAGAAGAGCATAATTTCATTATTGCCTTCGGTAATATCTACACCGATTAATTCATCATCTTCACGTAAATTCACCGCAATAATGCCACTAGCACGAGGACGGCTAAATTCAGTAAGAGCGGTTTTCTTCACTAATCCACCAGCGGTTGCCATGACAATAAATTTGTCTTCGGCGTATTCTTTCACTGGTAAAATAGCAGTAATGCGTTCATTCTCTTCAAGTGGTAATAGGTTAACGATTGGGCGACCTCTTGCTCCACGGCTTGCTTGAGGTAACTGATAAACTTTCAACCAATAGAGACGACCACGACTTGAGAAACAGAGAATGGTATCGTGTGTATTGGCAACCAACAATTTTTCGATGAAATCCTCTTCTTTCATCTTCGTGGCTGATTTACCTTTGCCTCCACGGCGTTGAGCCTCATAGTCAGAAAGTGGTTGATATTTCACGTAACCTTCATGCGATAAGGTTACAACAACATCTTCAGGGTTAATTAAGTCTTCTAGGTTAATATCACCACTGCTTGCGGTAATTTCTGTTAAACGGGTGTCATTATATTGTGCTTTAATTTTTTCTAACTCTTCACGAATGACTTCCATTAAACGTTCTGGGCTATGTAAGATGTGTAATAATTCCGCAATGACATCAAGTAAAGATTTATACTCATCTAAGATTTTTTCATGTTCTAAGCCAGTGAGTTTTTGTAGGCGTAAATCTAAAATGGCTTGTGCCTGAGCTTCACTTAAATAGTAAACACCGTCGCGAATACCTAGATGTTCATCAAGATCTTCTGGTCGAGCTGCATCAACGCCTGTTGCGGCTAACATCGCTTCCACATTGCCTAATTGCCACGGTTTAGCTAATAAAGATTCTTTTGCTGCTGCAGGTGTTGGAGCAGTGCGAATTAACTCAATAATTGGATCAATATTGGTTAACGCAATGGCTAAACCTTCTAAGATATGCGCGCGTTCACGTGCTTTGCGTAATTCAAAAATAGTACGACGGGTAACGACTTCGCGACGATGAAGAACAAAGGCCTCAATTAATTCTTTCAGATTTAGTAACTTAGGTTGTCCATGGTCTAGAGCAACAATATTAATCCCAAAGGTAACTTGTAATTGTGTTAAAGCGTATAAGTGATTAAGAACAATTTCGCCGACTGCATCACGCTTGATTTCAATCACGATACGCATACCGTCTTTATCAGACTCATCACGTAATCCGCTAATGCCTTCAACTTTTTTCTCTTTGACTAATTCAGCAATTTTTTCAATTAAACGTGCTTTATTTACTTGATAAGGAATTTCGTGAACAATAATTGTTTCGCGTCCTTTATCATCGGTTTCTATTTCTGCTTTTGCACGAATATAAATTTTGCCTCGCCCTGTTTTGTACGCTTCTTCAATCCCTTTTTTGCCATTAATAATCGCCGCTGTTGGGAAGTCTGGTCCAGGAATATAGGTCATTAATTCATCAATCGAAATTTGATCGTTTTCGATATACGCTAAGCAACCATCAATCACTTCGCCTAAATTGTGTGGTGGAATATTTGTCGCCATACCAACAGCAATACCGCTGGAACCATTTACTAATAAAGCAGGGATTTTGGTAGGTAAAACTTCTGGAATCATTTCCGAACCATCATAGTTCGGTTGATAATCAACAGTTTCTTTTTCCAAGTCAGCGAGTAATTCATGAGCAATTTGTGTCATACGAGCTTCGGTATAACGCATTGCAGCAGGAGAATCCCCATCGATTGAACCAAAATTACCTTGACCATCAACTAGGGGATAGCGTAATGAGAAAGGTTGTGCCATACGCACTAAAGTATCGTAAACCGCAGAATCCCCATGAGGGTGATATTTACCGATAACGTCCCCAACAATACGGGCGGATTTACGGTAAGGTTTATTATAGTCATTTCCCCCCACTGCCATTGCAAACAGGACACGACGGTGTACTGGTTTCAAGCCATCTCTTACATCTGGCAATGCACGGCCGACAATGACGGACATAGCATAATCAAGGTAAGAAGACTTCATTTCTTCTTCGATATTAACGGGAATAATATCTTTTGCTAAATCGCTCATTTAGACATTTCCTATAGTTTGAATTTCGTCAAAAACAGTTGTCGAGTATAGCATGAAATGCCAGTTATCCATAGGAAAAACCTGTATTAATTATGATTTGTTACCTTTTGACAAAGATAATAATATCCTTGCTCGGCTGGACAAAATTCAAAAATGCGATTAATGCAATTTGGTTTATCTTCTAAATGATGTGAGACAAAGAATAATTGTGTATGACTATTCTGAATAAGTTGATCAATAAAGGTTAAAACGAGATGTCGATTTAGCGCGTCTAATCCCATCAATGGCTCATCTAAAATAAGAATAGGCGGCTGTTTCACTAACGCACGAGCAATTAACAATAATCGTTGTTGTCCCCAAGAAAGCGCTCGAAATGGGGTGTTAGCAAATTTTTCCATATTGATGCGTTGTAACCATTGTAAAGCATTGAGGCGTGTATTTTCGTCTATATGTTGATACACGCCAATAGAGTCAAAATACCCAGAAATAATTACCATCAAGGCTGAACAGTTTACCCGATAATCAAGATGAAAATGATTACTTAAAAAGCCAATATATTGTTTAATTTCCCACACTGTTTCGCCACTGCCACGCTGCTTACCAAATAGTTTAACTTTATTATTGAATGCTTGTGGGTGATCACCATTGATAAGGGAAAGAAGCGTTGATTTTCCACAACCATTTGGTCCTTTAATCCACCAATGTTCACCTGTTTTGACTTGCCAATTTAATTTATCCAAAATAATTTTGTCGCCATATTTCACTGTAACTTCGGATAAATCAAAAATAGTGTCTAGTTTTTCAGGTAACAAAATTCTTGGATTTGCTGGAGGGGGGATCGGTATGTGAGTTGATTTTTCTGCATAGCATAACTGATTAAATATATCGCTATTTAATATCAGTTGTGTAGGTTGTTGAGTAATTAATTGGCATTGATGTAATAAGGCAATGGAATCAGCCCAAATTGGGATATCAGTTAAACGATTAATGACTAATACAATAGTTAAATGCTGTTTTAATTGAGATAACAAGGTGAGCCATTGCTGTTGAGAGGCAAAATCAAGCCCTTCAAAAGGTTCGTCAAGAATTAAGAGATCAGGTTGTTCAATTAAGGCTTTAGCAAGTAATATTTTACGAGCTTCGCCAGTCGATAATAGTTTAAACGGTCTATCCAATAATGTTTCAATACCAATACGCTTTGCAATAGCTGTTAATTGATCATTAGACGCTGAGGAACCAGTTAAGATGATTTGTTGAGCTGTTTTTCCATGATCGTCAGGGCTAACACTATCATTATTTAAATCACGATAAATTTGTTCTAGTAGTAGTTGCTGTTGGGCAAGAGAGACTAAAGAAATCTTTTGAAAATCATTGGTATATTGACCAGAATAAGGAGGTTGGTATTGGCTAATAAATCTGCTTAATGTACTTTTTCCACTGCCATTATGCCCAACAATAATCGTAAAACTTTTTTCTTGTAGTTGGAATTGATCAACATATAACCATTGTTGTGAGGTAATTCTCATTTTTGCTTGCTTTAGGTGAACTTGCATTTATCTCATTCCTTTATTTCAATCTTCAGTAGTTTAATCAACTTTTATTTCGCTGCCAATGTTGAAAGGTATTTAACCAACATTTCACGAAAAGCAAAAAAATAGTTGAATACTGTATTCATATACAGTAAATTATACTGTATAAATAAACAGTGATTTGGTGGAGATGGTTTATGCAGATGCAAGCTCATTCAATGTTCAATATGGAACAACAAAAATACTCTTATCTTCCTTTGCCGTTATATGATGATTATCCACGAAAAGAATTTTTTAATAAGCAAAGTGATATACATTATCGAATGGATCTCAATCTATATTGTATTCAGAAACCTCAAGAAACTTTTTTCATGCGGGTGAAAAATGAGAATTTAGCTGCATGGGGGATTGATATTGGTGATATGTTGATTATTGAAAAAACAACCAATTTACAGCTTGGCGATCTCGTTGTTATTGAACAAGAACAAGGATTACAGCTTTATGAATTTTTTGCTAAACAGGACGGAAAATTTGTTTTCTTTTCTCTAGATTCCCGATATCCAAATATTTCTGTAACGCAATTAACAGCACTAAATCTACAAGGTGTGGTGGTCAGTACTATTCATCGTTTGCAAAAACGCCGTGTCGCTTAAAACATTATCGCTGTCATAGAAAAACAAAATACCTGCAAATTTTAAATAGTACAAAACCCCTTTTAATAGCGTAGTAATAGCACGATAAAAGAGGTTTTTAATAACATAATAGATTATTGTCGAAAAGAAATATTGGACTTGTGAGCTAAATGATTGGTAGATATTAGTGCTGGGAACTAAATGGTGGTTTAGCTAACCAAATTATGACAAACAGTAACATAAAAGCGATAGCTGAAATATAGAATATTTCGTTGGCACCAATAATTAAACCTTGTTGTGTAATCTGGCTAGCGAGATAAGCTGTAGATTGCGTATCATTTAATCCTTTATCAGCCATTGATTGAAAATATTGTTGAGCTATTGGATTATATGGCGTAATGTTTTCTACCATTTGTCCATGGTGTAACGCTTCACGGTTATACCACATAAAGGTAGTGAGCGAAGTTCCGATTGATCCTGCAAGGGTTCGCAAAAAGTTAAATAAACTTGAGGCTGATGCAGTTTGTTCTGGTTTTAAGCCTGATAAGGTAATGGTGGTTAATGGCATAAAGAAACAAGCTACTGCGATACCTTGAATAAATTGTGGTAATGCTACAGCAGCAAAGTCCATTTCTGGTTCAAAGGTTACCGCACGCCAATGAAATGTGAAAGCATAGACAAAGAAGCTAATGGTAACTAATAAGCGCATATCTACTTTATAACCAAAACGTCCAATAATCGGGGAAAGTAGGAGAGGAAATAACCCGATTGGTGCAGTTGCTAGCCCAGCCCAAGTCGCAGTATAGCCATAAACCTGTTGTAATAACAATGGAATTAATACGACTGACCCTAGATAGATTAAAAAGGCTAGCGAGGTACACAAACAACCTACGGTAAAATTTCGCTTTTTAAATAATGAAATATCAACAATGGGGTGTTTTTCGCCTAATTCCCAGATGATTAGTGCAATCAAGCCAATAACAGCAACAATAGCTAGTATGACAATTTCTGTTGAATTAAACCAATCTTCCTCACGTCCTCTATCGAGCATAAGTTGTAAGGCGCCAACACCTAATATCAGTAAAATCAATCCAACACTATCAATCGGTTGTTGATAAGTTTTAGTTTCTTTATCACCTAATGTAATTTTGGTAAAGAGAATAACCAATATACCTATTGGAATATTAATAAAGAAAATCCAACCCCAATGAAAATCATCACTTAACCAACCACCTAAAATGGGACCACAAATTGGCGCAATGACAACCGTCATAGACCAGAAAGCTAATGCCATTGCACGACGTTGTGGTGGATAATTATTCAATAAGAGGCTTTGAGAGAGTGGGACAATGGGACCTGCTGCTAATCCTTGGATAATACGGCAGGCAATGAGCATATTTAATGAATGTGAAATCCCACATAACCATGAAGCAATCACAAAGATGAGTACAGAGATAAGGAAGAGTTTGACTTCACCAAAACGACGAGCTAACCAACCAGTAATTGGAATAGCAATCGCATTGGCTACGCCAAAAGAGGTGATGACCCATGTGCCTTGCGAACTTGAAGCACCTAAGTCTCCCGCAATAGTAGGAATAGCGACATTCGCAATCGTTGAATCAAGGACTTGCATAAATGTTGCTAAAGCAAGCCCAAGTGTCATCATAACTAATGCTCCACCTTTGATCGGTGCTGTATTCATAGTAATTTTCCTTAATCAATGACTATTTTGTTGAATTATTTTAATAATCTCTTGATTAATGGGGGCTAAATCATAGTGTAGCGTATCGGTTTCATAACGTGTTTCTGTCCGCGCTTTGTTTGGTAAAACATCGCCATCACGGTTAGATGTATTTACTTCAACCGTTGCCGAAAGACCAATCCGTAATGGATATTTCTGAATTTGTTCAGGATCGAGTTCAATACGGACAGGTAAGCGTTGAACTACTTTGATCCAGTTGCCTGTTGCGTTTTGTGCTGGCAATAATGAAAAGGCACTGCCTGTTCCTGCATCAATACCAACAACTTTTCCTGCAAACTCGACGCTCTCTCCATAGAGATCAAATACAATAGTGGCTGGTTGATTTAAACGAATATTTGTGAGTTGGGTTTCTTTAAAATTTGCCTCTAGCCAAATTTGATTTAAAGGAACAACAGCTAATAATGGAGAACCTGCTTTGATACTTTCTCCTACTTGCACACTACGTTTGGCTACATAGCCTGTAACTGGGCTAATAACTTTTGTCCGTTGTAAGGTTAACCATGCTTGACGCACATTATCCGCAGCTTGAATGACATTGGGTTGCTGGTCAATAGATGTATTTAACAATAGTGCTTTAGTTGCATTAAGCTGTGCTTGGACTGCAGCAAGATCACTTTTGGCTATAGTTACTGCATCGATTGCGTGTTGATAACTTTCTTTTGATACAGCACCAGTTTTATTTAAAGATTGTCGGCGGGCAAGATCTTCTTCTGCTTGTTGTAGTGCAATTTTTTTGGCTTCTAATAATGAGCTTAATTGTTTTTCAGTAAAAACGAGCTGGTTAGTTTTACGAACGACGTCAGCGAGTGTATGTTTTGCTTGCGAAAGTGCAAGTTTAGCATCAGTATCATCAAGTTGGAGTAACACATCGCCTTTCTTCACTAAATCAGTATTTTCTGTATTTAGTTTAGCTACACTACCAGATACTTGGGCGGAGACTTGAATGATGTTGCCTGTAACATAAGCGTCATCAGTTTCAGTGAAATTTTTGACAAAAAAGAGCCAATAAACAAAACTAATGATTGAAATAATTAATAATAAAACAACAAAGGAAACAAGATGTTTCCTTCTGGTTTTATGACGAACACTATTTTTTTTGTCTTGTTCGGAAATCTCTGACATATCTATGACCTTAAATATTAGGATTATATTCTATGTTGAAGATTGTATTCTTCTAAGCGTCGAGAAAGTTTAAGTAATAAACGGCGAAGTGTTTGAATCTCTTTGTCTGTTAAAGCACTAAAAATAGATCCCATTAACTCCCATTGATGAGGAAAAATCTCTTTTAAAAATTCATGCCCTTTATCATTGATACGTAAACTAAAACAGCGACGATCTTCAGGGACGGTAATGCGATCAATCCAGCCTTTGTTGACCAGTTCATCTGAAATTCGAGTTGCATTGGTACGTGAAGAACCTAAAATTTCACTAAGGCGAGAAGGTTGGATTTCATGGTTAGGTTGGAGATAGGTAACGATTAATGCTTCAAAAAGTGTGTGGTTTAGTCCAACTTCTTTAAGTAGATGATTTCGATGTTCAAGGTAGTTGCTATTAACGTTAAATAATAAACGCACTAAGATGATTTGATCTAAAGGCATATTAGGAAAGTCTTCAGAATACATCTTAATGACGTTGTCGGTGTCAGATAATAATTGCTTAATCATAAATTACCCCAGCTAGATAGTATTTAGTAGAACAGTAAACAATGTAATAATAACTTGTAAAATTATATTTGGTCAAGTGTATCCAGATAGGTGAGAGAGTTTCTAGCAATAATAATAAATAGTTGAAAATACCTATTCATAATAATAACCTGTTCGTTAAGTGATTAGGTAAGAGACTTATTTAACTATATTGTGCAATAACGTTTTTCACTTTTGATAAAAGCGCTTTTCTAGCTAGATCGTCAATGATGTGAATATCCCCAAAGAAATGATGTTGTATATCAGTAATACCACAGTAATTGAATAAACCATTGATGAGTGTTGTCTCTAAAGCTGTCAAGAAACCTTTTTCTTGATATGTTTGAGTATTATTTCCTAAGGTAATGAATTGTAACATTTTTTTGTTATTTAATAAGCCACGACTCCCTGTTGCACTTGTTTCGTAGGCAAACCCATGACTTAATACCCGATCTAAATAACCTTTTAAAATTGCAGGAAACCCCAGCCACCATAAAGGATAGACTAAAGTGATTAGATCTGCTTGGGTGATAAATTGTTGTTCTTGTAGAATATCAGGTGGGAGGTTGCCTAGATTGATTTGGTTAAACTCCTGCCAAGTGAGAACAGGGTTAAAGTTTAGTTGATAAAGATTACGAATGATTACATTCATATTAGCAAGTTTAGAGGCTGTAATAATTTCATCTAAAATGGCGTGGTTAAAACTTTGTTCATTAGGGTGTGCATAAATAATAAGATGATTCATGGGGTGTTCCAAGTGAGTAAAAGTTGAGAATAAGGATCTTATTGGAATGCTTGATTAAGTGCAAGTTTGGGTTACTTGGAAAGAATTTGGTTTGTCTATTTTTTATTGTATTGATTTTCGGTATAGTAGCGCAGTTTGTTGTCATGGTAAGAGTAGGAGAAAATAATGAAGAAGCATCATATTGAAACATTAATTCCAGAAAATGAAATACATTCAAGAATTAAGGCATTAGGACAGGAAATTACCCACTATTATCAACATAAACAAAGTAAAGGGGTATATGTGGTTGGGTTGTTGCGTGGCTCATTTATGTTTATGGCAGATTTAGTGAGAGAAATTGAGTTACCAGTAGAAGTAGATTTTATGACAGCATCAAGTTATGGTAGCAGTATGACGACTAATCATGATGTAAAAATTGCGAAAGATTTAGAGGGGGATATTAAGGGGAAAGACGTTTTAATCGTTGAAGATATTATTGATACAGGATATACCTTAGATAAAGTACGGCAAATTTTGTCTTTACGGGAACCTAACTCATTAACGATTTGTACTTTATTAGACAAACCCTCTCGGCGAGAAGTTGAGGTAAATGTAGATTGGATTGGATTTACGATTCCAGATGAATTTGTCGTAGGCTATGGGATTGATTATGCACAACAATATAGACAATTAGGCTATATCGCAAAAGTGGTGTTAGAAGAATAATGTTGATTATGGAGAGATGGTACTATGCGACCATTTCTCCTAACCCACGACGGATTTTTGGGGCAAAAAATTCATAATCAACTAAAAAAGCATCATGACCAAAATCAGAAGTAATTTCATTGTAATAAAGATCGACCTCTGCTTTCTCTAATAATTGACGACTCTTTTCTAAATCAACTAATTTAAATAATTGATCATTTGTTACGGCAATTAACGTGTATTTGGCTTTGATCCTTGATAAGGCTTCAACTGCATTATTATAACCAATCGCAGGATCATATAAATCTAAGGCGCGCATGAGTTGTAAATAACTATTAGCATCAAAACGTTCTAAAAATTTTTTCCCTTGGTAACTTAAATAAGACTCTACTTGAAAATAATCACCTAAAAAATTACCTTCTTGCTTAATTGCTCGCCCAAATGCTTTAGTCAACTGGATATGGGTTCGATAAGTGAGCATTCCTAACATTCTTGCTGTTGCTAGACCTTGAGCAGGTGGGTTGCCTTGGTAATAATGACCTTGATTAAAGTTAGGATCTTGTACGATAGCTTGGCGCATAACATGATTAAAACCAATCGCTTCAGCACTCATATAAAGAGATGAACATAAATTAACCACATGATCCATAAAATCGGGATAACTAATTGCCCATTGTGTTGCTTGCATACCACCAAATGATCCACCGATCACGGCGTGCAAATGAGTGATACCTAATTGATCAAGTAATGCTTTCTGTACTTTTACAATATCTTGAATCGTAATTTGTGGGAAATCGCCGCCATAAGGTATTCCTGTCTCGGGGTTAATGCTCATTGGTCCTGTTGTTCCTTTACAGCCACCCAATACATTTGAACAGATAAAAAAGTACTTATCGGTATCTAATGCCATGCCAGGTCCCATAAAATTTTGCCACCAACCTTTTTGTTGGCTATCCGCAAAATAAGGTTCAGCATCGCCAGTTAACGCATGACAAATTAAAATAATGTTATTTTTTTGTGAGTTTAAATTGCCATATGTTTGGTAACAGACAGTAATGTTTTTTAGTGAACCACCGAAGGTAAGAGTAAGCGCGGAGTTTGTAAATAGCATAAGTTGTTGCGCAGACATTTGATTTCCTAAAATAGCATTATTTTTTGTTAATGAGATGATAAGTTAGCGATCAGAGGGAATAAAGTCAAGAAATTTTAGATGTCTAAACATCTAGAAAGTTAAACATCTAAACGTCTAATAAATAATGGTACAAAAAGCGATAAAAAGTTGTATATAAAATACTCATTAGCTTTATTATCGAATTCTATTTTTATGATCTACGTCATAAAATAAAAATTTTCATTGTGTCAGAAATTTAATTTGTACCTCTTGGGTGTTACAATTTTTCTACTTTTTATAATTAATTATTAGAGGTCAATCTTATGGAATTTAGAATTGAACATGACACTATGGGTGAAGTGAAAGTGCCAGCAGATAAATATTGGGCTGCGCAAACTGAACGTTCACGTAACAACTTTAAAATTGGACCAGCCGCTTCTATGCCAGCTGAAATCATTGAAGCATTTGGTTATTTAAAAAAAGCAGCTGCATATGCAAACCATGATTTAGGTGTGCTTCCTATTGAAAAAAGAGATCTCATTGCCCAAGCTTGTGATGAAATTTTAGCAAATAAATTAGATGATCAATTCCCACTTGTTATTTGGCAGACTGGTTCTGGTACACAATCAAATATGAATGTGAATGAAGTGGTAGCAAATCGTGCACACGTATTAAATGGTGGAAAATTAGGTGAAAAAAGTGTGATTCACCCAAATGATGATGTGAATAAGTCGCAATCTTCTAATGATACTTACCCAACTGCAATGCACATTGCAGCATATAAAAAAGTTGTTGAAACCACGATTCCAGCAGTAGAACGTTTACAAAAAACCTTTGCCGAGAAAGCGGCGAAATTTACTGATGTGGTAAAAATTGGACGTACACATTTAATGGACGCAACGCCATTGACATTAGGTCAAGAGTTTTCTGCTTATGCGGCACAGCTTGATTTTGGTTTGAAAGCATTAAAAAATACGTTACCGCATTTAAGACAACTGGCATTAGGTGGTACCGCAGTAGGTACGGGGTTAAATACACCAAAAGGTTATGATGTAAAAGTTGCAGAGTATATTGCGCAATTTACAGGTCTGCCATTTATTACTGCAGAAAATAAATTTGAAGCATTAGCCACTCACGATGCCGTTGTTGAAACACACGGAGCATTAAAACAATTAGCGGTTTCACTTTATAAAATTGCTAATGACATTCGTTTATTAGCTTCTGGTCCACGTTCAGGTATCGGTGAAATTTTAATTCCTGAAAATGAACCTGGTTCATCTATTATGCCAGGGAAAGTGAACCCAACCCAATGTGAAGCGATGACGATGGTATGTGCGCAAGTATTAGGGAATGATACCACTATTTCTTTTGCTGGTTCACAAGGACATTTCCAATTAAATGTATTTAAACCAGTGATGGCGTATAACTTCTTACAATCTGCACAATTATTAGCCGATGCGTGCATTTCATTTGATGAACACTGTGCAGTTGGTATTGAGCCAAACTATCCACGCATTAAAATGCAATTAGAAAACTCATTAATGTTGGTTACTGCATTAAATACCCATATTGGTTATGAAAAAGCAGCGAAAATTGCGAAAACTGCACATAAAAATGGTACAACCTTACGCGAAGAAGCGATTAACTTAGGGTTTGTTACCGCAGAGCAATTTGATGAATGGGTTCGTCCTGAAGATATGGTAGGTAGTTTAAAATAAAACTGCTTTATCAGTTTATATAAATTAAATATGAGGGTACTTAGGAATAAGTACCCTTAGTTTTTTGGTAAACCTAATTTTGATAATTAATCTCTATAAATGTTAGTGGGGCGCCTTTTAGGGTGAAACCTAAATCTAAATTTAGCTAAGAATATGATGAACTGAATTTATATTACTTTATCAACAAATAGGAGAGCAGAAATCTTGATAAAAGGTTAGGATTCATCAAGAAATCAGCTATAATGTGCGACATTTTTGGAAAATTGAAAGGTTTGAGGTGATTATGACTCCTGTCATTGCGCTTGTAGGGCGCCCCAATGTTGGTAAATCAACATTATTTAACCGTTTAACTCGTAGTCGTGATGCACTTGTCGCAAATTTCCCTGGATTGACACGCGATCGCAAGTATGGTCAAGGTCAAATAAATGGTATGGAATTTATTGTGATCGATACTGGCGGGATTGATGGCTCAGAAGAGGGGATTGAAGAAAAAATGGCGGAACAATCGCTATTGGCGATTGATGAAGCAGATATTGTATTGTTTTTGGTTGATGCGCGTGCAGGTTTAACGCCAGCTGATATTGGGATTGCACAATATTTACGTCGTCGTGAGAAATCAACCATTGTCGTTGCTAATAAGATTGATGGCATTGATGCAGATTCACACGTTGCTGAATTTTATCAATTAGGATTAGGTGAAATCGCACAAATTGCGGCATCACAAGGGCGCGGTGTTACACAATTAATTCAAGACGTATTAGCTCCTTATCAAACAGAAGAGAATTTAGCTGAAGACGTTGCTGACGAAGCGTGGCAAGATGATTTTGCGTTTGAGCAAGATGAGGATATGTTACTCTCTTTAGCAGAGGCTGAGGAAAGCATAGAGGAAGAAGAGCAAGATAAGCCAATTAAAATTGCGATTGTTGGGCGTCCGAATGTTGGAAAATCGACGCTTACAAACCGTATTTTAGGAGAAGATCGGGTCGTGGTATATGATATGCCAGGTACGACACGGGATAGTATCTATATTCCTATGGAGCGAGATGGGCAGCAATATACGATCATTGATACCGCTGGTGTACGTAAGCGTGGCAAGGTAACGTTAACTGTTGAAAAATTTTCAGTGATTAAAACGTTACAAGCGATTCAAGATGCAAATGTGGTGTTACTGACAATCGATGCACGGGAAGGTATTTCAGATCAAGATCTTTCATTATTAGGCTTTATCTTAAATGCAGGGCGTGCGTTAGTGATTGTTGTTAATAAATGGGACGGTTTAACTCAAGAGATCAAAGATAATATTAAATCTGAACTAGATCGTCGGTTAGATTTTATAGATTTTGCACGAGTGCATTTTATTTCTGCCTTGCATGGTAGCGGTGTGGGGAATTTATTTGATTCTGTTACGGAAGCTTATCAATCAGCCACCAAACGCTATTCTACCTCATTGTTAACTCGTATTTTGCAAATGGCGACAGATGAACATCAACCGCCAATGATTTCGGGAAGAAGAATTAAATTAAAATATGCTCACCCAGGTGGTCATAACCCACCAATTATTGTGATCCATGGTAACCAAGTTGATAAATTGCCAGACTCTTACAAACGCTATTTATCAAATTATTATCGCCGTAGTTTGCAAATTATTGGTTCGCCAATTCGTCTGTTGTTCCAAGATGGGGAAAATCCTTATGCGGGGAAACGGAATACATTAACGCCAAATCAGTTGCGTAAACGTAGAAGATTGATGAAATTTATTAAGAAATCGAAGAAATAATTAGAAATGGCTTCTCAATATGAGAAGCCATTTTATTTTTATAAAACAGGCACTAACAACAAAATAATCGCCGCAACCCCTAACCCAATACCAATAAAGTTAATTTTATTCAGTTTTTCTTTAAAGCCAACTAGACCAATCATTGCCCCCAAGATCATTACCCCAATATTCATGCCAGCAAACACCAGCGATGGATTTTCGCTTAATTGTTGATGCGCTTTAATATAGAACAAAATATTGAGGAAGTTTAATCCCCCTAGTACTAACCCAGCCAGCATACTTTTCCCTTGCCAACGTGTTTTGGTAAAAATTAAATAGGCAAAAATAAAACAGCCAGCAATCACAAAAGAAGTAAATAGCGCAAATGGAAAGGCAACGTCAAATTTTGCAATTTGTTTAAAGAGAATATCAATCACACCATAACCAAACCAAACGAGAACCAAGAATAAGAAACTTTTGATTCCATTGCCGCTATGTGCTTGGTGGCTTGATTTAAATACTAAGGCAAATAAAGCAAGGAAAGCGCAAAAAATCGCCAAGCCTTTTTGTGGTGTTAAGGTTTCGTGGAAAAACAAAAACGCAGCCAGAATGGGTAAGAATAGCGATAAGCGTTGTGCCGCATCTGCACGAGCAATACCACTAATTTCTACTGCTTTTGCCATCACTAAAAAGATTGTTGGTAAGAGAAATCCAAGTAAGAGAAAAATTGCACTATGTTCATTTTGACGAATCGCATCGCTAAATGATAACCCCATAAAATCAGGCTGTAACACAAAATAGGTTAGGGTACTTGCCATCAGATAGTTACAGGCAATCGCTTGTGAAATCATAATTTGTTGGCTGCGTGCGATTTTTAAAAATACACTCACTGCGACACTGCACAGAATAGCAATTAGTAAAGACGACATAATGGTTTTATCCTTATTCTTCAAGAAATCATTAATGACAGCTGGCGATTTTAGGCAATATTCACTATGATACGCAAGCACAAACTAAGGATAACGGTATGATACAGAAAGATTTAAACGTAAATTCACCATTAGGGGAGTGGTTAAGCTATTTAGAACATTTACATAGCAAAAATATTGATATGGGGTTAACGCGAATTAAACATGTTGCCCAACAATTAGATTTATTACATTCCAATGCGTTTGTGATTACGGTAGCGGGGACGAACGGTAAGGGAACAACCTGCCGATTATTAGAAACTATCTTACTTAATGCAGGTTATCGTGTTGGCGTGTATTCCTCGCCACATATTTTACGTTATAACGAACGAGTGCGTATTCAAGGACAAGAACTTGATGATCAACAACATACCTTAGCATTTGCGACGATTGAACAACAACGTACCCCATCATTAACTTATTTTGAATTTAGTACCTTAGCGGCACTTTGGCTATTTCAACAGGCGCAATTAGATGTGATTATTCTTGAGGTTGGCTTAGGGGGACGCCTTGATGCAACAAATATTATCGATACTGATTTAGCGATTATTACTTCGATTGATATTGATCATGTGGCGTTTCTTGGAGATACCCGAGAAAAGATCGGTTTTGAGAAAGCGGGCATTTGTCGCAAAAATACACCGCTGGTTGTCGGGGAACCTGATTGCCCAGAATCAATTAAACAACACGCACAGGCATTACATTGCCCAACATTGTATCGAGGAAAAGATTTTAACTATCAACTAAATCAAGATAGTTGGCATTGGCAATCTCATCAGCAAAGTTGGCAGGATTTACCGCTTTGTCATATTCCACTGCAAAATGCCGCTACTGCGTTAGCTGCATTGCAATTTTTACCGTTTAACATTGAAGCACAGATAATTCGACAAAGTTTGGCAACAGTAGAATTAGCGGGGCGTTTTCAATTTTTAAATGTGGCACAACGCCAGCAACTGGCTAAACGTTTTGGTTTAGATGCGAAACAAATGCCACAAATTGTGCTGGACGTTGGGCATAATCCACACGCAGCACGTTATTTAGCCTCTCAGTTACAACAGCAAAAAAGGAATTACAGCAAGATTTATGCGGTATGTGGCGTATTACAAGATAAAGATGCAGAAGGGGTCTTATTACCGCTGTTACCACTTATTGCCGATTGGGTGTGTGTACCATTAGCAGGAGAGCGAGGACAATCAGCAGAGCAGTTACAAAGTAAACTAAATGTGATAGCCAAAAAAAATGATCAAGTCCTGAATTCTATCGCAGTAACATCAATGTTACAGGGTGTGGAATATACGTTAAATCAGAGTGGTAAAACAGACTTAATTTTGTTATTTGGATCATTCCATACCGTAGCAGATTTTTTGCTATTATTGGAATAGGCTAGTAAGAAAAGAACCCTGCTATAAAGCAGGGTTTTTGAAAAAAGAAATTAATTAAACATTGCAGAAATAGATTCTTCATTACTGATACGGCGAATAGCTTCTGCCAACATACCAGACAATGTTAATATTCTTACTTTATTTAAGGCAATAATTTCTTGACGAAGTGGAATCGTATCCGTTACCACAATTTCATCTAATGCAGGACTTGCGATATGTTTTGCTGCTGCACCAGAGAATACCGCATGGGTTGCATAAGCAAATACACGTTTTGCCCCACGCTCTTTTAAGGCTTCTGCTGCTTTGCATAAGGTGCCACCAGTATCAATCATATCATCGACCAAGATACAATCACGACCAGCCACATCACCAATAATATGCATGACTTGAGCAACATTAGCACGTGGACGGCGTTTATCAATAATCGCCATATCGGTATCATTTAATAATTTAGCAACTGCTCTCGCACGCACCACACCGCCAATATCTGGAGAAACCACGATTGGATTTTCTAAATCTTGTTTTTTCAAAATGTCGTCGATTAATACAGGCGAACCAAAAACGTTATCTACTGGAACATCAAAGAAACCCTGAATTTGTTCAGCGTGCAAATCACAAGTCAATACACGGTCAACGCCAACATTAGAGAGGATATCTGCAACGACTTTTGCTGTAATTGGCACACGTGCAGAACGGACACGACGATCTTGGCGAGCATAACCAAAATAAGGCACTACTGCAGTAATACGACCAGCAGAAGCACGGCGTAACGCGTCGATCATCACAACTAATTCCATTAAATTATCATTGGTTGGTGCACAAGTGGATTGCACGATAAACACATCGGAACCACGAACATTTTCATTGATTTGCACTTGAATTTCGCCATCGCTAAAACGACCAACGATTGCATCACTAAGAGAAGTATAAAGACGTTCAGAAATTTTCTTTGCTAGTTCTGGTGTTGCGTTACCAGCAAACAGCTTAATATCAGGCATTGTAAACCTCAGTATTGGTGATTGAATATTCAGATTGTAAAACAATCCACTAAAGTGTTTTCTGTATTTCTTTTAGGGCAAGATATAAAGGCGATTCATTTACCCCTTTTGCAACAAACCCTGTTAAGTTAGCTGGGCGTTGTTGAAATACGGTTAAGGCACGATCTTGAGAATCAAATTCGGCAAAAATACACGCGCCAGTCCCAGTTAAACGGGTCGGTGCATATTGTACCAACCACTGAATAGCTTGTTCAACCTCAGGATAATGATCTCGCACAACTTTTTCGCAATCGTTTGTATAAACAGCAGAAAGTAAACTCTCCAAAGATCGTTTTGGTGTTGCTCTAGGTAAGTTTGGATCTTGAAATATTTTTGCGGTCGAGATGGAAACATCTGGTTTTAAAACTACAAAGTATTTTTCTGCTGGCAGGCAATAGGTAATTTTTTCTCCAACTCCCTCAGCAAAAGCCGCTTTACCATGAATAAAAATTGGTACATCTGCACCTAACTGTAAACCAAGATCAGCTAACTGCTGAATAGAAAGATTAGTTTGCCATAAAAAATTTAAGGCAACTAAAGTCGTGGCGGCATCAGATGATCCACCGCCGACACCTCCTCCCATCGGTAAATGCTTTTCTAAACGCAGAGTAGCGCCTAATTTACATTGTGTGGTTTGTTGTAATAATTTAGCTGCCCGATAGATAAGATTATCTGCTAATGCAACACCATCTAATTGATCTGGCAAAATAATTTCACCAGTGGGATTAATACTAACAGTTAACCAGTCGCCATAATCCAGAAATTGAAATAAAGTTTGTAATTCGTGATAACCATCAGGACGACGTTGATTAATATATAAGAAGAGATTTAATTTTGCTGGGCAAGGAAAACGAAATCTCTTGCTAAACCAAGAAGTTACATCTTTCATTAAAATTTCCACGTTTTAATTTGAATTTTTAATTTTTTACTAGGGCTACTAATTAATAAACTTTCAGGCAATGTTGGCGATACACTTTGATGATAATTCAGATATTGAGCTTGCCAGTTTTCGCCTTGCCATTGATAAGTAAAATGGCTCAGTAAGCCTTGTTGATTGATTACATAGTTTTGTGTTCCACTCGGTAAACCTTTGATCCAATTTGGAAACTCTTCCACAGGAAAATCAAAGCCAATCACATCTTGTAATAATTGGTGAATATCTTGGTTGGCGTAGTGATTTCCGTTATTATCAAAAATCACTGTATTATTAGCTGTTTTTTCAATCGTTAATGTACTACGGCTAAGTAAGGAAGAGAAAAATAGGCGGTAATGCTGTTTACCAAGATATTGCCAATGAAATGAAGAAGAAAAACGTTTATTGTTACCAATATAACCTAATTGACCATCTGCCGCATAATGATTGATAGCATTTACTGCTTGTTGGTGTTGTTGCCAGACAGGACTGGAATGCGGTAGCGTAACTTCTGGCGCAGTAAATTGCTCATTTGTTGCACAACCAACAAATAATAGCGTTACTCCTGAAATTAGCGCAAGGCGTAAAGTTGTTTGATTAATCACGATAGGTTCCTAGCTGAGTAAGAAAGAGGTTCTATTCTAATGGATATTGGTTGTGGTGCAAGTATTGTGAAAAAGAGAAAAGCAAAAAGAATAATTTTACTTTTTAACTAACTAAATGACTTTAGATATAAATAAATACTCCCCCCCCCCCTCACTGGCAACAGATGAGGGTTTTTCTTTTTATTGACATTCCGTTAAAGAGTAGAGCAAGATGAATCCAATCAATATGTCAGAGCCGATAAAAGGCTCTGTGTGTTGAAAAGATGAACACTGAAATGTGTTAAATCAAAAGCGATTACATTACTTTGCGGTAATAAGAAACGGAAACCCCGCCATTTAGCGGGGTTTTTGTTTATGTGGGGTTAGTCGACTATAATACACCTCTGCTATTTAGCAATGGGGTTGTTGTTCTATTCGTCAAGCCTTATCATGTCATACGGCGGAGTCAAGTATATGTGTTCATATAATTTATCGTATGACGACGGATGTAAGAGCTTTAGATACCAAGCTATATGGTTAATCCTGTCTTTCGTTATGGGTGTATTATGGTTGTTAAAATATGTTTTTATGCACTGCTTTAATTCTTTGCTGTACGTAAAGCTATCGTCTATGGTGTCATCGAATAAATAATCGAAACCATCATTCACTTTAACCTTTGTTGCTATCCTAACGAAAAAAGCATGACAAAAACGGCGGATCGTTATTCCGACATCACTTTCATACGCGAAACGGTCCATGATGCGACTTTCTATATACTCAACTTTTTTGGATTTGTCAGGCTGCTCGTATATTTCTTTCGGAATACTAAACCTCCAAAGCGACTGTTCATGTTTATATTTATCAGTAATATCTTCAACTCTGACTATAACTTCGCCGTCTTTTATGAACAAGTCATCATCAAGAGCCCTAAGCCCTTCATCAATTTCATCGTCTGGGAGACCATTTTGGGGGGGCATTATCACACAATTCTTCATATTCTTTGATTTTACGGTCGATTGGCCCGTATATCTGGTCGTACATAGAGTCTTCTAACAGTCGTTCAGCTTCTCTATTTGCCTCTTCGATTTCCTCCATAGCCTTAAAATCCAATTCATCCTCGAGTGTAAACCGCTTATTTTTGCGTTTGTCATACCCCATCGCTGCTAACTCAGCCCGTTTCTTTTCATATTTAGGAAGTGCTTCTGCTGATACTCCGGCAATAGGGTCTTTACTGAGTAGAAAATTGTCTAATGTGAAACGAATACCATCTTCTGCGATGATATATTTGGTAACACCATCATCGCCAGTTTCTATTTTCTGCACCCTATGCACATTCTCAAGTTTTTCGTTGTCGACAAGGGTGGCAAATACCAGTTTATCAGAGGGGTCGAATACCTCATCAATAAAATCGTATATGTCATCGAGCAGTAAGGTGCTTATGTATTCCATAGAATCTCCTTCAGTATTTTAGTTTGAATAGTACGCGTTTTTAAAATCGTCTTCATTCATTATTCTCAAGTCTTCTGGAAGACCCAAATCAGAATCGCAATCAGCTATCTGTTTATGTATTTCATATCTAATCGCCTCATAACCGTTTTCATAAACATCAGAAGGTATATAAAATATTTCATCAATGTATTCTGCGTATTGAGCGTAGCTACAGTCGATATAGTCAGAACCAAGAACACACAAATACAATTCGTATTTTCCGAACTCGTAATGCGAATCTTCATCAGTGTTATATACAGAATAAGTATCAGAATCGGCATCCTCGTATTCATTGTTATACGGATAATCAATGTGAAGGGGTCTTCTATCATGTCGCATCTTAAATGCTGTTCTAGTATTGACATGAGCAAGTGTTGTGATGTACGGTTCATTCACATCATTCAGGTTTAGTGGGGAATTTATGAATTCTTCAATCTCGTCTACCTGATTTTTCGTTTTTCCAGTAACAAGAAGTAGGAGAGCACGCTGAAAACGCCTTTGCATAGATGCTAGCTTTGTCTCGAGTGAAGAAACTTTACAGTTTGCAATATACAGGTCGTGTGTTAGCTTTTTATTATCTTCAACATAAGAATCAATAATTCCGTCAACACCATCTTCATACCGTTTCATATTACTATAATATTCATCTATTTTTTTCTGCATGTCGGGTATTATCTGTTCTTCGTATTTTTTAATTTTACTTTGCAGCTCGGGTATATCACGGTTTGTGTATCCGCTTATCCTATTTTTTAGATGGGGTAGTGTGACTGACTCGTAATGTTCAACCTTTTCTTTTAGCTCTTTGTTTATTTTCTCAAGATCGTGTATGACATCGACGCATGCTGCAATAGCGGCATCTGATTGTTTCTTTAGGTCATCAAAACCAAGAGTGTTTCTTAACCACCCTAAAAGACCCATAAAATCTCTCCATAAGTAAAAGTCCTCAGAGAAATTTTTATAAAAATTTTTCGGGAAATCAATTCTTGTTTTTCTAAAACCAGACTTCGATCACATAAAAGGGTTATTTGAAATTCGGATTGTCTTTTTCTTGGTCGATTTGTGACATCGTTTGGCGCATGAGGGCACCTGTCATTTTCCAGGCTTCATAGGTGTATTTGTATGGGTCGGGTTTATTACCGACTAAGGTCTTTTTAGATGTCGCAGGTGTGAGGTTAATTATTGAACCAAACCCTTTCAAGAAATGATTGAATTCTTTCATATGCTACTCGTCGAATTATACCCTTTAACGGTATAGAACGGGAGCGTTTTGAGACTGCTCAATTCTAGTGAATGGAACTTTTCTGCGTAATCGATGATGACATGTACGATACTGTCAATTTTAGTATGCGCATTAGGTGTAACAATGTCTAATATTTGGTAATACTCATCGTGGAAGTAATGACGAACATAAACAAGAAAATTATCACAAGTGCGGTGATAACCGTTAGGTGAGCGCCATGTTTTTAGATTGTAGTCAGCATCGGATAGTGCAATATGCAGTTTCTCAATTTGACTGTCTTTCGCACCAGCGTTATTGTTCAAATCACCATAATGCCCGAGAAAACTAGGGTATGTTTGCTTACCAGATTCCTCGAACAATGCCAAACCACGTGCAAAAACATCTATTTTGGGGAACGAGGTTAAATGCTGGTTAAGCGTGATGATTTTCATACCGTTTTGTGTTCTCGATAGCCGCTTTGGATACTTCTAGTAAATCTTCTTCTGTTAATGATAGCCCTTCAACATTGACGGTCTTTATTAACCCTTTCTTTTCACGGATTTTATATATCGTAGTGTCAAATTGGAATACCGCACTAGAGAACGCACGATAACGTTTATTGTAGATGGTATATATTTCTTCTTCATACTTATCAACAACCGACTTCGATGATACCTTGATAAGCTCTCTTGCTAATAATAGTAACTCAAACCTTTCGTCGTTGATTCTATACCCACTCGCTTTTAGTTTGGCGTTTACAGTACCGAGTGATTGTGTAAGGCGGTCAACAGCGATAAATATTTGTTCAATATCAGCGTTGTAGTCAAGGAGTTGGCGAACAGATGTGATGCTTTCTGTAATATCTCGTAGCGGTGTTGCAGCCGTAGAGTGTCCTGCTACCGCCGTAGCAAGCAATGCAGCGCTTATCACTGTCTTTTTCATAATTTACCCTCCGTTTTCATAGATTATCCGACATATGACATTAGTAAGTCAACAAATGCCATTTGAAAAATGACGGTTGAAGAATGTCGTTTGAAATGTGTCAGGGGAAATATTTCATTTTATATGGGTGGCGCGCAGAAAAGTGGGTGCCTGTTCCTTTTGCTTTTTCTGTACAAAAAGTCAAATTTAGGCTTTTGAACCTACTGCCAAAAATTATAAAGGCATAGGTCAGTATGTGTATGTCTTTGCTATTGTCGCCTATGCCTTATGTCTTTGCTACTGCCAGCCATAGCAGTAGCTGATGTGTTTAGCAACGTGCTAAACAACGGGAAGCCCTACACCGTTAAGCGTAGGGCAACAACCAAAGGAGACTATCATGGACGAAACGTTGCGAATCCTGATAGCCCTGATTATAACAGGATACATCTTGATTAAGATGTATTGATAATCAGACCAGTGGGGTGTAGCCATCCACCCCACTGATACCTTTGATTGTAATTGAAAACGTAACCCTGCGCAATCCCGTGCAGGGTTTTCACTTTTATAGGAGAAACAAATATGAAAACCAATAACGAAATCGAATTAATGATTAACAGCAACAACGCTGTTGAGATTGACGCTGACATGGAATTTGTCAGTGAATACGGTGCCGTCTATCAATTCGGAGACGGCGAGTATGACAATCAACCTGAATGGGAATTCGGGTGTGAGGTGTCAATGGAATCTCTTATCGACATGATGAGAGAAGAAGAAAGCTGGGAACTACTCCAGCTCAACTTAGGTAATCTATAAGGAGTTTTATATGACTACTGAAATTAAAAGTTCACCGCTAGTTGCACCTAGCGGTGAACAAACAGTCAATACACATTCAATAAATAATTTATTAAATAACGAGGTATCAACTATGAACACAATAAACCAATTCAACAACCCTGTCAACAACAAAGAGCACATGATAGAGCTTCTAAACCACTTGGATGCAGCGTTCAAACAACGCAACGTAGATAGAGATGGCTGGACACAAGCCAAAAAAGAGGTACGGGACATCTACCGTACCCAACTTGTAGAAGGGTTTAATAGCATCCTCTATGAGGGTTTGAGTGATGATGACATCATCGCCATAGTAGGCGGAGACATCGAAAGAGCTATGGACAATGTGTCAAATGCCCTTGAATGGCTGCGAAAAGCCAATGGAAAAATCGAATTTGTGTTCGACGATATATATTCAGTAGCCTTATTCGGGACACCGGAAGGGGGACAAGATTGGTACAAACTGGCGTATCCAACATTAGATGTAGTCCTACTCCCAGACCATACAGGTCATGCGCCGGTGGTAAATGGAGGAAAAGCGTCCATTGATGACGTGGACATCCCAGCGCTATATCGTTTCAAGGCATGGGGGTTAGTCAAGGACTGTATCAACGCGGTCGTATTCCATAAGAAATCAACCGCGACACAGGCATGGAAACGCTTGAACGCGGAAATATTAAGCACTGAATTCAAGTTCGGTGAGGAAACCGAAGAGGTTTACCAAAAAGATGGTTATGCGGTATGCGTAACAACTCAAGGATATGGGTGGAGAAAGCTTCGTGATTTAGAGGAAGAAGAGTTTAGAAGACTAAACCCAGCGAATCCGGACGAACGCCCATATGCGAACGATATAAGAAAACTTTCAGAGCAAATAGATGCTCTGAAAGAAGAGTATGAATTGCTCGAAACCAAGAAAGCGGTGCGTGATAAATGTGCACCTGCCATCAAAAACTTACTCCGATTCATGGAACAGGAGAATCTCAGAAATGAGGATAGAATCCGTGACGACGAGGCAAAAAAGGCGAAAGGTAAGATAAACCCTGACAAGGTATCTTTTCCATGCCCAGAGGCATTAGCTACAGGGAAGTGGAAGTTTGAGCATGGGATGGAAATACCGTATGCAGAGTTCAACATCAAAGATGCTGAGGCAATCACTGCATTCTTCAAAGAGCGTAGTAAGTTAAACGGGATAGAGAATGTCGCAGGAAAGGACAGAAATAGAGTCCTCCGCAAAGACAGATTAATCCAAAGTTTAAGAGGTGTTGACTACTAAACCAACAAGGACAGCGAAAGCTGTCCTTTCTTATATGTACACGCGATGTGCCTATAAGAAAGGACATGCTTAAAAAACCTCAATTTTTAAACACACCATATCCTCCCCAAACAGCCACCAGTCTTGCCGTTCAAACCCGCGCCTTACGGCAAGGGAAGAAAGGTAAAGGGCAAAGGGCAAAGGGCAAAGGGGGTAGAAGAAAGAGGAGGGGAAGATAGTAAGGGTAAAAGAAACCTTTTTAGATGGAGAAATGCTGAATTCTTGATAGAAAATTAAAAGGATTGAGCAAGTACTACCCAATCCTCTATTTTTCCTAATTAAATTATATAATTATGCTGCAATCATCACCATTGCAGGGCGAATAACCCGACCATTTAATAAATAGCCTTTTTGCAATACTGTGGTGATTTGATTGGTGGTAAAGCCTTCTGCTGGCTGCATTGAAATAGCCTGATGTAGGTCTGGGTTAAACGTTTCACCAACTACACCAACAGGTTCAATGCCAAATTTAGCAACGGTAGAAAGTAGGTCTTTTAAGGTAAGTTCTACGCCATCAAATAGTGCTTTTACACTTTCATCTTCAGAGGTATTGGGGGTAGAGGCTGCACGTTCTAAGTTGTCGATAACATTTAAAATTTCTTTAGCAAATTTTTCTAACCCAAATTTATGTGCTTTTTCAACATCTGCTTCGGTACGACGACGAATATTATCAATTTCTGCACGTGTTCTTAATAAAATATCTTGTTCTTTTTTTGCTGCCTCTTCTAATTGGCTTTCTAAGTCTTGAATTTTCGCGAGGGCTTCCGTTAATGGATCAGTTTCTTCAGCAATGTTTTCTGGTTGAGGATTTTCAGTCGTTGTATCTTGTAATTCTTCGTTTGCCATTACTTTTTCTTCATTTGCTGTTTGTTGTTCAGACATAGTTTTCTCCAAAATCAAATAGATGCTTTAACATCAGCTAGTTTAACAAAAAAACACTATTGCCGCTAATTATTCACGTTCAGATAGTGATTAAGTCAAATTTATCGACAAAAGTTGTGCTAATATATGCCTCATTTGGCGCAATTCAAGGATTGAAACAGTATCAACTGGGTAATTGTTATGCAAGAGTTTAATATAAAGGAGCATCGTCATTCATTGCACCGTTCATTTAGAACGATTGGAGTGGTTGGACAACCACGCCATGATGATCGTTTGCAAATGCATCAAGATTTATTTATCTGGCTTCGTCATCGAGGTTATCACGTTTTAGTTGAGCCAGAAGTGGGACAAGCACTCAAGTTAGATGCGCAACATATTGCAACGTTAGAGGAAATTGGTGCCGCGGCGGAGCTTGTAATTGTGATTGGTGGTGATGGCAATATGCTCGGGAAAGCAAGAGTATTATCACGTTATAACACGGCATTAATCGGCATCAATCGAGGCAATTTAGGTTTTCTTACTGATATTGACCCAGACCAAGTATATGCACAACTTTCTGCTTGTTTAGATCGAGGAGTCTTTTTTGTTGAAGAGCGTTTTTTGTTAGATGTGAATGTGGTGCGTAATGGAGAAGTGATTGCCGCAAATCAAGCGATTAATGAGGTGGTTATTCACCCAGCAAAAATTGTGCATATGATTGATTTCCAAGTTTATATCAACGATAAATTCTGTTTTTCACAACGTTCAGATGGGCTAATTATTGCCACGCCAACGGGCTCAACCGCTTATTCTCTGTCTGCTGGTGGACCAATTTTGACGCCATTATTAAATGCGATTACTTTAGTGCCAATGTTTCCGCATACGCTTTCCTCTCGCCCATTAGTGGTAGATGGCGACAGTAAATTACATTTCCGTTTTGCTCAATATAATATCCGACAACTGGAAGTGAGCTGTGATAGTCAAGTCAATATTCCATTCTGTATTGATGATGTGATTGTGGTAAAGAAGAGTGATCTACGCATGAAATTATTGCATTTAGAAGATTATAATTATTACAACATCTTGAGTTCGAAATTAGGTTGGCTAAAAAAATTATTCTAAATTAGCAAAGAAATACTTTACTGTATAAAAAAACAGTATATACTGATATTTATACAGTATTGGAGGGTTTCTTATGCTTACTCAATTACAAATTAATAATTTTGCGATTGTAAATCGGCTTACACTTGATTTTGCCTGTGGTATGTCTGTGGTTACAGGAGAAACAGGGGCTGGCAAATCTATTGCATTAGATGCGTTAGAAGTCTGTTTAGGGCAGCGTGTTGATAGTGGTATGTTGCGTTCTGGTGAAGGAAGAGCTGATATTAGTGCGGTTTTTTCGCTTCAAGATAATCCCGCTGCACAGCAGTGGTTAAAAGCGCATGAATTGAATGATGAAGATAATCCAGAAGAATGTATTTTACGCCGTACTATTAATGTAGATGGACGTTCGAAAGGTTTTATTAATAATCAACCTGTTCCTGCAGCACAATTAAGAGAATTAGGAGAATTATTAATTCAAATTAGTGGGCAACACGCTTCACAGCGGCTACTAAAACCAGAATATCAATTACAGTTATTAGATACATTTTGTCATAATCAGAGCTTGTTACAGCAATTATCTGATCGGTTTTATCATTGGAAAAAACAGCAACGTAATTTAGCCGAATTTCGGCAAAAATGTGCGGAAAATGAAGCAAGAAAACAGTTGTTACATTACCAAATTGAAGAGTTAAATGAATTTGCTTTAAAAGCAGGTGAGTTTGAAGAGTTAGACAGTACACAAAAGCGGTTGGCGAATAGTGATCTGTTAAATCGAGGTTCACAAGCTGTCTTGCAATTACTTGCAGAAAATGAAACTGCCAATATTGAGAATTTATTAAATAAAGCAACCCATTATGTAGATGAATTAGTTGAAGCTGATGAGCAGTTTAATAATGCACAACAGCTGTTACAACAAGCGCAAATTTATATCCAAGAGGCATTTTCAGAAGTACAACATTTAGCTTATCGTATTGAAGATGATCCTGAGTTATTAGTCCACACTGAAATGCGTATTAAGCAAGCATTGCAGTTAGCTCAAAAACATCGAGTTGAGGTAACTGAGTTAGTGAATCACCATCAACAACTGAAACAAGAATATACTCAATTAGCTGATTATATTGATGGTGAAGAATGTTTAATTGCGATAGAGCAGCAAGCCTATCAAAACGTATTACAAATTGCACAACAATTATCTGAGCGTCGCCAACAAGGGGCAATTTTATTAGCAAAATCGGTTACTCAACAAATTAAACAGTTGGCAATGGAAAATGCTGAGTTTGATATTCAATGTTCAATAGATAGAGAAAAAGTTACGGTAAATGGCTTTGATCAAGTAACCTTTATGCTGATGAGTAATTTAGGGCAGACAGCGCAACCATTACATAAAAATGCCTCTGGGGGTGAATTATCACGTATTGCATTAGTGTTACAAACATTAACATCAGATAAAAGTGCTGTACCTACTATTATTTTCGATGAAATTGATGTGGGAATTAGTGGTGCAACGGCAAGTATTGTTGGAAAGTTACTGCGTACATTAGGTGAAAAAGTACAAATTTTATGTATTACGCATTTGCCACAAGTTGCCTCACATGGGCATCAACATTATAAAGTAGAGAAGTTTAGCAAAGCGGGTAAGACAGAAAGCAAAGTGATGCTATTAAATAATGATGAGCGAATTGAGGAAATTGGACGTTTATTAGGTGGAAGTCAAGTTACACAAACTTCATTAGCCAATGCAAAAGAGTTGTTAGCCTTAGCGAGTTGAAAAATAAATAAACCACTTTTTGTTTTTGATGCTTAGTTAGCGTCAATCATGTCAAAAAGTGGTTTCTTATTTCATTATTTATTACTAAATGTGATAAATATTGTTATCGCAAAAATGCTAGTAAGCAATGAATAGGCTAGCCTACAACTGGTGGTAAATAACCAGCGGAAATTAGGAATGGCACATTCATAATGAGCAGTCCTAATAATAATGCAATGAATAATCCGAGATTACCACCGATGACACGATAAGGTAAATCAGGATATTTTCTACGTAAGACCCAAGCCATACCGACTGGTAGCACTAGACCGTAAAACGTGAACATTTGCCCTGCGTAAGTGAGTACAGCTAAAAAATCACGATAGAAGATTGCAAATAACAAAGTTGGCACAAAAGTAAGCAAACTTAGACTAATGCGAGAAGCCTTAATATTAATGCGTTTTAACAGATCGTCTAAGCAATCTACTAATGCTAAAGAAACACCTAAAAATGAGGTGATCAAAGCGAGTACTGAGAATGTACGCACAATCCAGCTAATAAAGAGGCTACCTGTTGCTTGATACGTAGCTTCAACTAAGCCATTTAATGTTGGATCATTACGAATAATTTGCACAAATTGTGATTGTTCAAATACACCATGTGTTGCCATTTGCCACAGAATATAAGCAACTAAAGGAATAGCAGTACCACCAATAATGGCAATACGTAAACGGCGAATATCGCCATCTAAATAATTATTAATGCTTGGAATAACCACATGGAAGCCAAAAGAGGTAAAGAAGACAGGGCTTGCAGAAATAATTAAGAAATGATGTAACGGCATTGCGCCAAGATTAGCTACTGTAACTTTTGGTAACATTAAGAATAATACCGATCCAAACGCAATTAATTTTGCAATAAATAAGAGGCGTGTAAAACCATCAACGGCACTTGTTCCAATAGTAACGATAATGGCAAATAAAACCACAAATACAAGAATAGCTAAGGTGTTAGCGTGTTCTCCAGCAAAAGTGAAATAAGGCGTGAACAGATCACCACCACCAAGTGAATACACGGTTAAAATAGCATACATAAAGATGACTAAAGAAAGGGTTGCTAAGAGCCGACCGATGAGACCAAAATGCTGTTCGGCTAAGGTTGCGATTCCAGCATCTTTGCGTGCTGCTTTTTGATAAACCTCTACAAAGAGTAAAGCACTATAAGAAAGTAATACCCATAAAATAAAGAGCAATAATAAAGTGGTAGTAAACCCCATTTCGGCAGAGGTTAATGGCATTGCTAGCATGCCTGCTCCAATGGTTGTTCCCGCAACAATGAGAGAACTGCCTAACGTTTTGTTTTTCATTATAAATGTCTCGCTAATTGTGAATGACGGGCAAATTCTATAAAAAACCTTTTACAATGTAATCCTTTTTTTACACTTTAAGTCTATATTTAGACCAATAGCTCATTTTTTGCGCGCAATAGTAACTATTTCGTCATAAGATTACGAGCTGTGAGAAGATCGTTTGATTAGAGATGACAGAACAATAAAGGGTGAATCAATAAGGGGCAATTCAATGTTAATGAAGATAATATTCAATCAAGTTATACAATAATCATTCTTAGTTAGGAAAAAATAAATTTTTCTATCGTCTTTTTCATTGTTAGGTTTTTCGTTAGAATAAGCGGATTTTTGACTGAAGCATATATTGACAATAACAACAAAGGTGCATGATGAAAGCCTCAATTATTAGTAAATTAGAAACCTTAGATGAACGTTATGAAGAGTTGCAAGCACTGCTTGGTGATCCTTCAGTAATCAATGACCAAGAAAAGTTTCGTGCATATTCAAAAGAGTATGCGCAACTAGAAGATGTCGTGAAATGTTTTTCTCGTTGGAAACAGTTAAATAACGATTTAGAAGAGGCGAAAATTTTACTTGATGATCCGAGTATGAAAGAGATGGCGGAAGAAGAGATCGCTTCTTGTACTGTGGGAATTGAGGAAAGCGAGCAGCAATTACAAATTTTATTGCTGCCTAAAGATCCTAATGATGAATATAACTGTTATTTAGAAATTCGTGCAGGAACAGGTGGTGATGAGGCAGGTATTTTTGCAGGTGATTTATTCAGAATGTATAGCCGTTATGCAGAAAGCAAACGCTGGCGGACAGAAGTGCTAAGCGCGAATGAGAGTGAGCAAGGTGGTTATAAAGAAATCATTGTAAAAATCAGTGGTGAGAGTGTTTATGGACAGTTGAAATTTGAATCTGGTGGACACCGTGTGCAACGTGTACCAAAAACGGAATCACAAGGGCGTATCCATACCTCTGCCTGTACGGTTGCTGTGATGCCTGAATTACCAGAATCTGCTTTACCAGAAATTAATCCAGCTGATTTACGGATCGATACTTATCGTTCATCTGGTGCAGGTGGGCAGCACGTTAATACTACGGATTCTGCAGTACGTATTACTCATATTCCAACAGGGATCGTAGTGGAGTGCCAAGATGAACGTTCACAACATAAAAATAAAGCAAAAGCGATGTCTGTGTTAGCTTCTCGTTTAGTACAGGCAGAAGAGGAGCGTAAAGCAGCTGAGCAAGCCGATACACGCCGTAGTTTATTAGGTTCTGGCGATCGTTCAGATAAAATCCGTACTTATAACTATCCACAAGGTCGAGTAACGGATCATCGTATCAACTTAACGCTATATCGTTTAGACGAAGTGATGAACGGCAAAATTGATGATTTAATTCAACCTATTATTACGGAATATCAAGCAGAACAACTGGCTGCTTTGTCAGAAAATGAGTAATTCTGCCTTAAGTTATCAAAATTGGCTACAGCAGGCGATACAACAACTATGTGTGATTGAAACGGTACCTGATGCTAAGATTGATGCACAAATGTTATTACAATTTGTTACACAGAAGTCATCGGCTCAACTGATGGCTTTTGCGGAGACATTATTATCTGTTGAGCAATTACAAATCTTAAATCAATTTGTCCAACGACGTTTACAAGGGGAACCCATTGCTTACATCGTTGGTGAAAAAGGCTTCTGGACATTAGATTTAGCGGTATCAGATAAGACGCTTATTCCTCGTCCAGATACAGAGTGTTTAGTTGAAACTGCATTGGCGTTAATCGCTCAGCAGTTTACTGCAGAAGAAAAGTTAGCAATATTGGATTTAGGTACAGGAACAGGGGCGATAGCGTTAGCCTTAGCCTATGAATTGCAACAGCAAAATAGAACATATCAAATACTTGGTGTAGATAGGATTGTCGAAGCGGTGGAGTTAGCAAAACAAAATGCAGCGAGAAATCAGTTATCACAAGTCGAATTTATCCAAAGTAATTGGTTTGCTGCATTATCTAAGAATAAGAAGTTTGATCTTATTGTGAGTAATCCACCGTATATTGCAAAAGATGATCCTCATTTACAGCAGGGTGATGTGCGTTTTGAACCATTATCGGCATTGGTAGCAGAAAATGATGGTTTAGCAGATATTGAGCATATTATTCAAACAGCGAGTGAATTTATTCAGCAACAGGGTTGGTTGTTGATTGAACATGGTTGGCAACAAGCCGAGATAGTGCAAACATTATTTCAACAATATCATTGGCAAAATGTGCAAACAATCAAAGACTATGGTGGTAATCAACGTGTTACCTTTGCACAATGGAATGGATAATAACAAGAATGAATAAAAAAATGCCAGAAGAAATTGCATTAGAAT
Organism: Gallibacterium trehalosifermentans; assembly: GCF_042433055.1. Lineage (NCBI taxonomy): Bacteria > Pseudomonadati > Pseudomonadota > Gammaproteobacteria > Pasteurellales > Pasteurellaceae > Gallibacterium > Gallibacterium trehalosifermentans. Next base: position 256,145 of record NZ_JBHLWB010000001.1, read on the forward strand.
ATGAGCGCCGAGTCGCAAGCAAAAAATACCTTTTTCAACAAATTGTACGTTTAAATGAGATCGTTGATCCTAATTTTAAAAAAAGCAGTATTTATGGACGAATGGGGCATTTAACGAGAGAGTTAGCGCTATTTTTTAATGGTGAAACTGATGTGAAAATGCGGATTCATTTGCTATTGCAGTTTTTTTATGGAGAAAAAGGGTTTTTTTGTGATCGAGAAACTTATTTCTACTCATCTAATTTGATGTTATCAAGTGTGTTTAAATCAAAAGAGGGAACACCAGCTGCGTTAGGATCAATGGTGTTATTTTTAGCGGGGCAATATGATTTACCGATTACAGGCGTCAACTTTCCAACACAATTCTTACTCAGAGCAGATGTAGATGATGAAGTGGCATTTATTAATCCATGGGACGGCAAGTATGTGTCGCATGATTTATTAAAAACGTGGTTAGAAGGGTATTTAGGTTTTGGAACACAATTAACTACGGAATATATAGATAGTGCTGATATTGTGGAACTAGAAGATCGTGTTTATCAAGTGTTGAAAAATGCGCTAATCCGTGAGGGAAAAAATGAGCAAGCTCTCGCGCTAATTGAGCATCGTTTACGTGAAGAGCCAGAGGACCCTTATGAGATTCGCGATCGCGGAGTGGTGTATGGCAATATGGAGTGTTTTCATTTGGCAGTGCACGATTTACAATATTTTGTTGAGCAATGCCCAGAAGATCCTGTTGTACCATTAGTAAAATTGCAACTTCAAGATTTACAAGAAATTCCTTATTCATTTCAATAAATTAAAGGAAAATTTATGCAGAATAAAACCATTAAATTAGGCAATATTGATATTGCAAATGATAAGCCATTTGTCCTATTTGGCGGTATGAATGTATTAGAAAGCCGAGATATGGCAATGCAAGTTTGTGAGCAGTATGTCAAAGTAACCGAAAAACTTAATGTTCCTTATGTCTTTAAGGCATCGTTTGATAAAGCAAATCGTTCTTCAATTTATTCCTATCGTGGACCAGGCATGGAAGAAGGGCTAAAAATTTTTGCAGAATTAAAAACAACATTTGGGGTAAACATTATTACTGATGTGCATGAAGTGTACCAATGTCAACCCGTAGCCGAAGTTGTCGATATTATTCAGTTGCCCGCATTTTTAGCAAGACAAACCGATTTAGTCGAAGCAATGGCGCGTACTGGTGCAGTGATTAATGTTAAAAAGCCACAATTTTTAAGCCCTGGACAAATGGGAAATATTGTGGAGAAAATTCATGAATGTGGTAATGACAAAGTCATTCTTTGCGATCGAGGGACAAACTTTGGTTATGATAACTTAGTGGTGGATATGCTAGGGTTTAGCATTATGAAACAAGTGTCTAAAGGTTGCCCAGTCATTTTTGATGTTACTCATTCATTACAATGTCGCGATCCATTTGGCGCGGCGTCTGGTGGACGCCGAGCGCAGGTTACAGAATTAGCAAGATCAGGGCTAGCCATTGGTTTAGCAGGGTTATTCTTAGAAGCGCACCCAAATCCAGATAAAGCGAAGTGTGATGGTCCATCAGCACTACCGTTGGATAAGTTAGAACCATTTATTGCTCAAATGAAAGCGGTAGATGATTTAGTCAAAAGTTTTGCTGAATTAGATACAGCAAATTAATGTTTATTCAAGTAATAGAGGGACGGAAGAGAAATTGAGCAGCAGTGATTGATTTAATAATTTCTACTTTGCAACCCTCTGTTTTATTGTTATCTTGAAAGCATTTTTGTTACTAAATTGATATAAGGAGACTGTAATGAAAATTGTTTTTTTAGATAGCACAGCCATTCCAAAACATATCTCAATTCCTCGTCCGAAATTTGCACATGAATGGGTGGAATATGAACACACTTCCGCAGCACAAGTCATTGAGCGAATGCAAGATGCAGAAATTGCGGTAACCAGTAAAGTCATTTTTAGTCGTGAAGTCATGGCACAACTGCCAAAATTAAAATTGATTGCTCTTACTGCAACAGGAACAAATAATGTTGATTTAGTGGCAGCAAAAGAACTCGGTATTACTGTAAAAAATGTAACAGGTTATTCATCGGTTACGGTGCCAGAACACGTATTAGGAATGATTTATGCGTTGCGCCATAGCCTGATGGGGTGGTATCGAGATCAATTAACCGATCGGTGGGTAGAAAATTCACAATTTTGTTATTTTGCTTATCCAATTAAAGATGTGAAAGGCTCAGTGCTTGGTGTTGTTGGGCGAGGGAATTTAGGGCGTGAGATTGGGCGGTTAGCCGAATTAGTCGGTATGCGTGTATTGTATGCTGAACATCGTGGCGCAGCTATTGTGCGTGAAGGCTACACAAAGTTTGAAGATGTATTAGCACAAGCAGATATTTTGACCTTACATTGCCCATTAACAGAAACAACACAAAATTTAATTAATCGTGATACTTTGGCACTTTGTAAGCAAGGTGCAATTTTGATCAATACTGGGCGAGGCCCATTAGTTGATGAGCAAGCGTTATTAGACGCATTAACGTCAGGAAAACTTTCTGGTGCAGCGATTGATGTGATGCGTCAAGAACCACCAGAAAAAGGTAATGTATTAATGGAAGCGGCAAAGCGTTTACCAAATTTATTAATTACTCCTCATATTGCTTGGGCATCTGACTCGGCAGTAACTACTTTAGTCAATAAAGTTACGCAAAATATTGAAGAATTTGTGGCAACAGGTAAGTAATTGGTTGTTGATATATTGGGAATTATAGAAAATCCGTTCACGTTGCATGAGCGGATTTATTCTGTTATTTGATTACAAATTATAAGGAAAATTATGTCAGTAAATGTTCCACTGATGGTGGCATTACGCTATTGGCGTTCCAAAAGTGGTGATCGCTTCGGACGCCTTGTTACACGCCTCGCTAGTATTGGTATTATATTGGGCGTTATGGCGTTAATTATTGTGTTATCTGTGATGAACGGACTAGAAAGTTATCAAAAGCAGAATGTGTTATCGCATATTCCCCAAGCTATAATAACACCACAAGATCACCCTTTTTCTTCACAACAGAATACCTTGCCAAATTTGCCAGCCTTTGTGAATAAAGCAGTACCGATTAATCTAGCACCAGTGATTTTGCAAGGTACAAACGGTTTAAGTGCTGCACAGTTAATTGGTGTGCGACAACAGCAAGATGACTTGTTATTAGCTTCTTTAATTGAACCAATAGCGCAGCTATTGCCTGCTAATCAGTTTAATTTAATTATTGGACAACGTTTAGCACAGCAAAATCAATTAACTGTCGGCGATAAAGTTCGGTTATTAATTCCTGAAAATAGTGTTTATACCCCATTGGGGAGAATCCCTGTACAACGCCTATTTACAATCAGTGCGATTTATCCAGAATGGAGTTTAGATGATCAAATTTTTGCTAATTTACAAGATGTCGGGCGTTTATTACGCTTAAAACCAGATCAGGTGCAAGGCGTACGGCTATTTTTGCAAGATCCTTTTTTAATTACTGAATTACCGAAGTATTTTTCAAATCAGGAGTGGAAAATCAGTGATTGGCGAGCGCAAAAAGGGGAATTTTTCCAATCAGTTAAAATGGAAAAAAATATGATGTCTTTACTGGTTGGCTTGATCATTTTAGTGGCGATTGCCAATATTGTTACTTCATTGAGTTTAATGGTTTTGGATAAGCAAGGAGAAATTGCTATCTTACAGACGCAAGGTTTAGCGCGTCAGCAAATTATGCGCATTTTTATTTATCAGGGTATGGTGATCAGTATCCTCAGTACATTGATCGGGACAGTATTGGGCATTGTCGCCACCCATTATTTAACGCCATTATTACTCTGGCTAAATCCACATGGATTTGCTTTGCCAAGTGAAATTGATTGGCAGCAGATTATTTTTATTATTGCCTTTTCATTAACTTTATCTTTTATTTCTACGCTTTATCCTGCTTATCGAGCAGCAAAGATCGAGCCTGCGGAGGCGTTGCGTTATGAGTAATTCTATGTCTAATTTACATTCATCTGCTTTATTGGCTTGTGAACAATTATCAAAAGTTTACCAAGAGGGAGATAAAGCAACTTCGGTGTTAAATGCGATCTCTTTTGCCGTACAACGTGGCGATTTAACCGCGATTGTAGGGAGTTCTGGTTCAGGAAAGAGTACCTTATTACATCTCTTAGGTGGTTTAGATAAGCCAACCAGTGGCGAGGTTTGGTTAAATGGTGAACAATTATCACGCTTGTCTGATAAGCAAGTGGCTAAATTACGCAATCGGCATTTAGGATTTGTTTATCAATTTCACCATTTGATGGCAGATTTTTCTGCATTGGAAAATGTCGCTATGCCAATGTTAATTGCGGGTGAGAAAAAAGAGTCTGCGTATGCACAAGCAACCGAGATGTTGCATGCAGTAGGCTTAGCACACCGCTTGCAGCATCGCCCATCAGCTTTATCAGGTGGCGAACGACAACGAGTAGCGATTGCGAGAGCGTTAGTGAATAACCCAGATTTAGTGTTAGCCGATGAACCAACAGGCAATTTAGATCAAAAAACAACGGAACACATTTTTGAATTGATTCAACAACTCAATGCCGAGAAACAGATTGCGTTTCTATTGGTAACCCATGATCTGAATTTAGCGGCAAAATTACAAAAGCGTTATCAGATGCGTGATGGTGTATTGACTGCGGAGGCAAATATATGAATACACCATTTTTAATCAGTTGGCGTTATCAGCGGGGTAAACAAAAAAATCGCTTGGTATCGCTCATTGCGTGGTTTTCTACGTTAGGGATTGCGCTTGGTGTAGCGGTGTTAATTATTGGTTTAAGTGCAATGAATGGTTTTCAACGTGAACTTGACCAACGAATTTTAGCGGTGGTGCCTCATATTAGTATTACAGGATATGATCGTCAGCCGATTGAAGATTGGCATCAATTACAGCAAACATTGCACAATAATCCTGAAGTGAAAGGTTTTTCGCCCTATGTGTCTTTTACCACCCTAGCGGAATCAGGATCTAAGCTTAAAGTTATTCAAGTAAAAGGGGTTGAACCTGCGTTGTTGGAACAGGTTAGTGCAATGGGGCAGTTTGTGTTGAATCAGGGCTGGCAAACCTTTTCACAACAAAAAGAAGGGATTATTCTTGGCTATGGAATCGCGCAAGATCTAGGCGTTGAGGTAGGCGATTGGGTATCGTTATTGGTGTCTGATCAAACTGAACATGATGTGAGCAAAATGGCGCAACCAGAACGTCATCGATTACAAGTTACAGGTATTTTGCGTTTAGATGGACAACTCGATCACAGTTATGCATTTATTCCATTAGCCGTTGCACAGCAATATCTCAATTATACGGAGATGCAAGTAACAGGTGTTGAATTGGCGATTAACTCGCCATTTTTGGTCAATCAGTTTGACTATTCTGCGTTATCAACCTATCCACAAGGTTTGATGGCAAATACTTGGATTGATAGTTTTGGTTATATGTACCGAGATATTTCATTAATCAAAACAGTGATGTATTTAGCGATGGTTTTAGTGATTGGGATTGCGTGCTTTAATATTATTTCCACATTAGTGATGGCGGTGAAAGATAAACAAGGCGATATTGCAATTTTACGTACATTAGGCGCAGATAGCCGTTTTATTCGTCATATTTTTTTGTGGTATGGTCTTTTTTCTGGTATGAAAGGGGGTGTTTGGGGAATAGTATTGGGTATTTTGGTCGCATTAAACCTGACAAATCTTATTTACCTCATTGAAAAAATTTTTCATACCAAGATTTTATCTGATGGTGTTTATTTTATTGACTTTATGCCTAGTGAGTTACATCTGAGTGATGTTGGTTTGGTTTTTGTCGCAACATTACTATTAAGTTTGTTAGCTTCACTTTATCCAGCAAGTCGTGCAGCACGCTTACAACCAGCAAAAGTTTTGAATAATCACTAAATAGTAGTTGAAATAAAAAATTCATATGTTAGCATTTGAACTACTTTAGTAGTACATAAATACAAAAAGAGAGTGAATCAATGGCTGTAATTAAAAAAGATATTAGAATCGAAAATGATGATGTTCGTATTGCAAAAGTAGAACAATTATTACCACCAATCGCCTTATTAGAAAAATATCCAGCAAGCCAAATTGCTGCAAAAGTGGTAAAGGAAACGCGTCAAGCGGTACACAAAATCTTACACCAAGAAGATGATCGCCTTTTAGTGGTGATTGGACCTTGCTCAATCCACGATCCAGACGCTGCGATAGAGTATGCGAAACGGTTAAAAGTATTACGTGAAGCACTAAAAAACGAGCTAGAAATTGTGATGCGAGTTTATTTTGAGAAACCACGTACTACGGTTGGTTGGAAAGGATTAATTAATGATCCCCATTTAGATAATAGTTATGCGTTAAATGATGGTTTACGCATGGCGCGTAAATTATTATCAGATATTAATGATTTAGGTGTGCCATCTGCAGGCGAGTTCTTAGATATGATTACCCCACAATATATCGCTGATTTTATGAGTTGGGGGGCGATTGGTGCGAGAACAACTGAATCACAAGTGCATCGTGAATTAGCATCAGGGCTTTCTTGTGCAGTTGGCTTTAAAAATGGGACGAATGGCGGTGTAAAAATTGCGTTAGATGCGATTGGTGCAGCCGAAGCAGCACACTATTTCTTATCAGTTACCAAATTTGGTCATTCAGCGATTGTGGCGACAAAAGGAAATCCAGATTGCCATATCATTTTACGTGGTGGTGATAAAGGTCCTAACTATTCAGAAGAAGATGTCTTGAAAACGGTCAAAGACATTGAAAAGAGTGGGCGTATTCCTCATGTGATGGTTGACTTTAGCCATGCCAATAGCTCGAAACAATTCAAGAAACAATTAGATGTATGTAGCGAAGTATGTCGCCAAGTAAGTCAAGGGTCAAAACATATTTTTGGCGTTATGGTAGAGAGTAATTTGGTCGAAGGGCGCCAAGATATTATTGACGGAAAAGCATTAACATATGGACAAAGTGTTACCGATGCGTGTATTGGTTGGGAAGACACAGAAAAAGTCCTTTATGATTTAGCTGCTGCAGTAAAAGCAAGAAGAGCTAAATAGCTTAAATCATGATTGAAGAAATATCGCCTGTCAATTTGCAGGCGATATTTTTATTTGTGTTTTTAACTTGAAACCTTGTCGAACGTACCCATATTGGGAAACATTGGATTTATTGTAGAGTAAGAAGGAAAACATTATGACTACAATCGTAAGTGTGCGCCGTAACGGTCATGTGGTTGTTGGTGGCGATGGGCAAGTTTCATTAGGTAATACTGTGATGAAAGGTAATGCGCGTAAAGTACGCCGTTTATATGGAGATAAAGTATTGGCTGGTTTTGCTGGCGGTACCGCTGATGCCTTTACACTATTTGAATTATTTGAGCGTAAATTAGAAATGCACCAAGGTCATTTATTAAAGAGTGCTGTTGAATTAGCAAAAGAGTGGCGAACAGATCGTGCATTACGTAAATTAGAAGCAATGTTAATTGTTGCTGATGCTAAAGAATCATTAATTATTACGGGGTTGGGCGATGTTGTTCAGCCTGAAGCAGATCAAATTCTTGCGATTGGATCAGGTGGAAATTATGCAATGGCAGCTGCGCGCGCTTTAGTTGCCAATACGGATCTTTCGGCAAGAGAAATTGTAGAAAAATCCCTCAAAATTGCGGGTGATATTTGTGTGTTTACCAATACCAATTTCACTATTGAAGAGTTGCCATAATCATAAATCATAAAACGCAATAGATGGTAAATTCGTTCCATATAACCTTCATCATGTTGGTTATATATAGATAAAATAAAAGGATAAAGCATATGTCTGAAATGACTCCTCGTGAAATAGTTTCTGAATTAGATAAACATATTATTGGGCAAGCAGATGCAAAACGTGCTGTGGCGATTGCCCTGCGTAATCGCTGGCGTCGTATGCAGTTACAAGAACCTCTCCGTCATGAAGTTACGCCAAAAAATATTTTGATGATTGGACCAACTGGGGTAGGGAAGACCGAAATTGCACGCCGTTTAGCTAAATTGGCAAATGCGCCATTTATTAAAGTCGAAGCCACTAAATTTACTGAAGTGGGCTATGTTGGGAAAGAAGTAGATTCTATTATTCGTGATCTCGCTGATGTGGCGATGAAACTTGTGCGTCAAACAGAAATCAATAAGAACCGTTATCGTGCAGAAGAAGCCGCAGAAGAACGTATTTTAGACGTGTTATTACCGCCAGCAAAAGATCAATGGGGAAATACGGAAAATACGGATTCAAATGGACATACTCGACAAATTTTCCGTAAAAAACTACGTGAAGGTCAGCTAGATGATAAAGAAATTGAAATTGATGTAGCAGCAGGCAGTTCCGTTGGGGTAGAAATTATGGCACCACCTGGAATGGAAGAGATGACCAGTCAATTACAATCAATGTTCCAAAATTTATCAAGCGGTCAAACGAAAAAACGCAAAATGAAAATCAAAGATGCGTTGAAAGTGTTGATTGAAGATGAAGCGGCAAAATTAATTAATCCAGAAGAGTTGAAATTAAAAGCGATTGAAGCTGTTGAGCAGCATGGTATCGTGTTTATTGATGAGATTGATAAAATCTGTAAGCGAGGTGAAACAAGTGGACCAGATGTCTCTCGCGAAGGCGTGCAGCGTGATTTATTGCCATTAGTAGAGGGTTCAACGATTAATACTAAACATGGTATGGTGAAAACAGATCATATTCTGTTTATTGCTTCAGGTGCATTTCAAGTCGCTCGTCCATCAGATTTAATTCCTGAATTACAAGGACGTTTGCCAATCCGTGTCGAATTAGGCGCGTTAACTGCAAAAGATTTTGAGCGTATCTTAACGGAACCAAATGCTTCGTTAACTGAACAATATAAAGCATTAATGCAAACTGAAGGCGTTACAGTTGAGTTTACAGATGATGCGATTGCAACGATTGCCGAAGCTGCATTCCGTGTGAATGAAAAAACTGAAAACATTGGTGCAAGACGGTTACATACTGTTTTAGAGCGTTTAATGGATAAAATTTCATTTGAAGCGTCAGATATGAGTGGTGAAAAAGTCGTGATTGATCAAGCCTATGTGAAAGCCGCATTAGGTGATGTGGTAGAAAATGAAGATTTAAGTCGCTTTATTTTATAAGCAATAAAGAGTAGAAAAATACCTATTTTTTAATGATCTGCACCTATAAGTTGAGCTAATTATTCACTATATAGGTGCAGATTTTTTATGTCTACATATAGTTACCCATTTATTTTTTAGGGTAACTTATTTTACCTTTGTTTATTACCCTGGTAGCAACAGGTTAGGAATAAATGTAATGATTTCTGGGAATATGGTAATCAATACGAGCGTTGTAAAGATTGGAACAAGGAATGGTAATACTCCTTTTGTTACGGTACTTACACTCATATTACCTACACGAGCAACGACAAAAAGTGCCATTCCCATTGGTGGCGTTAAAATACCAATCATCATATTTAACGTTGTCATAACACCGAAGAAGATAAGATCAATATTAAAGTGGATTGCGATTGGAATTAACATTGGTAATACAAGGAATTGGAGCGCTAATGCATCAATAAACATTCCTAAGAAGAGGAGAAGTAGATTGATCATGACCAATACCATTAATTGTGAATCTGCAAAAGTAATGAAGAATTCAGCAATTTTCATCGCAACTTGTTCACGTGCGATCATATCACCGAAGAATGTTACTGTTATTACCATTAATACTGTTACACCAGTAATGGCAACCGCTTCAACGCAGCCTTTAAAAAGAGTTTGAAGAGTAAGTTCTTTATAAACAAATTTACCAATAATAATTGAATAAAGTGCTGCAACAACTGCTGCTTCTGTTGGTGTAAATAGACCAGAGAAGATACCAGCAATAATTAGAATTGGTGTGAGTAATGCCCAAAGTGCACCTTTAAATTTACGACAAAGGACTTCCATTGAGGCTTTTGGAGTACGAGGATAGTTACGTTTTTTTGATACGAAATAATTCATAATCATTAATGCAACCGTAACAAGTACGCCAGGAACAAAGCCAGCAACAAAAAGTTTTGCAATAGACTGGTTAGAAATAACACCATAAATGATCATGGCGATACTTGGTGGAACTAGTGGACCAATAATACAAGAAGCCGCGGTAATTCCACCACAAATATCATCATCATAACCAGCATCACGCATTGCTTTAATTTCTAGTTGACCTAAGCCACCAGCATCAGCCAGTGCAGAACCAGACATTCCAGAGAAAATTAAACTTGCACCAATATTTACATGCCCCATACCACCACGATAATGACCAAGTAATGCTTTAGCAAATTCGAAAATTCTAGTCGTAATACCACCGGTATTCATCAAAATACCAGTAAGAATAAAGAATGGAACACTGAGTAATGAGAAGCTATTTAAGCTATCGACTAATTTTGCCGAAGCAGAATTTACGACATTCCAGCGAGTCATTGCGAAATAAAGAATGGTTGCAATGAATAGTGACCAACCTACTGGCATACCAATAAACATAATCACTAACCAGACTAGAAGAACAATATAAACAGATGAACTACCAAATTTTACATAGTTAGTGATACGTAGTACTTTGAAAACATCAGGTGCAAATAGAATTAAACCAATTAATGCGACTGCCAAAATTAAAAAAACAATTGCAGGAATATAGCTAAGATTACTTTTATAGTTTTCAACTTGGGCTTGTAAAAAGCGAATTAACATTAGGACAGATAATACTGGTAAAGAAGCATATAACCATTTTTCAGAAATTCCTAATGAAACAAGCTCAAATGATGCACCATCATAAAGTTTGATACCAAAATGAATAAAAAGAATTATACAGATAAAAGTGAGAGTTTGCGTGATAGATATTATCACTTTTTTCATTTTATCTGACATCATATTGGTAAGAAAATCAATGAATACATGTTGTTGTGAGCGAATTGCCATTGAAATTCCCAACATACCAACATAAACGAATAGTAAACGGGCTAACTCTTCACTCCAAATTAACGGGGAATCAAAGGCTTGTCTTGCAATTATTTGTGCAATGAGAATGACAAAAATGATCAAAAATAGAATACCACCTAGCCATTCTTCAAGTTTATTAAAATATTTCATGGTAACCTCATAACATCTTTTACTAAGGTTAAAAAAAAGCCCTAGCATTTTTAGCTAAATGCTAAGGCAGGGAAAGATTATTTAGTTAAAGCATTGATTTCAGCAATAGCTTCTTCACCTTCTTTACCATTTTTCTTGATGTATTCATCGTAGTATGGTTTCATTGCTTCTTTGAATGGAGCAAGTTCAGGTTGAGTTACTGTCATACCTTTTTGTTTAAAGTAAGCAATAAGATTATTCTCCCCCTCTTCGAAGAGTTTTGTATGGTAATCAGCGGCTTTAACTGCTGCATCTTTTACCACTTTTTGTAGATCTGGTGGAAGTTCTTCAAGTGTTGCATTACTAACTAGATATAATTGGTCATTCAGGATATGATTGGTTAAAGCTAAGTATTTTTGCACTTCTTCAAATTTTTGTGATTGAATAGTTGGTAATGGATTTTCTTGTCCATCTACAGAGTTAGTTTGTAATGCAAGATAAACTTCAGAGAATGCCATTGGTGTTGGAGATGCACCAGAATATTTTGCATAAGCTAAGTTAGTTGCTGCATTTGGCACACGTAATTTCAAGCCCTTCATATCATTGATGCTATTAATTGGACGGTTAGATGTTGTTTGACGAGTTCCGTTATAAGCATCGGCTAAAATTGTGATACCTAAATCTTTGTTCACTTTTTGAATTAGTGATTGACCGAATTTAGTATCAAATAATGCTTCTTTAGCAACTTTGAAGTTTGGAATCATATAAGGTAAAGCGAACACTTCAGCAGAAGGATAGAATAATTGGAAACGTGCAGATTCACCGAAAGTGAAGTCTAAGGCACCATCACCAAGTTGTTTGATCATTGAACGGTCATCACCAAGTTGTGCACTTGGATAAAGAGAAATTTCGATTTTGCCATTAGAATTTGCTTTTACTTCTTTAGCAAAGAATTCTGCTGCTTTATATTCATTTGAAGTTGGGCCAGCTACTAAACCCATTTTCAAATCAAATTCTGCGGAAAATGCTGCTGCAGAGATGCCCATGCATAGTGTAGCAAGTAGTAACTTTTTGAATTTCATTGCGTTTCTCCTATAAGAGTTAGATTGTTGGGAAAAGTAGCAAGTCATACATATGATTGTATAAAGCAAGCACTTTTTACTGATGATTACTATACATCATTTTTTAAATATAAATGAAGTTTTATTTCATTATTGAGAGATCAATCACAAAATTTATGAAGTGAGATTAAATTTTAATCACCATATAAAAATAAAAAAGCCCTTGTGAAGACAAGGGCAATAGTCTTAATTGAGGTTAATTATCATATTATTCAAAGAGTTCCTGATGAAGTTTACGCACTACTTCATCAGCATGTTCACTTTTTACTAATAAGCAAACGTTATTAGTACTTGCACCATAACTAATCATACGAACATTATATTCTGCAATCGTGTTGAAAATACGTTTTGCTACGCCTGCGGCGATGTGTAAATCGTTACCAATTAGTGCGACTAATGATAAGCCTGTATCCACTTTTACTGATGATGTTTCACTGAGTTCTGCCAACAATTCATTAGAAAGCAATTCTGCACCAGAAGAAGCCGAACCTGTTTTATCTAAAGTGAGGGCTACGCTAACTTCAGAAGTCGTAATAGTATCAACAGAAATTTTGTATTTCGCTAAAATATTGAATACATTTGCTAAAAAGCCTTGCGCGTGTAGCATACTTAAACTAGACAGCGTTAATAATGTTTGATCGCGACGTAATGCAATCGCACGGAAAAGTGGGCGAGGTTGTGGATCGCGGGTTACCCATGTCCCCCCAAGCTCTGGCGCTTTACTTGATCCAACAAATACAGGAATATTGCTGCGAACAGCAGGTAATAGTGTTGCAGGGTGTAACACTTTCGCGCCAAAAGTTGCCATTTCAGCGGCTTCGGCAAAACTCATGGTGTCAATTTTTTGTGCGGCTGGAGCGATACGAGGATCAGTTGTATAAATTCCCGCTACATCAGTCCAGATTAATACGTCATTAGCATGTAAGACCTCGGCAATTAATGCCGCAGAATAATCGCTCCCACCGCGACCTAGTGTGGTAGTTTTACCATTTGGCGCACGACCAATAAAACCTTGTGTAATGATTAAATCCCCACGTTCAATTAATGGTTTTAAGATCTGATCGCAATTTTGTTGGGTAAGTTCATCATTTGGTGCAGCTTTGCCATAATGATCGTTTGTAGCAACGAGAGTTCTTACATCAAACCAAGTTGAGTTTGCACCTAACTCACGTAATACCTCAACAAAAATTAAGGTAGACATCATTTCGCCATGACTGATAATTTCATCAATTAATGCAGGAGAGGTTGCTAAGGCAGCAGCATCAGAGAGGGAGGCAATATTGTCTAATAAGCGATCGATCTCTTCTCGTAATATATCGGCATTTTTTAATTCATTTAAAATGTTGTATTGAATCTGTTTAACTTGAGCAAGAAGTGATTCTCTCTTGGTTTGTTCACAACCGTTAGCTAAAGCAACTAATAAATTGGTTACGCCAGCAGAGGCAGACAATATCACGACACGGGTATTTGGATCTGCCATAACGATTTTGGCACAAGCCTGCATTGCCGCGTAATTGGCTACACTAGTTCCTCCAAATTTTGCAACAGATAAATGAGACATAAATATTTCCTTAAATAATAATGTTGTGAAAAAAGCGTGTGTTACAGAAGAGAAAGAAAAGCGAGAAGAGAACTGAAATATTAAGAAAACTTATTCAGAAGCTCTCCATCGTTTATCGATGACAACCTTAGGGATTCAGCCCTAATAGCCGATAAATAATTCTCTGGAAAATTACTTACCTCGGCGAAACTCCCCTGATTATTTCTCACTGGTTCCAGACCTAAAAATAACGACCTGAGTTCCGCGCCTCTCCTGTTGTAGCTTGCGCTACAAAACGTGTATAGAAATACCGTTTAATCATAAAAATGTCAACTAAAATTTTAAAAATTAAACTTTTCTAATAAAATAAATTCTGTCGTTGGAAAATGTTGTTGTAAGTAGTGTTGTAAATAGTGTTGGGTATCTTGTTCTATTAAAGGATCTTTTTCAGGAAAACGATTATAAATCACGCTATGTACAGTAATGTTATATGTTTTGCAGGCCATTAAACTTAATAGTGTGTGGTTAATGCTGCCTAATTTCCCCGATGTTACAAGAATTAAAGGGTAGTGATGTTTGGCAATAAAATCTAATGTTGTTGCTTGGTGCGTATAGGGAACAGCTAAACCACCCGCGCCCTCCAACAACACAACATCATAACGGCTGGCAAGTTGTTGCGTTTTTTCGGTAATGATTTGATCGTCAATTTGACGCTTCTCTAATGTTGCAGCAAGATGTGGGGAACAAGGGTAATGAAATAGATAAGGACAAGTAATACCATCTAGATCATCTTGTGTCAGTGGTATTTGTTGAATTTTTCGATGCACAAGAATATCGTTAGAAAATGTTTCACAACCCGTTTGAATCATTTTTTGCGTAATGACGGTAAACCCCTGATCCATTAGTTTTTTCGCATAAACACCCGTTGCAACAGTTTTTCCTACATCAGTATCAATTCCGCTTACAAAGAGAATTTTCCCCATGATTATTCCTTTTATTATAACGACTATGATAAAAAGTAGCGATCACTATACGCTGATTTTGCTGAGAATCAATTACTGTTGTTTAGGTAAAAAGAAAGCCATAGTAAAAACTATGGCTTGATAGTCAGGAAATTTATTACATTAGAATTTATAACCTAAACCAACAAAAAATACAGTTGGATCTAACGTTACACGTGTTTCTTGAGCTGTTCCATTAAGTTTAAAGGTTGCTTTAGTTTTAATTTTAGCCCACCAAATAGAGGTATTTAAGAATAAATTATCGGTGAGTTTTATATCAATACCTGCATTCGCTACAGGTCCCCAAGAATCTTTTAATTTAAGATCTGAAAGACCATTAAGTTTTTCTGTTTCACCAAAGAAAGTGGTGTAGTTAAGACCTGCACCAATATAAGGGCGAGCAGGAGAATCAGCATTTAAGAAATAGTATTGGAGATAAAGGCTTGGTGGTAAATGTTTAGTTTTAGCAATAGTTGTGCCACCTAATTTGATTTCATGGCTAAATGGCGTTGCCGCTAATAACTCAACCCCAAGATTATCAGTAATCATATAGGTACCAGTTAAACCAAGTTGCGCATTACTATTTACATCAAAATCATAATTAAGCGCATTGCCTGCATAATTATGAGTAGAGGTATTTGGTACGACTAAAATTGGACCACCACGCACAAAAATATCACCTGCTTGGTGAGCCATTGCAGAGGTTGAGGCTGCTAATAATGCTGTAGAAGTAGCAATCGCTAGTGCTAATTTTTTCATATCATTCTCCTTGAATAAGTACTCTGTGTTATTGTTTATCGTATAACATATTCAAGATACCTCTTTTGAGGTGTGTAATTTTTGATAAAAATCAAAAAAAGATAATTTAATAAGAACTTTTTGTGAGTCTATAAATTTGATATTGGTTTTAATAAAGAGAATGTATAAAAATATTTAAATTTGATTAAAGGATATAAATAATAATTTAATTTTATAACGAAATGATTTTATTGATGATTTTTATTTTAAATCTTTGAAAGAAAAAATAACGCCCTCATTAGCTTAATGTAATGAGGGAGCTGGGTTGTAATGAATTTATTAGCAATAAAATTGTTTTTGATAGGGCATAATTGGATCAATCTCAATGGCAGGTTCAGTAGGTTGATCTAACTCAGACTGTTTTTCGATTTCTTGTTTATTGCGATTATTTTCTTTATCTTTTTCAATAGGCTGTGGTGAATCCATTTCAGTTTGTTTAATTGATACTGTTGGTTCAGGTTTTGTGTCGCTGTGTTGTGTGTTGATTACTGGAGATACTTTTTTCTCTAATAGTGCTTGTTCATTCATCATTTCTGTTTTATCAGAATTTGTCATCATATTTTCTGCGCTGACTTCAGGCATTGGGCTTGGTGATATTGTTGTTGTAATTTCATGAGATGTTTTTTTATTATCAGATTGTTTTTTCTCATTATTTTTATCAATAAGATCTGCATTATTTTCAGTATTGTTTTTATTTTCGACAAGAAGAGGATTAGCAGAAGCGCGAGATTCTGTATTATTTGTAGGCATATTTTGTTTACTTGCTATATTTGTTTGTGAATCTTTATCTTCTCCTAAGAGGCGCGGTTGTAGTTTTTTAAAACTACTTTCAGAATCTAACCAGATAGATATGAATTGATGATTAAAAGCGCGATCAAAATGTTCTACTAAAATAGTATTGTTAAGAACAAAATAGCCATCTTGCTCTAATGCAATATAATTTAGTACATCATTAGGCTTGAAGTCAGGGAAGTTTTTAATCAGGCGTTTTCTGAGTTGATCAACTTCTTTAGGATTTATTTTGTCAATATCCATCTCTTTTACCATAGAGATAGCAAAATTTTTCCCTTCAACGGGTTTAGCAAATTTTATGCGTAATAATAATGGGCGTTGTTCGCTGTTATAAGTACCATTTTCTGTAAAAAGTGATACGGTATAAATATGGAATGGACCCCAATTATATTCAGCTTTACCTACCTGTTGCCAATTCGCAGAAGAGAACGGTACATATAACGATAGTATTAAGCCTAAACAAAAAGAGAAAAACTTCATCTATTTTTACTCACTCATGGAATTATGGTGTTATGGCAAGCCATTATAACAAATAAAAAATGTTTTCTTAATTGAGATGATCTCTAGTTTGCTTATTTTTTACAACAAGAGATCATCTTATCTGCTACCTATTGATTTAATCTAAACTACGATTCTCTAAATAGAGTACTGTTGCAGCAACACGAGAATGGACATTGAGTTTACGTAATAAATTACGAATATGGACTTTGACGGTTTCTTCGGAAATAAATAATTGGCTAGCAATTTGTTTATTAGAAAGACCAGTAGCAATTAATTTTAATACGTCCATCTCGCGATCGGTGAGGAGTTGTAGCGGGTCATTTTCAGCGTGTTGTTCTAATAAACGTTGTTTTACTGCATCACTAAGCACAACTTGCCCCTCAGCAATTTTTTTTAGCTGCATTAATAACATATCTGGCTCAGTATCTTTTAAGAGATAACCATCTGCACCAGCCTCAATTAAGGCAAAAATGTCAGAACGTGAATCAGAAACAGTAAGTACGGCAATTTTTGCATCAATCTCAGCTAAACGAAGGGCTTTTAATACATCTAAACCAGACATACCTTTCATATTTAAATCAAGAATAATCATGTCAGGAGAAAGTTTTTGAGCAAGCACTAAACCTTCAGTACCGTTACTGGCTTCGTCTAATACTTCAAATGAATTATCTAATTCTAAAAGTTGGGTAATCCCTCTACGCATAAGAGGGTGATCATCAATGATTAAAATAGTTGTTTTGTTCATTATTTTGTCCCATTGGAAGAATAGTAAAAAAACTCGCACATACTACCATATGCAAAAGAAAAATATGTTTTTTAATATAGAAATTTGCTAATAAGTGAGAGAAAAATTTGATTTAGATTAAAAATTATTAACTTATGAAGCGTTGTCAATTATATCGATGAATGATAAGGCGTAACGGTAGTTTTTTCTTGGATATGATTAATTTGATAAAATTGAGGGTAGTTAAAATTATTTTTTGAGACTTGGAAAGGTGTACTATTTTCACCGTTTGTTGCTGCACGATAGATTCGGTTAATTTCTTCGATTTTCTGGCTTTTTATGCCTGTACAATGGTAATACGCTTCTAACTGATTACTCTCATCTAGAATGTAAATATTAAATGTTTTATCTGGATTATCCTCAAAGAAAAACTGTAAAAACCCCTCATTAGAATAGTATTCAATAGCCTGAGGGTATTTCAGTTCATCATTGCAGGAAATTGGTTTTAATTCAGTTTCAGAAAGTAATTCTTCGGTAATTTTTAATTCATCACGGTTAAAAAAATTATTCCAAACTTCACTTGCGACATACAGCGTGTTTAATTGATTACTGTTAATCAAGTTGCTCGTTTGAATATTAATACAACGAGCAATTAATTCATTTGTAAAACGTCGAATAATATTGCGATAGCGATGGCTGTAACAAAATACATTAACAGATTCAAGCGGGATAGAACTGCGATAAATTTTATTTGATAATACTTTTAACGCACGAAAAATAGCACTTGGTCCTTCAAAATGGAGTGTGCGCACTTCATTCCATAAATTACGATAAGTAAAATCAATACTACCAATCAGTTTAGTTTGTTTCGTTGTTAAATTATTAAATAAATATTTAGGCTGTAAACGAAAATGGTGATCTATCAATGATTCATCTTTGGTTGGATCTTGTACTAGATTTACCATGATAGCTAAATTACAAATTTCACATGGTTGATAAAGATCATTATTTGTTGCGGGAGAAACTTCCGTTGGAAAAGTATTTCGTAAATCTTGTACAAATTGTTGCAGCGTTTCTAATGAAACAGAATGACTAATAATATGTAATTTAGTTTCAGTGGTTAAAAGCCCATTAAAATATGCCCAACAAACTAATTTATTC
Organism: Gallibacterium trehalosifermentans; assembly: GCF_042433055.1. NCBI lineage: Bacteria > Pseudomonadati > Pseudomonadota > Gammaproteobacteria > Pasteurellales > Pasteurellaceae > Gallibacterium > Gallibacterium trehalosifermentans. The sequence goes on from NZ_JBHLWB010000001.1 coordinate 274,981, forward strand.
AGATTAGGATTATATTCCACATGACGATTTTTGGATAAAGAGGATATTTTTGGTGATTGATTTAATAAATACCACCCTTTTTTCATAGCAGAATGACCACTTGTTTCAATAAATGTGAGTGATTCTTCTGCAATATTAGTAGCGATTGTAGGATTAAATAATGTAACTTTCCCTGGTAGTTCTTCAAATGCCGCATAAAGTTTTCGTGTGAGAATACTAATATCTTCAGGAATAATGCCACCACTAGAAATATTATATTTACGTGCAAAATCCATTAATTGTCGATAACTACACATTAATAAATTAACTAAACTATTATAACTACGACGAATTTGTTTAATTTTCCAATATTTTCTTTTACTTAGTTCTTGAATTGTATTGCTATCCCATTTCCATTGACGTGTTAATTTCATTAATAAAGTAAGGCGCCAATTCCCCGTTAATTCTGTTTTATCAATATCCTCACTTGCTTTAATATAAAAACAACGTCGTACATTATCTAATCGCTCAAAATCATTCATTTGGGTTAGGTAATGAGTTACTTTATCTAACATTGCGATATAAGGATCAAATTGATGATGTACAGGGCGGTCGAGCAATAAATCCAATTTAAATTGATGTGAAATAAGATGTGTATTAGGAAACTCCCAAGAATAACATTCTAATAATAAAATTTTAATGACGGCTTTATAAGGGGAATCAATTCCTTTATAGAGATTCCATAGGGTTGCGCCGAAATATTCATTTGCTGACAAATCCCCTAATCCGCCAAAGTCAACCCATTCATTAGGGTTAAGTTTTCCTTCATTGACTAACTGTTTTACGGTATCGTCATATTGTGTTTCATCTTCAATAGCGAGATGTAGCCATAATAGCGGTCTACCCGCTAAGCGAATAGCTGAACGATAAAATTCATCAAGCAACAACAAATATTGACTTGAACCACAATTATCACTAGACAATGAATCAACAGCTTGACCAGAACGAAAGCGATCTTGATCGACGAGAAAAAGGTTTAATTCAACACCGACATTAGCTGCCCATTGACAAATAAGATTAAATTTTTGTTGTAATTTATCGAGTTGAGGTTGTGTTAATGTACGAGAAGCACACACCCATAAATCTAAATCGGAACAAGAGGTTTGTGTAATAGAACCCAAACTGCCCATGGCATAAACTCCACATAAGCTCAGATGGGGTTGAGGTTGGTGTTCTAGTGCAAATAAGGTCGTATTTGAGAGTGTAGATGAAAGATAATTTTTTTGATAAAGATTGTACTGAAAATTAACAATACCAAAAGGCGACCCATCAACATAACCAGGTAGTTCAGGAATGTTGTGGTGCAATAAGACACAAACTAAATTAAGAACATATTGAAATTCATTTGGCGCGCCCGCTAAAGCACGTTCTAAACGAATACTATCTAATTGTTCAATTTTTTTCTTAGCAACTTCTAGATTGTTCATTAGTGATGTACGATCTCTGCCACGATAAATATTTCAATCTCATTTACAGTGGAGGAACTTTAACATTTAACATCTACTAGGTAAATATTCAAACGGTGAGAGATGTTAAAATTTTGATCAAACTCAATGAAGATTGTTTTTCTAATCACTGACAATATGATGCAACAATGATAGGATATAACGACATTTTCAATTAATAAAAATATAAAGAAATCCAATCTAGAGTCAATTATGCAAAAAAAGGTTATTCGTATTGCCACTCGACAAAGTCCCCTTGCTTTATGGCAGGCTAATTTTATTAAACAGCAGCTAGTATCTTTATATCCAGAATTACACGTTGAATTAGTTACGATGGTAACCAAAGGTGATGTGTTATTAGATACGCCGCTAGCTAAGATCGGTGGTAAAGGATTATTTGTTAAAGAACTTGAACTTGCGCTATTAGAAAATCGAGCAGATATTGCCGTTCATTCAATGAAAGATGTGCCAATGCAATTTCCTGATGGATTACATTTAAGTGTGATTTGTGAGCGAGAAGATCCCCGAGATGCGTTTGTTTCTCATCACTACGCGTCATTAGGAGATTTACCAAAAAATGCAATAGTGGGCACATCAAGTTTACGTCGCCAATGTCAGTTAAAAGCCTTGCGTCCAGATCTTGAATTAAAAACTTTACGCGGGAATGTTGGTACTCGATTGAAAAAGTTAGATGAGGGAGAGTATGATGCGATTATTTTAGCTTCAGCAGGATTGATCCGTTTAGGTGAGGTTCAACGGATTCGAGGCTTTATTGCGATAGAAGAATCGTTACCTGCAGTTGGACAAGGCGCAGTAGGTGTCGAGTGTCGTTCTGATGATGTTTGGGTAAATGAATTATTGCGTCCATTATTACATCAAGAGACTTGGGAGCGCGTGATTGCTGAGCGAGCAATGAATAATCGCTTACAAGGAGGCTGCCAAGTGCCTATTGCAGGTTATGCTGTATTGCAAGGAGAAGAGTTATATTTACGTGCATTAGTGGGGGCATTAGATGGTAGTCAGATATTACATGCAGAGGCAAAAGCACCTCGTCAGCAAGCAGAGCAATTAGGCATTCATGTTGCTGAGTTATTATTGGCTCAAGGTGCAGAAAAATTATTAGCACAAATGTCGGAATAAATTCATGGGGATTTTAGTTACACGCCCAGAGGAGTCGGGTCAGGCGCTAACGGCAATGTTAAACCAAGAGGGAATTGCCGCTATTCATCTTCCTTTGTGTAAAATTACTAAGGGAGCGCAATTAGATCAATTTCCTAAAAAGCTGCAACAATTAAACCCATTTGATAAAGTAATTTGTGTTTCACAATATGCTGTGTACTATGCTCAACAGGTATTACAAAATACTGGTTTTACTTGGCGTTCAGATTTAGCCTATATGGCAGTTGGGCGTAAAACGGCAATGTTGCTTAGTGAAGCTACACAACAGCCAGTATCTTATCCTTTTTTGCATGAAAGTAGTGAGGGATTATTAAACTTACCGCTATTAAAAAATTGTCAAGATTATCAAATATTAATTTTGCGCGGACAATCAGGGAGAGAACTGTTATCGGAACAGTTAGCAAAACGTGGTGCAAAAATTGAACAGTTAGCGTGTTATCATCGTGATTGGCAAAAATTAGATAACGGGGAGTTAACGATTTTTTCTCGTGCAGGTATTGATACTATCATTGTAACAAGTGGCGAAATTTTGTGGTATTTACTGGATTTTATTCCTAAAAGTGAACATAATTGGCTATTAAATTGCAAGTTGTTGGTGGTGAGTAAGCGTATCGCGCAACTTGCTATGCAATCAGGTTGGCAAGAAGATAAGATTATTCTTACTGAAAAAGCAGATAATTTGAGTTTGTTGAAAACAATATTGTCTTTTTATCCTCATTTACGAGATAAATACTAGGAGTAGCAATGAAAAAACAACATAATGAAACTGATATTCAAAAACATACCGAGATAAGTGAAGAGGTTACTCCGAGTGTAGAGGATAGCGAGCGAACAGAAAAAGCGGTAGAGGTTCAATCCGACCCTCTAACTAATGCAGAGGAAATTGAGAAAAACGTGAAAGAGAGTGAAACTGTAAAAACAACAACAGTAGAAACAACAGTGGAGACATCATCAGCTCAACCTATGAAAAAATCCTCAACTGGCAAAGGCATTGCTCTGTTGGCGTTATTGGTGGCACTAGGCGTTGGTGGTGCAGGTTATTATCTAGGGCAACAACAATTTAGCCAATTACAACAAAAAATTACCACATTAGAAGAAAAGTTAAAAGCGGCAGACACCGTAACAGTAGAGAATACCAATAACACTGATGTTGATGCTGTAAAAGCTACGTTAGAAAATGTTACTACTGAGTTAGCGTCAACAAAAAATGTGCTTAGTACGTTAGAACAAAATAAAGGCATTACCGAACAACAGATTATTGCATTGCAATCACAGCTTAACAAAATTGTAACGGATAAAGCAGAAAGTCAACCAAATGAATGGTTGTTGTCAGAAGCGGATTTTTTATTAAGTAATGCACAGCGTAAATTACTCATTGATAATGATTTAAGTACCGCAATTTTACTTTTGAAAGATGCAGATGTTGTGTTGAATGATGTTTCTGATCCAAGAGCTATTAGTGTTAGAGCAGCAATCGCAAAAGATTTGAAGCGTTTAGCGGAGATAAATGATGTAGATCAGAATACAATCATGCAAAAATTATCACAATTAGCGAATTCTGTTGATGATTTAGATGTGTTAGATCTTTCTTCTGAGAGTGTTGTGGAAGAAAGTGATGAACTTTCTGACTCTATTAGTGATTGGCGTAGCAATGTGAAAAAGTCGGCAACTTCTTTTTTAAATCATTTTATTCGTATTCAACCAAGAGAACGAACAGAAAAAGCACTGTTAGCCCCAAATCAAGATATTTATTTACGTGAAAATATTCGCTTACGTTTGCAAATTGCTTTACTCGCCGTACCACGCCAACAAAACGAGCTATATAAAACTTCATTGGAAGCAGTAACTTCGTGGGTAAGAAGTTATTTTAATACGGATAGTGCTTCAGTACAGCGCTTCTTACAGCAGTTAGATGAGTTATCTGAACTTTCAATTTTTATTGATGTGCCGAGCGCTTTTGAAAGTTTAACGATCTTAGATGAAATGTTGCATAAACAATCGCATAAAATTGAAAAGATTGAAATGAAAGCAAATCCTCAAATTTTACAAGAGAATAAAGCGGAAGTGGAAACAAAAGAGACGGCGACGGTAGAACAAACAACAGAACCGCGCGAAGTAACTCAAACACCTGTAGAAAACCAACCAAATGCTATAGATGCAGCGAGTGCTAACCAACCAGAAAAAACAGAATAATAGGAGAAAAAGCTTATGTTTAGAGTATTATTCTTAGCGATTATCTTGTTGGTGGGTTTTATTGCTGGACCCTATATTTCAGGTAAACAGGGTTATGTGCGAATCTTAACTGATACTTATAGTATTGAAATGAGTATTACCATGCTTGTTGTATTCTTCGTGATTGCACTTGCTGTTATTTATGGCATTGAATGGTCAATTACTCGTTTTATGCGTTTGAGTAGTGGGACTTATAATTGGTTTTCAGTGCGTAAAAGACGCAAAGCTCAACAACAAATTTTACAAGGCTTTGTAAAAATGGACGAAGGGAATTATGCGAAAGCTGAAAAACTCATTGGTAAAAATGCAAAGCACTCTTCTGAGCCAATTCTTAATTTTGTTAAAGCAGCAGAAGCTGCGCAACAACGTGGTGATGAGTTTAGTGCGAATAAATATTTGATTGAAGCAACTGAACTAGCTGGATCTGACAATCTGATTGTAGAACTTGCGCGAACTCGTATTTTATTGCGTCAAAATAAATTACCAACGGCAAGAACATCTGTAGATAGTTTATTGGTATTAGCACCACAAAATATAGAAGTATTACGTTTGGCTGTTACCATCTATCTACGCTCTCATGCTTATACTGCGTTAGATAATTTATTACCACAAATTGCCAAAAGCGATCTTTACAATGACGATGAGTATCAAGCATTACAGCAACAAGTGTTAGATGGCTTGTTAGATGAAAAAATGAATGAAGAGGGCGTAGATGGATTGCTTCAATGGTGGGAAGAGCAACCTCGTTCTCGTCGCCAAGATAGTTATGCCGTGATTGGTATGGTACGTCGATTAATTGATAGTGATGATCATGATTCTGCCTATACCTTAATACTAGACTCGATGAAAAAAATAGGATCGCAGGATTTGTTGGCATTCCTTAATCAAGTTGCACGCTTACAAGTTAGTAATAGTGAGAAAGTGGTTAAATGGTTAGTTAAAACGAGCAAGAATAATATGTCTGCAGCAATTTCAACTGCCTTAGCGCGCGCTACAGGTTATTTATTGCTACGTTCTAACCAATTTGATAAGGCACGTGAAGCCTTTAGTAACGTATTAGCTTCTGAGGATAAATCTTGTATTGATATTCAAGATTACACTGTAGCAGCCTATCTAGCAGAAAAAGCAGATGATATAGCAGCAGCACAACAAATTCGCCAACAATGCTTAAAAGATACGATGAGAATTGAGGATAAATCAGCATTATCGGCAAGTGATTTACTAAGTTTAGAGAAAAATCAGTAGATTAACTAGAAAGAGTAAAAGTAAAGGGCTGTAGAAACAGCCCTTTTTGCTCAGAAAGAAACTCACTTTATTCTCTACCAGGTAATTTCTGCCATGTTACTTCATTACGCAAATAAATTGGTTCAATGTCTGTGGCTGAAAGTGCTTCATTTTTTACATAAGCGAGTTGAGCCAGCGGAAGCATATAACGTGCTGCTGGTAAAGTTACTTGTGATAACTTGCCTGGTATTTGTGCTAATACAGGATAAGCAGCCCAGCCAGTCCCTACTTTCAAATAATCATTGGTATTGTTTAATTGTGGAATTAATTTTTCGGGGGCAATAACTTGTTCTTCTAGTAGTTGTTGCCAAGCAGGGTATTCAATATTTTCTCGTTGGACTGGTTGATAGATTAATTGTGAAAAATAGATTTCATTCATTCTGGCATCAATCGCACTCAATACTGTGGTGGTTTGTTCAGTTTCGTATGCGGCTTGTGCCATAGCGGTTAAAGTGGAAACAGGATAGATTGGTAAATCGGCGCCTAATGCTAATCCTTGTGCCACTGATACGCCAACCCGCACACCAGTAAAACTACCAGGTCCTCTCCCTAAAACTAAACCATCAAGTTGCGTGAGTTGCAAACCAGATTGTTGTAACAGTTGGTCAACCATCGGCAATATCCGTTGCGTATGTGTTCGTTGAGCAATCTCTTCTAAATAGGTTACTTCATCTTGATAGAGTAAGGCGACAGAGCAGGCTTCCGTTGAAGTATCTAACGCTAATAGAGTCGGTTTTGTCATTGTTTATTCCTAATATGTTGTAAAAATTGAATAACGGTTGTTAAATCTCGTGTCCGTTTAGCTGGTGGTAAACTTTTCACAAAAAGTTCTCCATAAGGACGCATAACCATTCTTGCATCACAAATAATTACCGCTCCACGATCGTGAACATCGCGAATTAAACGTCCTACACCTTGTTTTAATGTAATAATCGTTTCAGGAAGTTGAATGTCATTAAAGGGATCGCCACCCTGCAGGCGACAGTCCTCTAAGCGTGCTTTGAGTAGTGGATCATCAGGTGATGCAAAAGGTAATTTATCAATAATGACCAGAGAGAGCGCATCACCTCGGACATCAATACCTTCCCAAAAACTTTGGGTTGCGACTAATACACTATGTTGATTTTGAATAAATTGTTGTAGTAACTGCGTTTTACTGGTTTCACCTTGCAATAAAATATTTAATTTGCTGTGTTGACGGAAATAGTCAGCAAAGCCTTTCATCATAAAATTAGAGGTACATAAAACAAAGCAGTTCCCTTGATTGGCTTCAATTACTGGTAATAACATTTGTCCTAATTGTACTAAGGTATCTTTATGATTGCTTGGCGGTAAATAACGGGGAATACAGAGTAACGCTTGTTCTGGATAGTTAAATGGGCTATGTAGAATTTTCTTTTTTGCCTCATGAATTCCTAAATTTGCTGCATAATGTGTAAAATTATCACCAGAATCTAACGTTGCGGAGGTAAAAATCCATGCAGCAGATTGTTTTTCTATTTGTTGTTGGAATTTATCGGCAATCGTTAATGGCGTGATATGTAAGCTAAATTGTTTGCCAAAAGTTTCATACCAATAGCAATAACCGACTTGTTGAGTTTGTTGCAAACGCGCAATGAGTTGCAGGAGATCTTGAATGCGTTCAATTAATTTATCTAAAGTATCTGAACGTTTTTCTCCCACTTTGGCAACATCTAATAATAAAGCAAGTTTATCGTATAAAATTTGAAACTCTTGCTGGACTTTTTCTTGTGAAAAAAGTTGGCGAAGATCGCCTTTTTGATTTTCTATACCCAAGGCTAACCGAAAATCTTGTACTACTTTTTGCACAATATCGGTCGCTTTGCCTAATTGACTCATATCTTTTAATTCTGTGCGATAAACTAGAGTCAAATCGCGACATAAATCAAATAGCTGGCGAGAACTTAATGTTTGCCCAAAATATTGGCACGCAATCGATGGTAATTGATGTGCTTCATCAAAGATAATCACTTTGGCGTTTGGAATGAGTTCACCAAAACCATTTTCTTTAATTGCCATATCGGCAAAAAAGAGATGATGATTAATCACGACAATATCGGCATCTAAAGCTTTTTTGCGTGCTTTTAGTACAAAACACGCTTCATAGAAAGGGCAATCTGCACCTAAGCAGCTTTCGGTAGTACTTACTACTTGAGGAATTAGCGCGCTATCTTCTGGTAAAGCGGTACATTCGCTTAAATCTCCCACTTTGGTCTGGTTACGCCACTTTTGAATAGCTTTAAAATCCTTGAGTAGGCTTTGATCGCCAATTAAACCACGATGATAAATTCTATCTAATCGATCTAGACAAAGATAATTTGCTCGTCCTTTGAGTAAGGCAATTTTGCCATTAAAGCCCATTGCTTTTTGGATAGTAGGTAAATCTCGTTGAAATAGTTGATCTTGTAAATTTTTTGAGCCAGTGGAAATAATGGTTTTTTGTGCACTTAATAAGGTAGGAATCAAATATGCAAAGGTTTTTCCTGTGCCTGTTCCTGCCTCAACAATTAATTGAGCTTGATTTTCAATCGTTTCTAATACGTCATTTGCCATTTCAATTTGTTCTGCACGAGGCTGAAATTGAGAAATAGATTGGCTTAATAATCCATCAGCGGAGAAGATTTTTTGTAATTGTAGTTGTTTTGACATTTTACAAGCTATTTTTTAAGAAAATTTTAACTATCTCAATAAAAGGGAGGATTTTAAGATTATAACTTTTTTTCAATGAGTAATCGATCTATCCTAGCCACAGATATTTTAATGTAATATTTGAGGTTAACGATAATGACTTTTTCACTTTTTAATAAAATGGAATTTGTTGAACAAATTCATTCTAATATTTCCCTGCAACGTTATAATGAAATTCCAATGATTGTGATTGAACACGAAATAGGACGAGCAATTATTTCTTTGCAAGGTGCCCAATTACTAAGTTGGCAGCCAAAATCTGCTTTGCAAGATTTATTATGGTTAAGTGAAGCTGAACCGTTTAAAACAGGTACTGCTATTCGTGGAGGAATACCAATTTGTTATCCATGGTTTGGCACGGCGAAACAGCCTGCTCACGGTTTTGCGCGGACCAGCCAATGGGTGTTAAGTGATTGGCAAGTGAGTGAACATGAAGTGAAATTAATTTTTGGCTTATATTCAGAAAATAATATTGCGATAGCGCGTGTTAGAATGATTTTTGCTGAAGATTGTCGAGTAAAATTTACACAATTAGAGAATAGTGAGGCACAGGCGGCATTACATACTTATTTTAATGTTGGCGATATAGCTCAAACGACGATTTTTGGCTTGCCAAAACAGTGTATAGATAAAGTGGCAAATCAAGTTATAGAAGTATCATCGCCACTGACCATTAATAAACAAACTGATTATGTTTATTCAGGTGAAAATCGTATTAATCATATTGAAGATAGAGTGAATAAACGCTTTATTGAAGTAGAGCATAATAATGCAAGTAATGTCGTCGTTTGGAATCCTTGGACAGCAACAACGAGTGCGATGACTACTGAGGGGCATAAAACTATGCTTTGTGTTGAAACTGCAAGGGTTGATGAAACCTTAAAACAAGGTGAATCATTAGAAGTAAGAATTATTCAACAATAGTTTCTTATCAACATAACAATATCTGACCCGCTATTTATACGTACTATTGATTTAAATAATGCAGGTCAGATTTAGATTATTGTAATTTCTTGGTTAAAGGTTTTCCCCTGACTTCACCTGTTAATGCTTGTAAAAAGGCAACCAAATCATCAATTTGCTCTTCAGGTAACGTTTTGCCTAATTGGTATTTTAAAACGATTCTAACGGCTTCATGTAAATCATTGGTTCTTGCATCGTGAAAATAAGGTGCTGTTAACGCAATATTGCGTAGGGTTGGCACTTTAAAACGATATTTATCAATCTCTTGTTTTGTTTGATTATATCGCCCCAAATCGGCAGCTGTTTCAGGTGTGTTGCGATCTTGAAGATAATTTGTATAAATTCCCATGACTTCAAAAGAATTGCCGCCCATATTGATACCGCTATGACAAGTATCACAACGGTATTGTTGAAATAATTGGTAGCCACGTTGTTGTTGCGCATTGAGAGCAGTGGCATCGCCTTTTAAATAGCGATCAAAAGGGCTATTTGGTGTGATTAAACGTTTTTCAAATTCAGCTATCGCATCTGTCATATTGGCTTGTGTTAACTCAGGATAAACTTGTAAGAATAGATCAAGAAATTGCGGATCTTGTGCAAATTTCTGTTCAATTTCTTGCCAGTTATGATACCCCATTTCAATCGGATTAATTGGTGGCTGGGCGGCTTGTTCAGCCAATGTTTTTGCACGGCCGTCCCAAAATTGCCAAGTATTAAAAACAGCGTTATACACAGTGGGTGCATTGATAACACCTTTTTGACCATTGATTCCATTGGAGGTTGCTAATCCATCTACACCTCCATTATCCAATAGATGACAACTAAAGCAACTAATAGAATTATCCAAAGATAACCGTTTATCAGTAAACAACATGCCACCAATCATTACTTTGCGAAAATCAATAGGTAACATGGTTGGAATAGGTTGAATAAAGGTTTGTGGATCTGTGTTAGGCAGTTTTTGCTGATGTTGTTGGTTCGTCCATTGTTGTAACAGCTCAATTTCTGCTTGATTTAATTGGTAAGGTAAATTTTTATGTACATTCTCATCTTGCTGTTGATGTACTAAAAAATATTGTAGCTTTGCTATATCGGCAAGCGTAATTTTCTCAGGCTGCATCAGATAGTCTGTAATTTGCTGGGTGAGAAAACTTTTGCGACCTATTTCGATATGACGTTGCATTATAGGATCATTATTCTGGCTGTTATTTGCGACAGAATGACAGTCAATGCAATGTTTATTTGTAAAAATATTAGTCATTTCTAATGAGGTAAGTTGATATTGAATAGCGGATAAATTGTACGCTGCAATATTTAGTTTATCTGCGACGCTTATTGTTGAGAAAGAGTAAAATAGTGTTGTGATTAAGAAAGTATTTTTAAAGATTTGCATAATATAGATACAACAGAATAACGTATGGAAGTATTAGAAAAAATTTCGCATAAAAGTACAATAATGGAAAAGAGGTAATTCGATAAAAAGAGAACAGTAGTTTGATCTGAGTCAGAGAGTATAGATAAGTTTCCATCTGCTTAGATACCTAAGAATGATTAAAAGAGCAGGGAAAGAGTGAAAAGATAAATAATTTTAAACATAAAAAAGACTATATTTTATTTATGGTCTTTTATAAAGCATGATTACATTGGTGGTTACAACAAAATGCAGTTTAAAGCGGAATAATACGGAGTGTTACGGAGAATAAATAGCGATAAGCTCTTGATAGTACAGGCATTAAAAAAGCCTTTCGGGTAATTACGAAAGGCTTTGAAAAGTTAGTTGGTGCTCTGGGCGAGACTTGAACTCGCACGTCCTACAGACACTACCCCCTCAAGATAGCGTGTCTACCAATTCCACCACCAGAGCGAAATTCTTATTTTGGAATATCTTGATTTTGTTCTTGGATTAAAGGTAATTCAGTTGCAGGTTTAACCGCATTTTCTTTTTGTACTTCTTGAGCAACACCAGAAAGATCGTCAAAAGTTCCTTTTGGTTTTGCTGTGTGAGCAGTTAAATTACCTAATAATAAACTAATTGCGAAAAAAATAATGGCTAAAATAGTTGTAGTGCGCGTTAAAAAATTTCCTGCACCACCTGCACCAAATACTGTTCCTGATGCACCAGCACCAAATGATGCGCCCATATCAGCACCCTTACCCTGTTGGATAAGAATAAAACCGATTAAAGCAATCGCAATAAGTGGATAAATAATTAAAAGAACTTGATACATTGTTAATCACACGTTTAAGTAAAACTTTAATTTAGCAACCAGTGCTAAAAGCAACGGCGTGCATATTATAAGATTAGCTAACATTGTGCAAGCGTATTTTATATAAGCTTTGCTTAATTGATAAAAAAATGAGCGATAGAATGGAAAGCGTAAAAAGTTACAAAATTTGGGGTTGTATCTAGGAATAAAAGAGTGTAATTTTATCGTTACATTTTATGTATATAAAAATTTACAAGGTGTTTTAAAATGAGAAAAGATAGTATCCATAATGTTCATATTATTGATGAAAAGGTATTAATCACGCCAGACGAGTTAAAAGCTAAATTGCCGTTAGAAAATCCACTTAGACAAAATATCGAGCAATATCGCCAAGAAATTGCGGATATTATACATCGTCGTGATAAACGCTTATTAGTGGTATGCGGACCTTGTTCAATCCATGATATACCAGCTGCGCTAGAATATGCACAAAAACTAAAAGTGTTAGCAGATGAAGTCAAAGATCAGCTATATATTGTGATGCGGGTTTATTTTGAAAAGCCAAGAACTACTGTTGGTTGGAAAGGGTTAATTAATGATCCGAATTTAGATGGCACATTTGATGTAGAGAAAGGTTTACACTTAGCAAGAAAGTTATTGCTGGATTTAGGGGAAATGGGATTACCTTTAGCAACGGAAGCTTTAGATCCTATCACACCACAATACTTAGCTGATTTATTTAGCTGGTCGGCGATTGGCGCAAGAACCACCGAATCACAAACACATCGTGAATTAGCGTCTGGTCTATCAATGGCAGTTGGATTTAAAAATGGAACTGACGGTAGTTTAGCCACGGCAATTAATGCATTAAAGGCAGCCTCACAAGCACACAGCTTTATTGGGATTAATCAACAAGGACAAGTAAATTTATTGCACACAGGTGGTAATCCTGACGGGCATATTATTTTACGTGGTGGAAAAACACCAAACTATCAAGCAGACTTTATTAAACAAAGTGAGCAAGAACTAGAAAAAGCAGGTTTAGAGCAGTCTATTATGGTGGATTGTAGCCATGGTAACTCTAATAAAGATTATCGCCGTCAACCGATTGTGGCTGAAGATGTTTTGCAACAAATTGTTGCGGGTAATCGCTCTATTACTGGAATTATGTTAGAAAGTCATCTCAATGCGGGCAATCAAAGTGCGGAACAAGCAAAAGAAAATATGCAATATGGTGTTTCTATTACTGATGCGTGCATTGACTGGCAGACAACAGAAACATTATTGCGTAAAATACACGCTACTTTGGTTCAGTTAGAGCGATAGATTATTTTGGAGAGAACTCGTGGAAGTATTGCAGGCATTACGCACACAAATAGATGAAACGGATCAAGCATTATTAGCGTTATTGGCGAAACGATTACAGTTAGTAGCTGAGGTTGGTAAAGTAAAGCACCAACACGGTTTGCCAATTTATGTGCCAGAGCGGGAAGCAACCATGTTAGCGGCTCGCCGACAAGAGGCAGAAAAAATGGGGATCTCTCCAGATTTGATTGAGGAAGTATTACGTCGCATAATGCGAGAATCCTACCATAGCGAAAATCAATATGGTTTTAAAACAGTGAACCCAAATATCAAAAAAATTGTTGTTGTCGGCGGGAGAGGTAAATTAGGCGGATTATTTGCTCGTTATTTAGCCAACTCGGGTTATTCAATTACGATTTTAGATCAAGATGATTGGGATAATGCGGCTCAAATTTTAACTGGGGCAGATGTTGTTTTAATTTCTGTACCAATTACAGTAACAGAACGGGTTATTGATCAATTAACACCTTATTTGCAACCAACAATGTTATTAGCAGATTTAACCTCAGTAAAATCAATGCCCGTAGCGAAAATGTTGGCAGTACATCAAGGTGCTGTGGTGGGATTACACCCAATGTTTGGACCAGATATTGCGAGTATGGCAAAACAAGTCGTAGCCGTATGCGAAGGGCGATTCCCAGAGCGTTATCAATGGTTACTCGATCAATTTGCGATTTGGGGTGCAAAATTATATCAAGTTACGCCACAAGAACACGATCACAGTATGACCTATATTCAAGCATTACGACATTTTTCTACGTTTGCCAATGGTCTGCATTTATCGCAACAACCTGTGCAATTAAAAAATCTATTAGCCTTATCTTCGCCAATTTATCGCCTAGAATTAGCGATGATTGGGCGTTTATTTGCTCAAGACCCTGCATTATATGCGGATATTATTATGGATAAACCTGAAAATTTGGCAGTTATTAAAACCTTACAGGCGAGTTACCAACAGGCATTACAGTTCTTTGAGAATGGCGATAAGCAGGGTTTTATCGAGGCATTCCAGCAAGTTCATCAGTGGTTTGGCGATTATTCAGAACAATTTATGCAAGAAAGCCGACAATTATTGCAACAAGCGTATGATTTAAGGAAGCACGACTAGATTACGATGTCGGATACTGTGAAGTATCCGACATTTGTCATTAAAGGTAACTGACAAAATTCTCTTTATTTTTATTATATTCTTTATTTGGACGAGTGGCGTTATCTTGTGCTGTACCAACCATCACTAAAGCAACGATTTTATCATGTTCACGACAGTCAAAAGCCTGACGTAAAGCGGAACCATCAATCCAAGGACCTGTTACCCAAACATTGGCATAACCTAACGCATTAGCAGCAAGTTGTAAGGCATAAGTTGCACAACCAGCGCTTAGCATTTGTTCCCAAGCAGGTACTTTTTTTATCTCTTTGTTAATCTCTGCAATGACAGCAATAAACATCGGGGCGCGTTGTGGGAAACCAGCCGCTTTGGCTAGACGTTCTTCACCTAAATCAAATTCAACAACAGCTTCTTTTAATAATTCACCTAGTGTTTGTAATCCATCATTTTCAATAACAACAAAGCGATAAGGCGTTAATTTACCATGATCGGGCACACGTTTTGTTGCTTGAAAAAGTATATCTAATTCTTGTGCGCTTGGTGCTGGGGCGATTAAGTTTTTATTTGAGTGGCGATTTAATAATAAATCTAGGGCGTCCATAGTCTTTCTCCTGTATTTAAAAGCGCTTCATTGTAGCATATCCAAATGAAAAAGATCGTTTATTGAGAACCGTTTTATGGTATTTTATCGAACAATAAATGGTTGAAATAGGAAGTAGAGTAAAGTGTTAGCAGTAATACGTTTTCTGTGGCGAGCATTAAATTTTTGTCGCCGTGTTTTCATGAATATTGTGTTTTTATTTGTGGCTGGAATTTTATTATTAGGGATCAGTTTGGTTGTCCATGATAAAAATAATCAACCTATCCCACAAGGTGCATTGCGCCTAAATCTTACAGGATTTTTAGCGGATAACCGAGATGAAAACAGTGAATTAAAGGCATTATTAAATAATTTACAACAACAAACCATGCCAGAAAAAATTTCTACGTTTGATGTGATTTATACCATTGTACAAGCAAGAGATGATCAGCGAATTAAAGGGATTATATTAGATCTTAATGATTTTGAGGGAGGCGATTTACCCTCATTAACGATGGTTGGTAATGCGTTAAAGCAATTCAAAGAAAGTGGTAAACCTGTGATTGCGATTGCAGATAATTATTCACAAAATCAATATATTTTAGCTAGTTATGCAGATCAGATTTATTTACATACGCAAGGGCAAGTTGAACTGAATGGGCTGTCAGGGAAACATTTTTACTATAAATCTATGTTAGATAAAATTGAAGCAACACCACATATTTTTCGTGTTGGTACATACAAATCTGCAGTTGAGCCTTTATTACGTAATGATATGTCAGAAGAAGCTCGGCAAAATGCAACGCAATGGTTGAATGCAATGTGGGCGAATATTCAAACAGCGGTAAGTGAAAATCGACATATCAGTAAAGAAAAACTTTTTCCAACCACCGCGCAATTTATCCAACAACTACGCCAATTAAAAGGGGATTTCACAACATATGCCACACAAAATCAATTAGTAACGGCAGTGGTAGGGCATTATGCGTTAGAAGAAAAATTAAAAGAGTTGTTTGGGGTAGATCAAGAAAATCATTACCAACATATTGATTTTTCTGATTATTTAAATACGCTCCCAGATTATGAAAATAAACATGCAACGCAAAATAATATTGCCGTAGTGCGTGTTGAGGGGGCAATTATTGATGGTGAAACGCAAGAAGAGGGTGTCGGTGGGGATACCGTTGCTCGTTTGTTGCGTCAAGCCGCTGAAGATTCTAGCGTGAAAGCTGTGGTGTTACGCGTGAATAGTCCTGGTGGCAGTGCGGCTGCGTCAGAAATTATTCGTGAAGAAGTTGAACATTTACAGCAAATTGGCAAACCTGTTGTGGTATCCATGGGCGGTATGGCTGCTTCTGGTGGCTATTGGATTTCAAGCACAGCTGATTATATTGTGGCGGATAAAAATACCATTACAGGTTCGATAGGTATTTTTGCTGCATTTGTTACGTTAGAAAAGAGCTTACAAAAATTAGGTATTCATAGTGATGGCGTAGAAACCTCTCCTTTGGCGAATCTGTCAATGCTGACAGCGTTAAGTAAAGAATATAGTGATGTTTTACAATTATCGATTGAGCATGGCTATGATCAATTTTTAAGTTTAGTGGCGAAAGGGCGTAAATTAGATAAAGCGACAGTAGATAAGATTGCTCAAGGTCGAGTATGGCTTGGTGAAGAAGCCTTAGCACATCACTTAGTTGATCAGTTGGGTGATCTTGATACAGCAATGGAAATCGCTAGCCAAAAGATGCTAGCTAAAGATCCAAATTTGGAAGAAAAAGAGATTGGCTATCTTTGGTTAACGGATCAAGAAAATGGTGGATTATTATCTTTATTAGCAAAAAAACAGGTAAAAGCAGTAACAAATTCAGTATTGCAAACATTAGGTATAGCGGATTTAGCGCCAGTACGCCAATTCCGCCAACAGTTAGGTTTATTAACGCAATTTACTGATCCTCGTGGACAATATTTATATTGTTTAAACTGCCAATCTATTTATTAAGGCATTAGTGATGATAAAAAAAATATTGCAGTCAATTATTATTGGTTTGGCAGCAGCAATGCTTATTGTATTAGTGTTATCAAGCACTGGTCAGAATCATTTCTTGGCTAAATTTTTTACGCCACAAGTTGCTTCGTATAGTGATGCTGTGCGTATTGCTGCTCCTGCCGTTGTGAATGTTTATACTCGCTCATTACAAGAAGCGAATATGAATGACTTTAACGTGAATAATTTAGGTTCAGGTGTCATTATGCGAAGTGATGGCTATATTCTGACCAATAAGCATGTTATTCAAAATGCAGATCAGATTATTGTCGCTTTGCAAAATGGCAATATTTACCAAGCAAATATTATTGGCAGTGATTGGGTAACTGATTTAGCTGTGTTAAAAATTAATGCGACTAATTTACCGACAGTTCCACAAAATCCGAAACGTAATGTGAATGTTGGCGATGTTGCGCTCGCAATAGGTAATCCTTATAACTTGGGACAAAGCGTATCTCAAGGGATTATTAGTGCGATTGGACGTAATACGATTAGTGAATTTAAACAACAAAATTTTATCCAAACAGATGCTTCAATTAATCAAGGAAATTCAGGTGGTGCATTAATAAACTCGTTGGGTGAGTTGATTGGAATTAATACCTTGAGTATCGGACGAGCAGATAATGAAGTGGTCGCAGAGGGGCTTGGATTTGCGATTCCCATTAAACTTGCTAATGAAATCATGCACAAAATTATTAAAGATGGGCGAGTGATACGGGGTTATTTTGGCGTAGAAAGCCGCTTATTCACGAGTGGACCGATAGAGAATAACTCACAGAAAGGAATATTAGTAACAAATTTAGATAAAAATGGACCAGCAGCACGAGCAGGGATTCAAGTGGGAGATGTGATAGTAAAATTTGGTGATACTGTTGTTACAACGCCTGTACAAATGGTGAATATGGTAGCAGAAATGAAACCAGGAACATTGATTACAGTGCAAATTTTAAGACACAATAAACTCTATAATTTCCCAGTAGAAATGGGAGAATACCCAATTTATTGATGGAGGTATGATGATGTTTCAATTAGCCAATTATTGGACAGAACGGCAAAAAACTGACCCTGTACGAGAACACGATCATCGATCACCATCGCAACGAGATAGAGGGAGAATTTTACATTCTGCTGCATTTCGTTGTTTACAAGCCAAGAAACAAATTCACTCGATTGGTGAGAATGATTTTTATCGTACTCGCTTGACTCATTCGCTAGAAGTGGCACAGATTGGCAGTAGTTTAACAGCACAATTACGTTTAGATTCTGCATTTGAGCATTTACAGCAACAAACGCAACAATCATTAGACACGTTAAAGTCATCATTATTCCAGCTATTACCCAAAAACAGCTTAATTGAAACATTATGTTTAGCACATGATATTGGACACCCACCATTTGGGCATGGTGGAGAAGTGGCATTAAATTATATGATGAGCGATTGTGGTGGTTTTGAGGGAAATGGGCATTCCTTTCGAATTTTGACTAAATTAGAGCCTTATACGCAACATTGGGGAATGAATTTAACTCGCCGCACGTTGCTTGGTATTATGAAGTATCCAGTGATATTGGATTTAGCTTCACCACAATACCAACAGCTTAATTTACCTCGTAGTGAAGATCCCCGTTATATCAAAATGGAAAATTGGCGACCAGGAAAAGGCATTTTTCGCGATGATCTCACTGCATTTGAATGGGTATTAACACCACTCACCCCACAAGATCGAGCTTTATTTACTGCATTACCAGAACGAACTAACCCCGAAGAAACACTTAAAAGTCGATATAAATCATTGGATTGCAGTATTATGGAACTTGCTGATGATATTGCTTATGCAGTACATGATTTTGAAGATGCGATTGTTGTTGGCTTGGTTCATCGAGATCAATGGCAAACAACCTTAGAAAAATTACTTTCCTGTCAAGTAGAGTGGATAAGTGAAAATATTGAAGGGCTAACAGAAGCCTTATTTTCAGATCAACATTATCTACGAAAAAATGCGATTGGATCATTGGTGAACTATTTTATTACACATATTAGATGGCGTGAGAATACTCAATTTACTGAACCTTTATTACGTTATAACGCTGAATTACCGCCAGAAACTGTAGCAGTTTTGAATATTTTCAAGCAGTTTGTGAGCAAATATGTGATTAAAGATGTTAAAACTCAACGCGTGGAATACCAAGGTCAACGCATTTTGATAGAAATGTTCCAAATGTTTATGACTGATCCAACACGATTATTACCACCGAATACTGTAAAACGTTGGCAAACTGCCGAACCACAGCAACAGAAACGGGTTATTTGTGATTATATTGCAGGAATGTCAGATGCTTATGCGTTGAAGTTATACCAACAGTTATAATGCTTCCCTTTTTTGCTTAAATAAAGGGAAGTCAATAAACAATAATTTTTACTCAAACTCCGCCCAAATAGGTGCGTGATCAGACGGTTTTTCCATTGCGCGAATGTCTAAAGCAATGCCTGCCGAGGTACAACGCTGCGCTAATGCTTGATTGGCGAGAATTAAATCAATACGTAAGCCTCGATTATCATCAAAGCCTTTAGAACGATAATCAAACCATGAAAATTGATCATTAACTGTTGGATATAAAGCACGGAATGTATCGACTAATCCATATTGAAACAGTTTTTCTAACCATTCACGTTCTTCAGGTAAGAATGAACATTTGCCAGTGCGTAACCAACGTTTACGATTTTCCTCACCAATACCAATATCTAAATCTGTTGGGCTAATATTCATATCACCCATCACAATAATTGGGTTATCTGGATTGTGTTCGGTTAATAAATAATGGTGTAAATCTTGATAGAATTTTGCTTTAGCAGGGAATTTTGTTTCATGTTCACGATTTTCACCTTGTGGGAAATAGCCATTAATCACAGTTAGTTGACCAAATGGTGTGTCTAAATCAGCCATAATGATACGGCGTTGTGCATCAGCTTCATCAGTTGGAAAGCCTTTGCGTACTGCAAGGGGCGCTTGTTTTGTTAGTAATGCTACACCGTAATGGCTTTTTTGTCCGTGGTAGAAAACGTGGTAGCCCAAGTCAGCGACAAGGTCGTGTGGAAATGCTTCATCTGCGACTTTAATTTCTTGTAAGCCAAGGACATCGGGTTGATATTGTGCAATAAGTTGATGTAATTGATGTGGTCTTGCTCGCAACCCATTAATATTAAAAGAAATAAATTTCATACTGCTCCAGAAGATTACTCTAAATTTTGAATTTTATTGATCATATTGCTGGTGGAGTAACCATTTTCAAAATTAAGCACTTTTACCTCTCCACCATTTGCCCAAACTTCTTTGCTGCCAGCGATCTCTTCTGGTTGATAATCACCACCTTTGACTAACAGATCAGGAAGGATTTCAGCAATTAAACGTTGTGGTGTTTCTTCTTCAAAGGCGACTAACCAATCAACAGAAGCTAAACCAGCAAGTACTGACATTCTTGTTGTTAAATCGTTAATCGGTCGTTGCTCACCTTTTAAACGTTTTACTGATGCATCGGAGTTTACTGCTACAATTAAGCGATCACCGAGTTTACGAGCATTAGCTAAATAAGAAACGTGTCCTGGGTGCAAAATATCAAAACAGCCATTGGTCATCACAATTTTTTCACCACGTGCTTTCGCTTTAGCAACAACTTGCTTTAATTCTGCTTCGGTCATAATACCAAAACCATTTTCGCTGCGGTGATGAATCGCATTTTCCAATTCTACTGCAGAGACCGTTGAAGTACCGAGTTTTCCTACCACAATACCTGCTGCAACATTGGCTAAATAACAAGCCTCTTCTAAACTACGACCATCTGCAACCGCAGTAGCTAATACACTAATTACGGTATCGCCAGCACCAGTAACATCAAATACCTCTTGGGCTTGGGTTGGTAAGTGATACGCTGGCTGATTTGGACGAATCAGGGTCATACCTTTTTCTGAACGTGTAACGAGAAGCGCATCAAGTTCAATTTGTTTAATTAAGTCTAAGCCTTTGGCAACAATTTCTTCTTCGCTATGACATACGCCAACAACCGTTTCAAATTCAGACATATTTGGCGTTAATAGTGTGGCACCACGGTAGCGTTCAAAGTCAGTGCCTTTGGGATCGATTAAGACGGGTACGTTTGCTTTGCGGGCAATTTGAATCATTTGCTGTACATTATTTAATGTCCCTTTGCCGTAATCAGAAAGTACTAATGCACCGTACTGTGCGATATGTTGCGTGAGTTTTTGCAATAACGCACTGGCATCAACATGGTGAAAGTTTTCTTCAAAATCTAAACGAAGTAATTGTTGATGACGAGACAGAATACGTAATTTTGTAATCGTTGGGTGAGTAGATAAGGCAACAAAATCACATTCAATTTTATCTTTCGCTAAGAGATGTTGTAGCGCTTGTCCTGTTTCATCTTGTCCAATCATACCTAATAATTTAGTCGGTACATTGAGGCTAGCAATATTCATTGCCACGTTTGCCGCACCACCAGCACGTTCTTCATTTTGTTGCACTTTGACAACGGGAACGGGAGCTTCTGGTGAAATACGATTTGTTGCACCAAACCAGTAACGGTCAAGCATTACATCGCCCAATACTAATACTTTCGCTTGGGTAAATTGGGTTGAATATTGATTCATACAGTTTCTCCATGAATAATTTGCGCTAGATTTTACCATACAACCTT
Organism: Gallibacterium trehalosifermentans; assembly: GCF_042433055.1. Classification (NCBI taxonomy): domain Bacteria; kingdom Pseudomonadati; phylum Pseudomonadota; class Gammaproteobacteria; order Pasteurellales; family Pasteurellaceae; genus Gallibacterium; species Gallibacterium trehalosifermentans. The sequence goes on from NZ_JBHLWB010000001.1 coordinate 296,846, forward strand.
TAAGATTAATGCTATTTATCCTGCTTTCCGTTAAAATAATGACCTTTGTTTGTGATTTAACTGCTATAAATTATGAAAAATAAACAATTACCAACATTTCAACTACAATTTTTATTACCTAAATATTGGCTACTGTGGGTTGGCGTTTTACTGTTCCGCATCATTTTATTATTACCATATAGCTGGCTAGTAAAACTTGGTAAAGGATTAGGGCAGTTGTTTGCAAAGTTTAAATTTGGACAACGCCGTTTAGCGATTGCCCGCCGTAATATTGAACTCTGTTTTCCACAATTAACAGAACAAGAAAAAGAAGAACTACTACAAAAAAATATTGAATCAATCGGCATGGCAATTATTGAAACAGGTATGGCGTGGTTTTGGTCAGATCGACGGATTAAAAAATGGTCGAAGGTTGAGGGATTGGAATATTTACAAAATAATTCGCAAAAAGGGATTATTTTAATTGGTATCCATTTTTTAACCTTAGAACTTGGCGCAAGAATTATTGGTATTCACCGTCAAGGGATTGGGGTTTATCGCCCAAATGATAATCTTTTGTTTGATTGGATTCAGACGAAAGGACGACTACGTTCAAATAAGGATATGTTGGATCGTTATAATTTACGAGGCATGATAAAAGCGCTTCGCCAAAGTGAGATGATTTGGTATGCGCCAGATCATGATTATGGGCGCAAAAGTGCAGTCTTTGTGCCATTTTTTGCGGTACCTGATGCTGCAACTACCACAGGAACAGCTTTTTTAACTCGTAATAGCCCAGATAGTTTAGTGATTCCATTTGCGCCATTACGCCATCAAGATCATTCTGGTTATACACTTTCGATCTCTGCGCCGATAGATCTTAGTGATTGTGAGAGTGATGAGCAGATTGCAATACGAGTAAACCAAGCGATTGAACAAGAGATTAATAAAGATCCATCACTTTATATGTGGCTACATCGACGCTTTAAAACACGCCCAGAAGGGGAAGAAAATCTTTATTAACAATAGAAAATCGCCCACTGTAATGGGCGATTTTTTTTATTGAGAATGATCTTTTATTCTTTAAATTCCCGCATAAAGGCGCCTGCTTTTTCTACCATATTTTTTGAACCAATAAATAATGGTGTACGTTGATGTAAAGTAGTTGGTTGAATATCTAAAATACGTTGGTAACCATCAGTTGCTATACCTCCTGCTTGTTCGGCTAAGAATGCCATAGGATTTCCTTCATATAATAGACGAAGTTTGCCATTAGGGTAACGAGTTGTGGTTGGATAAATATAAATACCACCTTTTAGCATATTGCGGTGGAAGTCGGAAACTAACGATCCAATATAGCGTGAGGTATAAGGACGTTTGGTTGCATCATCTTCTTCTTGGCAATATTTAATGTATTTTTTTACCCCTTGTGGGAATTTGAGATAATGTCCCTCATTAATTGAATAACAAGACCCCTCCTGTGGGATTTTGATATTTTCATGCGATAGTAAAAAGACACCAAGTGATGGATCATAGGTAAAACCATTGACACCATTTCCAGTGGTATAAACTAACATTGTAGAAGAGCCATAAACGATATAACCAGCGGCAACTTGTTGATTACCAGGTTGTAAGAAATCTTCCATCGTAACGGGTTGCCCAATAGGTGAAACACGTCGATAAATGGAGAAAATTGTGCCAACAGCGACATTTACGTCAATGTTAGAGGAGCCGTCCAGTGGATCAGTTAAAATAATATATTTTGCATTGCGCCCACGCTCTGTATTGAAAGCAATAAAATTCTCTTCTTCTTCTGACCCAAAACCAGCAACCTCATCACGAGAAATTAATGCAGCTTTCATCTTTTCGTGAGCAAACGCATCTAATTTCATCTGTGCTTCACCTTGTACATTTTCAATGCCAGAATTACCGATAATATCGTTACTTAAACCAGCTTTGTTAATATCACGGTGAATAATTTTTGCGACAAGACGGATAGAGGAAAGAATACCACTAAGCTCGCCTTTTGCATTAGGATACTCTGCTTGTTTTTCGACAATAAATTGACCTAGAGTTTTCATAATAAACCTTGTTTATACAGTGAGAAATCACGCTTAAAAAGATAACATTTTTAGCTGTTTCTGATAAAAATTTTGCCAGATAAAATAAAAAAATGAGAGTATGATCACAAAAATTATTTATTAATTTGCATTACTTGCAACATAATACCGTAGCTCAACTGTTGGATTAATGGCTTGTAATAGTTGTTCTGCATTTGTTTTTTGTTGCATTTGAGCAGCAGCTTCTACCATAGCGACTTTAACAATGTCTTGCTCTTGATAGCCAGAAAGACGCACAACATTTAAGGCAACTTGTAAAGCAGGTAAACTTGGGTTAAACGCCGCATTTTCTGCATAACGTCCAGTTAAGATCGTTTCATCTTTTAGCAGTATGGCGACGCCACAATAGCTTTGACTATACGGGGCATGGGAGCGATTCGCAGCAAGTAAAGCGTGTTGTGCCAAAGCATCACTAGTATCAATTTGCAAATGATTGTTATGTGGGTCAAACAAACATTCACGAATATTGAGATCTTTTGGACCAAATGAGTCAGGAAGATATTGTTGTAAACGATTATTTTGTGAATGTGGTAAATGAATAAAGAGATGTTCAGCACTATTTAACTCGTTCATAAATTGGCGACAATGTCCACAAGGCGTATAGTTGACAGTTACTGCACTAATTGATGATTCATTATTTATCCACGCATGAGATATTGCGCTTTGTTCGGCATGAATAGTTTGTTGCATGGCGACTTGACAAAACTCTTGGTTTGCACCGAAATAGAAAGCTCCGCTTATTCCGTGAGCAATCGCACCGACATTGAATTGTGAAATCGGGGTAGTGGCATAACAAGCTGCAATAGGTAAAAGCTGTAACGCTAATTGGTTTGCAGTGAGATGAAAAGTATGACAAAGAGATGTAACTTGTTGTGCTGATAATTTACCTGCAAAATGTTGCTGTACTAAGTATTGATATAAAGTAGTGGCAAGCTCTTGATTTTCCCATTGCGCTAATTCAGTTTGAATTGCTTTAATTAGTTTGTGCGCAGCCATAAATAGTACTCCTGATAATTTAAACCGCATAATATCGGATAATGTTTGATATAAACATTATCAAAGTTATGTACTTTATTAGTGAAAATGAGTATTTGTTTAACTCAAAACAACGAGGTGTTTTTAGATATTTTTACTATAAACAAAATGAACGTAAATTGGTAAAGAGGGGAATATTTTTGTGAGGTAGCTTCAATTTTTACTGTGCGATTGAGGAAAATCTGAACGGATAAATTAAGAAAAATGAGTTAGCCGATAAGCCGAGTTCTGTCGTGGACAATCATTCATCTAGGCATTTATTTACACAAATGCTCAAGCAACCTACCCGAATCCTGCACGGGCCACGCATTGGATTCCTATTTGGTCTTGCTACGGGTGGAGTTTACCGTGCCATGAATTGTTACCAATCATGCGGTGCGCTCTTACCGCACCCTTTCACCCTTACCTGATCTCTTACGAGCCATCGGCGGTTTGCTCTCTGTTGCACTGGTCGTAGGCTCACACCTCCCGGACGTTATCCGGCACCCTGCCCTGTGTAGCTCGGACTTTCCTCTCGTTTACTTGTCCCCTAGGTCGCTTACGCGGTTGAGGGCTTCAATAAACCAGCGATTGTCTAGCTAACTCGGCGCGCAGTATAACGGATTTTTTGGATAAAATCATCTCTATGATTAGCATTTCTATGTATTAATGATTAGAATACCAGCCGTTTGGGATAAATGTATAAGGAATCAGCGTATGGATTATCGACAAATTGCACAAGAAACGCTTAGTGTGGAACAACAGGCTTTAGCACGTTTACAACAGCAATTACCAGAAAATTTTGGCGATATTGTTGAAGCAATTTTGCAGTGTGAAGGGCGTTTAGTCATTGGTGGTATTGGGAAGTCGGGGATTGTGGGGAAAAAAATGGTCGCAACGTTTGCTTCGACGGGGACGCCAAGTTTCTTTTTGCACCCAACAGAAGCCTTTCATGGTGATTTGGGAATGCTTAAACCAATTGATATGGTATTGCTGATTTCTTATAGTGGTGAAACCGATGATGTCATCAAGTTGATCCCAAGTTTGAAAAATTTTGGCAATAAGATTATTGCAATGACAGGGAATTTAAATTCTACATTAGCGAAATATGCAGATTATGTGTTGGATATTAGTGTAGAGCGAGAAGTTTGTCCGAATAATCTTGCACCAACCACATCAGTATTAGTTACAATGGCGTTAGGTGATGCCTTAGCCGTATCCTTAATTAAAGCACGTCATTTCCAAGCAGAAGACTTTGCAAAATTCCACCCAGGTGGCAGTTTAGGGCGTCGTTTGTTATGTAAAGTACGTGATAAGATGCAGACGAAATTACCTGTGGCAACAGCGGAAACCGCATTTCTTGATTGTTTAACCGTAATGAACGAAGGTCGTATGGGCGTTGCTATTATTATGGATAAAGGACAATTACAAGGGATTATTACTGATGGGGATATTCGCCGAGCTATGAGCCGTTATGGTGAAGCGGTTTTACAAAAACAAGCACAAGATTTTATGACAACGCAACCAAAAACAATCAACCAAAATAGCTATTTGGGACAAGCGGAAGATTATATGCGTCAATACAAGATCCACTCATTGATTGTGGTAAATGATGAATCGCAAGTTGTTGGTTTATATGAATTTTCAAGCTAAGGATAAGAGATGAAAGAAAAATTAGCCAAGATTAAATTAGTTATTACCGATGTAGATGGCGTATTAACAGATGGTTCACTGTACTATGGTGAAAATGGTGAGGCATTCAAAGTATTTAATGCCCGTGATGGCTTGGGAACTAGAATGTTATTAGAAAGTGGCGTACAAGTTGCGGTACTTTCTGGGCGAGATTCATTGGTGTTGCGGAAACGAATTGAAGATTTAGGTATTTCCTTATTTTTATTAGGAAAATTGGAGAAAGAGAGTGCTTGTTTATCATTAATTGAACAAGCAGGTGTTACTGCTGAAGAAACATTATATATCGGTGATGATAGTGTCGATTTACCAGCTTTTGCGGTCTGTGGGGTAACAGCAACAGTTGCTGAAGCACAAGCCTATATCAAAGAAAAAGTTGATTTTGTTACCCAAGCACAAGGCGGTAAAGGGGCATTTCGTGAAATTGTCGATCTCATTCTTGCTGCACAAGGTAAAGCAGATATTTATACCTCAGCTCAAGGATTTTTGCATACGGCAAAGAAAATGGCACAATAAAATTATTTATAATTTTTGCCCTCTGCAACATTGTAATGTTTGTAGAGGGCAGTTTTTTAGCTACAAAGAATTTCGTGTTAGTGATAAAAAGAAAGTTGTATCACTCTTTCCATATAATATGATATTGACGGTCTTCTTCTTGATGTGAAATTAAGACTTTGGCAAAGACATCATTCATTTCATCTTGATCATTAATTAAGCCAATCCAAACTTCGGCAAACTCATCGGGATCGATTAATGTACCAATTTCATTTTCCCAATCTTCACTCGTTTCGACCATTTCAACCGCACCACGATCTTCAAATTGCAAATTAAATAGCATAATATCTGCTGGATCGAGATGTTCTGGTGCCATTTCAAGGAAAATATCGTAAGCCATATCAATGGCAGTATCTGGATCTAATTTTTTCTGCATAGTGCTCATAATATTGTGTTTTTCCTAATTTACTCTTGAACAATTTGTTGTAGCATGGGGAATAAATCTTCTTCTAACCACTGTAAACTTACTTGTTCGTGGCGGATACTTCGTTTTAATAATAAAATCATCAATTCATCGTAATAAGTTTTGATTTTAAGTTGATGTAATTCTAGCATTAATTGCTGCATTTTCTTAATAGCTTGTTGATGATCTTGTTCACGTTTCTTCACTGCTGCAAAGGCGAGTTTTGGCTTGCATTTTATGGCTGCTAAAATGCGAGAGATAAATTCATCACGTAAAATACCATGAGTGAGTGTACTTTCTAATAACCATTTTTCTAATTGTACAGCACCTGCATCAGTTAATTGATACTCTTTGCGATCAGGTTTTCCTTGTTGAAATTGCAAAGAAAAAGAGATTAATCCTTGTTTTTCTAACTGATTTAATTCTCGATAGACCTGTTGATGTGTAGCTTGCCAGATTAAGCCATAACTTTGTGAAAATTTTTTACTGATGTCATAGCCTGTAGCGGCTTGATGAGCCAAAATGGATAAAATTGTATGTGATAGTGCCATAATCTCAATAACGCAAAAAAGTGAGGCGTTATTTTACTGAATTTTATGTGGATTATGTAGAATTTTGCCGTCAAGAAAGTGATATTGTTGCTTATGTCTCCTACATCGTTGAAATAGTCATGTAGGAGACATAATAAATTAACCCGTATTACGCATTCCCGCTGCAATTCCTGTAATGGTAATCATCAAAGCTTGCTCTAATGCAGGATCTGTTTCACCATTACGTAAACGATGCAACAATTCTACTTGTAGCAGGTTTAAAGGATCGGTGTAAATATTACGTAGTTTGATTGATTCAGCAACCCAAGGTAAATCTGCCATGAGTTTATCTTTATGTGATAATGATAATAGGGTTTGAATATCTGTCGTTAACTGTTCTCGCAAAGATTGACCTAATGACCATAATTGTTCAGGCACTAAACGTTGATCATAATATTCTGCTAGCCATAAGTCAGTTTTGCTAAAAACCATTTCAATCATACCGATACGAGTTGAGAAGAACGGCCACGATTTACACATTTCTTCTACGGTACTGCGTTGACCTTGTGCAAACAGTTTACGTAATGAAGCACCAACACCCAACCAAGCGGGCAACATCAAACGGTTTTGCATCCATGCAAAAATCCAAGGAATTGCACGCAAACTTTTTACACCACCTTTTGGATTACGTTTTGCTGGGCGAGATCCTAATGGTAAACGAGATAGTTCCTGTTCTGGTGTAGCTGCACGGAAATAAGGTACAAAATCTTCATTTCCGCGCACTACTTGACGATAAATCTCACAAGAGATTGTAGATAGTTTATCCATAATTTCACGCCAAGTTTGCTTTGGTTCTGGTGGTGGTAGGAGATTGGCTTCAAGAATTGCACTGGCATAGAGATCTAAGCTTTGTACCGCCACTTCAGGTAAGCCAAGTTTAAAACGAATCATTTCGCCTTGTTCAGTAACTCGTAAACCATTTTTTAATGATTTTGGTGGCTGAGAGAGTAAGGCTGCGTGTGCGGGTGCACCACCACGTCCAATCGTTCCACCACGTCCATGGAATAATGTAAGATTAATGTTACGTTGCTCACAAAGCTTAACTAAGGCTTCTTGTGCACGATATTGTGCCCATGATGCTGCCAACATTCCTGCATCTTTAGCCGAATCTGAGTAACCAATCATAATCATTTGTTGATTATTAATGATGCCACGATACCAATCTATATTGAAAAGTTGTTGCATCACACGTTCTGCATTATCAAGGTCATCTAACGTTTCAAAGAGGGGAACAACGGGTAACGTATAGTTAATACCAGCCTCTTTTAATAAGAGATGAACCGCTAATACGTCAGATGCGGTGCGTGCCATAGAGATGATATAACAAGAAATAATCCCTTTAGGTTGTTGTGCAATAACTTTACAGGTTTCAATTATCTCTTTAGTGTCTTCTGATGGTTGCCAATCTTGAGGAACTAATGGGCGACGAGAACTTAATTCACGGATTAAAAAAGCTTGTTTATCTTCCTCACTCCATTGAGCATAATCTCCAACACCAATATAGCGTGTAATTTCGGCAATCGCTTGTTGGTGGCGGGTACTTTCTTGACGAATATCTAAACGTGATAAAGTTACCCCAAAACAACGAATGCGTCGTAAACAATCTAATAATAATCCATTGGCAATAATCCGCATACCACAAGCTGATAAAGACTGATAACAGTCAAAAAGTGGCTGCCATAATTGATCGTCATGCGTAATAATTTCACTTTCTGCGATAATTGGTGTCCGATCAGCTAATTTGTCATCAAAATAATTTAAAGTATTATTTAATTTAGTGCGGAGTCTTTTTACAACTATGCGATAAGGCTCGGCATGATCGCCATATTTTGCTTTAAACTCAGCAGAACATTCGATCATTGAGAGTTCATCAGACAGTTGTTGAATATCGCTTAAAAAGAGTTCTGCAGCTTTCCAACGAGCTAAATATAATACTTGTTGGGTTATTTTGGCGGTAACAAATGGATTTCCATCACGATCTCCTCCCATCCACGAAGAGAATCGTACAGGTGCTAAATCAACAGGAAGTTGGAATTGGCAATGCTCCTCAAGATCATCATTTAATTGACGTAAAAATTGAGGTACAGCTGACCATAAGCTATTTTCGATAACAGCAAATCCCCATTTTGCTTCTTCAAATGGAGTAGGACGTTGAGTACGAATTTCATTGGTATGCCATGCCTGAGCAATTAATTGTAATAGACGGCGTTGAATTTGTTGGCGCTCTTTTTCAGTTAAGTCTGCATTTTCTAATTTTTCTAAGTTATTATTAATTTCAACATATTTATGTACTAGAGAACGGCGTGTTACTTCCGTTGGGTGTGCGGTTAATACTAATTCAATTAATAATTGTTGTACTGTATCAATAATTTGTTGTTTAGAAATAGTTGGATCCGCTTTCAAACGAGTTAATAATGCAGTAATAGAGCGTTCTGACATCACTTCATCAGTATGATGGCGAGAGATCGTTTGATACTGTTCTGCAATATTGGTGAGATTCAAAAATTGGCTGAAAGCGCGAGCAACAGGGATAATATTTTCTGGTGAGATAGTTTGTAAAGTATTTAATAATTGTTGGCGAGCTTGATCATCACCTGCACGAGAACTTTTAGATAAAATACGAATATTTTCAATAAGTTGTAGAATATCATTTCCTTGTGCATCACTAATCGTTTCTCCAAGGAGATGCCCAAGCATATTAATATTGTTGCGCATTGCAGAATATTGTTCGATCATACCTTTTCCTTATAATCACTTCCAAGTGAGATTAGATATAGCAAAAAACGTATATCTGCGTCAAATGGCAAATAATTTATTTAATGAAAAAATTCATCTTTTAGATAAAAACTAAAAAAATTAATAAAAAATTAGAGAAAATATTATTTTTTAAGTTAAAAATTGGTTAAATTTTTTTTAAAGTTAAATGTTGTTTGTTATCAGATTAAAAATTAATAATAAGCATAATATTTTAGAGGGTATTCAATGGAAAATAAGGTGTTTACTACACAATTTTGGCAAGAAAAAAGCCTACAAGAAATGAGTGAAACTGAATGGGAAGCATTATGTGATGGCTGTGGAAAATGTTGCTATCGTAAGTTTATTGAAGGACGAGGAAAACGAGAACGTTTATATTTCACTCGTATTGCCTGTGATTTATTAGAGTTGGAAACAGGGCGGTGTAGTAACTATCCACAACGGTTTAAATTAATGCCTGATTGCACTAAATTGACGAAGAAAAATTTACCTCAATTTTCTTGGCTACCCAAAACTTGTGCTTATCGCTTGTTATCTGAGGGTAAACCGCTACCAGAGTGGCACCCATTATTGATTGGTGATCAAAGTGCGATGAAGAAAGCCAATGTGTTTATTCGTGATAGTGTTCATGAAGAAGATGTCATTGATTGGTTTGAGTTTGTGGTAGAGGAGTTTTAGTTAATATAATGAAGCTGTTTTGGGCGGTTGATACGTATTACCGACGCTGAAAATAATAGTAGTTGATAGGAAATGAAAAATGTCGGATAACGTTGTATCCGACATTGAAATAGATAATTTATTTTAACCACTGGCTACAAAATCCAGTAAATATTTATTATGAATTACAGTACTTTTACAATACTTTCACAGAGATAATCAATATTTTGTTCTGTAATTCCTGCAACATTGATACGACCTGAACGCACGGCATAAATCGCAAATTCTTCTTTTAAGCGATCGACTTGTTCTGGGCTTAAACCACTGAATGAGAACATACCATTTTGTTGAATGATGAAATCAAAATCTTGTTTTGCACCATATTTTGCCAACAATTCAACAAATTTTTGTCGCATTGTTTTGATTCTTGCACGCATTTCATCTAATTCTGCCACCCATTGTGCTTTTAGTTCAGGATCAGCTAATACTGTTGCAACAGCACTTGCACCGTGTGATGCAGGGTTAGAGTAAAGCGTACGAATAATGGTTTTTACTTGGCTAAATGCACGAGTTGCAATTTCTTCATCAGCAGCGACTAACGTGAATGCCCCAACACGTTCATTATATAAGCCAAAGTTTTTTGAGTATGAACTTGCAATTAATAATTCTTGATGATTTGCCGCAAAAGTGCGTAATCCAACCGCATCTTCTTCTAAGCCGTTAGCAAATCCTTGGTAAGCAAAGTCAAATAATGGTAACCAGCCTTTTTCTGCGGACATTTTTGCTAGGGTTGCCCATTGTTCTGGGGTTGGGTCAATCCCAGTTGGGTTATGGCAGCAGCCGTGGAATAACACTACATCACCTGCTTGTGCGTTGGCTAAATCTGCTAACATACCTTCCCAGTCTAAACCATGAGTTGCTTTATTGTAATAACGATAATCACAAATATTCATACCCACAGCTTTAAAAATAGCATTGTGATTAGGCCAAGTAGGTGCGCTGATCCACACGTTTTTAGCAGAAGTTTGACGTTTGATGAATTCAGCTGCGATGCGTAATGCCCCTGTTCCCCCAAGGCTTTGTGCCGTTTTTGCTCGTTTATTTTTGATAATGTCGTGGTCTGCACCAAAAAGTAAGGCTTGAGTTTGACTGTTAAATTCAGCAATACCATCAATGCCAAGATAGTTTTTTGTATTTTCATTAGCAAGGAGGTATTTTTCTGCTTCTTTAACGGCTTTGATAATTGGAGTTTGCCCATTAGCATCTTTATAGACCCCAATACCTAAATTAACTTTATTTGTACGAGTTTCAGCTTTAAATGCTTCACCTAAACCAAGAATAGGATCGGCGGGTGCGGCTTCAATATGTTTAAACATTGAACATTCCTCTAAGTTTATTGTGTTTGAAATAGGTTGTTATTTATATCGTCAAAATAAAGCGTTTGACAAGTGATTTCTTGAATAATCATCACTTTATTTTGTTAAACATTGCTTTGCCCAAGCTAAACCAGATTGATAATCTTCGGGTAATAACGGCGCAAGTTGAGTCAAGGTATCAATTAATACGTCAGGGTGTTGATGCGCAATATTGATATGCCCTAATTTCCTACCTGAACGAACCTCTTTACCATACCAATGCAGTTGAGAATAAGGCAATGCTAGCCAATCAGCCTGATGTGCTGTGCCAATGAGATTTACCATAACGCTTGGCATTCTTGCTTGTAGTGGCGGTGTCGGCAAATTTAATAATGCACGTAAATGCAGTTCAAATTGGCTGATATTGGCGCCGTATTGCGTCCAATGCCCACTGTTATGCACACGAGGCGCAAGTTCATTAATTAATAGCTGTCCATCAACTACGAAACATTCCATTGCCATGACGCCAATATAATCGAGATGCTGCATAATTTTGCCTAACATTTGTTCGGCTTTGGTTTGTAGTTGATGGCGATCTGTATTTGCAATAACACTATAACGTAAGATACCTTGCTGCTGTAAATTTTGCGTAATAGGGTAGAAATAAGTGCTGCCATCAGCAAATCTAGCGCCAACTAATGAAACTTCACTATCAAAAGGGATAAAAGCTTCGGCAATGGTTTCATTAAACAGATCATCTGTAATGACATCGGTGTTATGTTGATCAACAATCCATTGCCCACGCCCATCATAACCGCCTGTGCGGCGTTTAACGACCACTTTTTCCGCAACATTTTGCCAGACGTGTTGCCACACGGTGTCTTTTGTGAGATGTACCCAAGGCGAAGTGGCTAAGTTGAGTTGATCTAACAGCTGTTTTTGCGTTAAACGGTCAGCTAAACGAGCAAAAATCTTACGATTAATAAAATTTGGGTGTGAAGCGAGTAAATTTGTTAATTCAGTGGTTGGCCAACGTTCGATTTCAGCGGTAATCACGGCATTTTCATCTAATCTAAAAGGGGATTGAGCAAATGCAAGTGGGACCACGTGAATATCTAATGGTGCGCCAGCGTAACGTAACATACGCCCTAACTGACCATTACCTAAGACATAAATTGTTGGATAAAGAGAACTTTTTTGCATAATTTATTGATTAATCAATCGTGGATCGGGGTTATTTAAGACATCTTCAGTTTGCTGCTGACGGAATTCACGCAAACGATTACTTAATTGCGTATTAAAAACAGCAAGAATCTGCGCTGCAAGTAAACCTGCATTAGCTGCACCAGCTGAACCAATCGCAAGTGTGCCCACAGGAATTCCTTTTGGCATTTGGACAATCGAATATAAACTATCCACACCGTTTAAGATCGAACTTTTTACAGGGACACCTAACACAGGGACTAATGTCTTCGCAGCAAGCATACCAGGGAGATGTGCAGCACCACCTGCACCTGCAATAATCACTTTATAACCATTTTGTTGAGCATTTTCTGCAAATTGAAATAATTTATCTGGTGTGCGGTGAGCGGACACGATTTCAACGTGGTAGGGAATCTGTAATTGATCAAGAATAGTCGCCGCTTCTTGCATGGTACTCCAATCACTTTTTGAACCCATAACAATCGCGATTTCAGGTTGTGCCATAATAATATCCTTTTAATGAATTGAGGGCATAAGAATAGCATTTCTAATTGATAAGTAAAATATTATAAAAAAATAAGCAGTCATTTTAATAATGACTGCTGAGAACATTATATTTTTCAATGAATTAATCATCATAAAGCAGTACTATCGATCCTATTCTCCATTAGAATGCCATATTCAATGATAAACTCGGGGTATGTTGAGTATAACCTGAACTGGTTACTAGCTGATAATCAAGGGATAGTTTCGTCATTGGGGTGAGATGATAATTTAAATTAACCCCTACTGAACCTGACAAACGGTTTTTTCTTGGACCTTTAATCGTAAAGTCTAAATCTGTTGCCCCCTCAAATGCAGCAGTTGTACTAGATTGTTTATCCATTAATTGATAATTTGCTGCGATTTTTACATTTGCAGATAATTGTGGTTCAAGCTGTACATTGGAGTTAAAGCCAATGGAGTTTACTAATGATTGATAATGATTTTTCTTGATATGAATATTTAATTCTTTTGCCCCTTTTTCCTTATAAGAATCAGTTTGAATAAATTGATAATTTAATTGTATAAATGGCGTGATTTTAAATTTTTCTGTATCGATAAAAGTAAAGTCGCTGCCTACGCCACCATAAACAAAATAACTTTCATAGTTACTTGTTGCTTTTCTATTAACAAATTTGATAGCTCTACTGCTATCGATGTTGCTATACCCCATACCCGCTTTTAGATTGACTGCCAGTTGTGGGGTAATAGCACTATTTAGATAAGTGCCTAATTGGAGTGTTTTTGCTTTTAGGGAATGTTTTGCAACTGTTTGATAACTATGAATATTGGTGGTGGTATATGTCATCAATAATCCAACTTCCTTAGCTGAATGACAAGCTTCAACTCCTAGCGCAAGACCATAATTATTTCCTTTATAACCGCTCACACCTAGATGACTGTTCTGGCGCATGTGATTATTGAAAGTTTTTACCCAAACATTTTTATTTACATCACATTTTTGTAGAGTAGGGAACTGGGTAATTGTTTGTATATTATCAGATAGGATTTGTGCGCTAGTGGCAGATAGCATTGGTAATGATTCGATAAGGGCGTTTTTAGCTTGTTGTTCAGAAGCTATTGTGTAAAATTGCCCCGCTAAATCGCCATCAGGTTTTCTGTTAAAGATTTTATCCAGTACAGCAGCAGCCCCTACTGTTTTATTTAAGTTATATTTTTGTGCAATAGTAGCCATTTTTGCTGCTTTATCTTGTTCATAGGCAATAAAGGCTAAGCTATCACTATCTTGAACAGGAACAAAAGTAAAAAAGATACTGTTATCTTCATAGCGTCTAAATTTTCCATTGATAGAGCCATTTTCAGAATTGAGAAAGTGGGTATTATTTTTGATAAATTGATTTAAATCATCTGGCGTTGCATTCGTTACATCAAAAAATAAAACTGCATTTTCATCAATATTGACATCATTTTTTACAAGGATTTTACCTATACCAGAGTTATTCACCGATAAGGAAACTCTTCCGCCATCATTAACATTTAACGCACCTAATTTTATGTCGTTATTTCCCACTGCAAGCGTTGCATTATTTTCCACAGTAACATTACTATTTGGTAAAGAGCCTTTTGCTGATAGTGATAGTGTACCTTGATGAACAATGGTGTTACCTTCATATGTACTTGCTGAGTTAAGATTTAATGTACCTAAACCTGCTTTAGTGAAAGAAGAATTAGGAGTTCCCCCTCCTGTAATAACTGCATTTTCTGGAACAGTAACACTTTTTCCCTCAGCAACATTGATGGTTGAATTACCATTTACTTGTATATTATCGCCATGATTAAAACCTTTAAATAAGGTGATATTTTGATTGGCATTAATTGTTCCGTCATTGAGTGCGAAATTGACGCTGCCTTGACCAGATTTACCCAATTCTGCTCCAGTACTATTTAAATTAAGGATCCCATTTTTACCTATATTGACTGTACTTGTTTGCCCATTGGCAATATTGAAAAAAAATCCTTCATTTGCTTGTACTTCACTATCACTAATATCTAATGTTGAGCCGCCAAAAAAAGTTGCTCGCCAGAGGTTAGCGCTACTGCCATTTCTTAAAATTAATGAGCCTGATTTTGAACCACCAACAACTAACCAACTATTTGACTGCGGAGAGCCTAATGAAGAATGATCTAAGATTACTGTACCAGTTCCATTGCCTTGCTGACCGATGCGTAATGTTTCAATGCCCACGATACTGGAGTTCGTTAAAGTAAGTGTGCCAGTGTGCTTATTACTGCCAATGTAGATAGTATTCATTGTTGGTTGCTTATAGTAAGCTTTGAAATCTTCGAAGGTCGCATCAGTCATCGTGATAGTATTATTTTTCCACCAGTCTAAATAACGACCATTACCAGCCGGTGTCGAACTTCCTTTAATATCAGTAACAGTGCCTGCATGAGCAAGATTGAGCATAAAAGAGAAAATGGTGAGTGTGATTGCATTTATTTTATTATTCATAATATATCCTTATAAAAAACAGACAGTTTTAATTCTAACTTACATAAAAATACCTCTCAATGAGTAACAATTATTTTTTTTAATTAATTAAATAGTTAATTTTTATGTAAATTTCAGCAGTGAATGGAAAAAGAAATTGTTAGCAAAATTTACTGTTATAAGAGAGTGAATCGTATTTAAAATAATTTTGCCGAGTGAGAAGAGGAAAGTTGATTGCAACTTAATGTAGAAAACTTTATCCTAGCACTCATTTTTTGTGTTTTATGGACGGACAAATTTATGTTACCAAAAGCTAAATATAGAAAAGATTATAAGCAGCCTGATTTTACGATTAGTGATATTTTTCTTGAATTTTTCCTAGAAGCGAAACAAACAAAAGTTATTGCAAAAACGTTGGTACATAAACTTAATCCTGAAGCAACAACACTACGTCTTGATGGGCATAGCTTCCAATTTGTCTCTATTAAACTTAATGATGTGGCTTTTACACAGTATCAACAAGATAATGAGAGTCTAACGTTGGAGTTAACCGAGCTCAATATGGACAAATTTGAACTTGAGATCGTTACCCTGTTATCGCCAGCTAATAATACCTCATTGCAAGGGTTATACCAGTCTGGCGAAGCGCTTTGTACACAGTGTGAAGCAGAAGGTTTCCGTCAAATTACTTATATGTTGGATCGCCCAGATGTATTAGCACGTTATACCACTCGTATTATTGCAGATAAAAATCGTTATCCATTTTTGCTTTCTAATGGGAATCGTATTCGTCAAGGTGAATTAGATAATGGCTATCACTGGGTTGAGTGGCAAGATCCATTTCCAAAACCAAGCTACCTTTTTGCGTTAGTCGCAGGCGATTTTGATGTTTTACGAGATACTTTTATTACTAAAAGTGGGCGTGAAGTTGCGTTAGAACTTTATGTGGATAAAGGTAATCTTAATCGTGCTGATTGGGCAATGGCAAGTTTGAAGAAATCAATGAAATGGGACGAAGAACGCTTTGATCTTGAATATGATTTAGATATTTACATGATTGTGGCGGTAGATTTCTTCAATATGGGGGCGATGGAAAATAAAGGGTTGAATATTTTCAATTCTAAATTTGTGTTAGCTAATCCACAAACTGCAACAGATAACGATTATCTTGATATAGAACGTGTAATTGCACATGAATACTTCCATAACTGGACAGGAAACCGTGTAACTTGCCGTGATTGGTTCCAACTTAGCTTGAAAGAAGGGCTAACCGTTTTTCGTGATCAAGAATTTTCTTCTGATACGGGTTCACGCACGGTTAATCGGATCAATAATGTAAAACTCTTGCGTACAGTACAATTTGCTGAAGATGCTAGTCCAATGGCTCATGCAATCCGCCCAGAAAAAGTCATTGAAATGAATAATTTCTATACGGTTACTGTTTATGAGAAAGGGGCAGAAGTGATTCGTATGATTCATTCCTTATTGGGTGAAGAAAAGTTCCAAGCAGGAATGAAGCTTTATATTGCTGAAAATGATGGTACGGCTGCAACTTGTGAAGATTTTGTATCTGCAATGGAACGAGCTTCGGGGATCGATTTAACCCAATTCCGCCGTTGGTATAGTCAATCAGGTACACCAGAATTAACAATTACTGATGAGTATGATACTAATACGTTAACTTATCGTTTAAAGGTTGCGCAAATAACACCGCCGACTCAAGATCAAATGGACAAGGTTAATTTGCATATTCCGTTACGTGTTGCGTTGTATGATGTAGATGGCGCAAAGCAAGAATTACAATTAAATGGTGAAAGATTCGCAAGTGATGTATTAAATGTAACACAATATGAGCAAACTTTTGAATTTTCACCTATTTATAAGCGACCAGTACCAGCGTTGCTTTGTGAGTTTTCTGCACCAGTTAAATTAGATTTTCCATATAATAATGAACAATTAATTACCTTAATGAAGTTTGCCGAAAATGGCTTTGTGCGCTGGGATTCGGTACAAATGTTATTAGCAAATGAGTTGCGACAAAATTTACAATATCATCAACAACAGCAAGAATTACAATTATCTTCGGCGTTTTTAGCTGCACTACAAAACCTATTAGAAAATTATCAGCAAGATATTGAGTTGACAACATTGATTTTAACCTTGCCGAAAGAAACTGAATTTGCAGAACTATTTAAAACGATTGATCCTGTAGGTATTCGTGTTGTGCGTAATTTTATGCAGAAAACTATCGCAAATCATTTAAAAGATCATTTTTTACGCCTATATAACCATACACGGACAGAAAATTATCAACTTGATCGTGAAAGCATTGCCTTGCGTAGTTTTAACAATATGTGTTTAAGCTATTTAGCTTTTACTGATTTAGGGAATATTTTAGTCGCAAAACATTATAATCACGCTAATAATATGACGGATACCTTGGCAGCATTGAGTTTAGCAGCTCAAGCAC
Organism: Gallibacterium trehalosifermentans; assembly: GCF_042433055.1. NCBI lineage: Bacteria > Pseudomonadati > Pseudomonadota > Gammaproteobacteria > Pasteurellales > Pasteurellaceae > Gallibacterium > Gallibacterium trehalosifermentans. Next base: position 314,630 of record NZ_JBHLWB010000001.1, read on the forward strand.
AACTTGCTTGTCGTGATGGGCTATTAGCTGATTTTGAACAAAAATGGCAAGATGATGGTTTAGTGATGGATAAATGGTTTGCCATTCAGGCAACTCGCCCAGATGAGAATGTGCTAGGGTTGGTTAATCAGTTAATGGAACACCCAAGTTTTAATTTCAATAATCCAAACCGTTTGCGTGCATTAGTGGGCAGTTTCTGTGGGCAAAACCTACCTGCATTCCATATGATTGATGGCTCAGGATATCGTTTCTTAGTGGATATTTTAATTCGCTTGAATAGTTCTAATCCACAAATTGCAGCGCGTTTAATTGAACCATTAATTCGTTTTGCACGTTATGATAGCCAGCGTCAAACTTTAATGAAGCGAGGATTGGAACGATTAAGAGATGTGGAAAATCTTTCTCGAGATTTGTTTGAGAAGATTGAAAAAGCATTGCAATAATGAGGAGAAGAGATACCAATTTGGTATCTCTTTGTTTTGTTGGCATTAATAAAATTACAGTTAACTATCCAGAGAGGTAAAACGAGTATGTATGCTTTAATTCGCAAAGCACTATTTTCACTAGAAGCCGAAACGGCACATGAATTAACCATTAATCTATTAGGCAAAATAGGAAGAAGTCCAGCGAAATGCCTGCTGGAAAAATATTTGCAAACAACAGGTACGTCAAAAAAATGTATGGGGATTACGTTTAAAAACCCGATAGGATTAGCGGCGGGGGCCGATAAAAATGCCGAAGCAATAGATGGTTTCGGTGCATTAGGTTTTGGTTTTATTGAAGTTGGTACCGTAACACCTCTCCCACAACTAGGTAACCCTAAACCTCGCCAATTTCGCTTAATTTCTGCGGAAGGCATTATTAATCGCAATGGCTTTAATAATGAGGGTGTAGATAAAGTTATTGAAAATATTAAGAAATCTCGCTATGACGGTACATTAGGGATTAATATTGGCAAAAATACCTTTACACCAGTGGAAAAAGGCAAAGAGGATTATTTGCTTTGTTTAGAAAAAGTTTATCCTTATGCCGACTATATTACCGTAAATATTTCCTCCCCAAATTCTCCAGGATTACGCCAGTTACAGTATGGTGAGCTGTTAGAAGATCTATTATCAGGCATCAAAGCAAAACAGCAACATCTAGCAGAGCAACAACAAAAATATGTACCGATTGCGTTGAAAATAGCACCTGATCTCACAGAAGCGGAACTAGTGGCAATAGCAGATAGTTTAAAACGTTATCAATTTGATGGCGTAATTGCCACCAATACGACATTATCTCGTGATAATGTCAGTGGCTTACCGAATGCCGAACAACAAGGTGGGTTAAGTGGTAAGCCATTACAACAACGCAGTACGAAAATTATTGCACGCTTATATCAAGAGCTAAAAGGGGATATTCCAATTATTGGTAGTGGTGGAATTGATAGTGTAGCAGATGCACAACAAAAAATAGCTGCTGGTGCAGAGTTATTGCAACTCTATTCAGGTTTAATTTATCACGGACCACGTCTGATAACAGAATTAGTGAAAGCTATTTAAGAGTCCATAAAATAAAAGTTTTCAGTAAGCTCTAATAAAATACAAAAAGGAGGCAATAAAATCACCTCCTTTATTTATTAATACATAATATAATAGATATTATTATAGTTAATCTAGCATAATTAATTGGAAATCTGCTTTGTCTAGATTTTTTTGTATTACCTTCAATGATATAGGGGAAATATCAACACCAATCCATTTTCTGCTTAGTTTTTCAGCTGCTTTTAATGTAGAACCACTACCAGCAAAACAATCTAGTACGATAGAATTTTGATTTGATGATTGAGCAATAAGCATTTCTAACATATCAGCATTTTTTTCCGTTGGATATATTGGATACATAGGATCTTTAAAACGCCAAATATCTTGGATTTTTTTACCTTTATGTTCATCAGCAAATTTTTTGATACGTGGAACACCGTTTTTCGACCATTCAATAAGGTTTTGTGCGTCTAATTTATCTAACTCTTCTGGTGAAGCTCTCCAGTGCCTACCTTTTGGTGGTAACATTCCTTTCCATTCTTGTCCTGTATCACCATTTAATGTTTCACCTGGCGCATGAACAGGAACGGTATTATATCTCCGACCATCACTATCGACTTTATGGAACATTTTGATCTTATCATTTTCAGATAGCGGTTCGGTGATATTATTAAAAATATTTTTTTTATGATTTTTAGCATAGAAAAGAATAATATCTTTTTCATTTCCATAAGCTCTACGCTTAAAATTTTTAGGGTTAGATTTTATTCTAGATATATCATTAATAAAGTTATCTATTCCAAATATTTCATCAAGTATTAATTTTAAGTAATGTCCCATTTTACTATCTATATGAACATATAAAGAACCTTGTTCTGAAAGTAATTCCTTCATCAGTAGTAATCTTTCTCGCATAAATTCTAAATATTCTGTAATTGTATAATTGTCATTGTATGCGATGAGTGCATTATGATCTTTTGATCGACTGATGGTACTAACTCTTTCATCATTAGATACCGTAAATATTTGATTAGTATTATACGGAGGATCAATATAAATTAAGTCAATCGCACCTTTTAAACCGTGATTTAATAGTATAGATAGTGCCTTAAAATTATCCCCAAAAATAAATAAATTATGATCTTTTGGGATCTCAATAGCTGTTGAGGGTAAATTATTTGTGGCAAGATCAAAAATAGCGTTTATGCTTTTTTTTCCTTGATATATTAGTTCCATAATTATAGTTGATATAAATAATCTCTTAAAAGAATAGATGAAATGACTACTTCATCATCACTAAAAGAACATAATTCTTTCATCATTTTGTGATGACCTGTTATATATAGGACGCCATCAAGTATAGAAATAATTTTTACCTTTTTATCTGTTTTATTTAGAGATGATCTCATGGTTGCAATAGCGTCATTAAATTGCGAATTTTGATGCCCTCCAAAGTCAGTCAAAAACTTAGCTTCAGCTAAAATATAAGTATTATTAAATTTAGCAATAAAATCCAATCCTTTATCGTGGTTATAGCCTAAATATTGTTTTGCATAGTTTTTCATCTGATCATCACTACTATTATAGATAATATTTTGATCAGCATTTATAAAGTATGTAAAATCATCAGTGATTTTTGCGCCTAATGCCCCTGTTCCTATCCAACGTTTAAATAGAGGTCCAATTTGTCGGTTTGTTTCTTTTGGAACACTAATTTTATCAATGATTTCATCAAATCCCATATCCACTAATATGCCAAAAAGACGATCTAACGTATTTGGATTTCTTTCTATTGCTGATCTATCTCTTTTAAAATAAGCAACATAACTATCCTTAATTGGAAAAATCTCCTGTTGTAGAAGTGTTAGTAGTAGATTTTTCTTATCTTGATGGGTTAAATAATGCTTTATATTATTTGCTGTTTCTTGGGTTATTTCTCGTCTTAGGTTGATCGACATAGGATAAACTTTATACAATAAATCAAGATAATTTCTTTGATTGGCTAATTCAATGCTTTTGGTTGTCCATATATTCATGAATTTTCCCTTTTTAGCAAAAGTATCTAGTTAAAAATTTTGTCATTAGATACTAAAACAGCGGAAAACGCAATTTCATTCTTTTTAAGTGTTGCTAAATAAAGCATACATTAAATTTATTTTTCAGATATTTAAAAATGTGTATTATCAAGTAGTTTTAGCCATAAATAAGGAAGTGAAAATGCAATATAACCATAGCGATATTATTATTCGTGTTGCAACATTAGAAGACGTACCAGCAATTTTAGCGATTTATGCCCCTTATGTTGAAAAAACAGCAATTACATTTGAATATGATGTGCCGAGTTTAGCGGAATTTCAAGCTAGAATGAAAAAGACATTAACCAAATATCCATATATTGTGGCAGAAAAATCAGGTGAAATTGTGGGTTATGCTTATACTAGCGCATTTGTCGGTCGCGCTGCTTATAATTGGGCAGTTGAAACAACGATTTATTTGCAAGAAACGCAAACAAAATCTGGTTTAGGTAAGAAACTTTATACGGTAATTGAGAATATTTCTAAAGCACAACATATTTATAATTTAAATGCTTGTATCGGTTATCCAGAAAAAGAAGATCAATATTTGACAAAGAATAGTGCAGATTTCCATCGTCATTTAGGTTATCGCTTAGTTGGGGAGTTTCATAAATGTGGTTATAAATTTGGCACTTGGTACAATATGGTGTGGATGGAAAAGTTGTTAGGGCAGCATTCTGAAAATCCTGAACCTGTTATTTGGTTTCCGCAGTTAGATCGGAAAGTATTGCAGAATTTAGGGATAACATTGTAGTTTAACTTATTTCATATTGTGAATTTTAGGAGGAATGTGTGCATTCTAATATTTTAAATCCAGCATTAATCTTAATTGATATTCAACAAGGATTTGATATTCCTGATTATTGGGGTGAGGAAAGAAATAATCCAAATGCAGAAGAAAATGCGGCATTACTGTTACAGCATTGGCGTAATCAAGGTTACCCGATTTTTCATATTCAACATTGTTCTCAAAATCCTCATTCTTGTTTGTTTGCTACACATCGTGGGTACCAATTTAAATCTTTAGTCGCTCCACAACCAGATGAGATTGTGATTCAGAAAAGTGTCAATAGTGCTTTTATTGGTACGGCGTTAAAGCAATTATTAGATAAACAACAGATTAAACAAGTTGTGATTGCAGGATTAACGACCGATCATTGCGTTTCAACTACAACTCGAATGGCGGGAAATTATGGTTATGAGGTGTTTTTAGCTGCTGATGCAACAGCAACCTTTAATCGAAAAGGTGTAAATGGAGAAAGCTTTCCTGCGCAACTTATTCATGATACCGCTTTAGCGAGTTTACATGGAGAGTTTGCAACGGTATTAGATACCGCTGAAATTGTGCGTCTTTTTGTAATAAAAAGTAAGTTTTCAGACGAAATTTAGTAAAAAATAGCGGAGGTTGTAAGAAAAAACAGCAAAAAATAAAAAATATTGTGGGCGAGATCATATCTTTGTTATCTGATGATAGGTTTTGCTATAAAAAAGGAGTATAAATTAGTTATTCGCTGCATGAAGAGTTTAAATAAAGCAAACGATTTCTTCTTTGTTATTTAGCGAGCTGGTTGTACTTATTTGGGAGAATCTTATGGATTCGATAGTTAACTCCTCTCATGGACAGTTGTCTGAACGATCTCAGCTAGAGCAAGATGCCAAAGCTTTAGGCATTGCCCCTGATTATTACAGTTTAGAGGGGGAAAAGATTGCGGTCGATAATACTATATTAAGGACATTAATCGACTGGTTAAAATTAAATACACCCAATTCACCGAATCATTTTAAGAATATTTTTGTTATTAATGCTGAATCCGTTGCTCGCCTAGATTGGCAAACATTGCAGTTTGCTCCTGATGAATTTCCTCAATCTCTGTATAACGAACAACAACAAATTATTGACAATAGTTGGCGAATTGAACCGCAACAATACCTTGAATTAATACCATTACCAATGGGGTATTATTGCTTGGTAACCAACTATGCACGTTATCGCTTATTAGTTGCACCAAGCAAAGCATATCAATCACCGTTATTGAATAATCAACAAAAGGTAAGCGGGTTAAATGTACAGTTATACAGTTTACGATCTGATGAGAATTGGGGAATCGGCGATTTTGGTGATTTACAAAAATTAGCGCAAGAATTTGCACAAGATGGGATTGATTTTATCGGGATTAATCCTTTACACGCCCTTTTTCCAGCCCACCCTGAATGGGCAAGTCCATATAGTCCTTCTTCTCGCCGCTGGTTAAATCCAATTTATTTAGCCATTGATGCTTTACCAGAAATGGCTTCACCAGCAGCAGTAGAATGGCGACATAGTGCGGAAACTGAAAAAGTTTTAGCAGCATTACGTGAGACAGCTTGGGTTGATTATTCACAGGTATGGCAGACTAAATTAACGGCTTTACGAGTAGCTTATCAGGCTTTTAAACGAGAAGGGAGTTTAGCTTATCGCCGTCAAGCCTTTGCGCAATTTGTTGCAGAACAAGGGAAAGCCCTTTATTTGCATAGTTTATTTGAGGTTCTCGATCGCACATTTACGCAAGAACAAGAAGATGAAGAGAATTTAGTCGGTTGGTTAGCTTGGGAAAGAGCATATCAAGATCCAACGAGTGAAACGGTACAACAATTTGCTGAACAACACAGTAAACAAATTGAATTTTATATGTGGTTGCAATGGTTAATGCAAGATCAGCTGGAAACAGTAAAACAAGTATTTGCACAATCTGGGGTCAAACTTGGCTTATATGGTGATCTTGCAGTAGGTGTCGCACGAGGTGGTTCAGATACTTGGGCAAACCGTACAGCTTTTTGTTTGCAGGCTTCAGTTGGCGCACCACCAGATGAATTAGGACCAGCAGGACAAAATTGGCAATTACCGCCATTACACCCGACAGCATTGCGTGCGGAAGGATATGCCACATTGATTAATTTATGGCGTGCTAATATGCAGCATTATGGGATTTTACGCATTGATCACGTGATGGCGTTATATCGCTTATGGTGGATTACACAAGGCTCGAATGCAGCGCAAGGGGCTTATGTACATTATCCAATCGAGGAGCTTATTGCAATTCTAGCGATAGAAAGTCAACGGCAACAATGTTTAGTTGTAGGTGAAGATCTTGGGATTGTGCCACCAGAGGTTAGACAATGGTTAGATCGTTATGGCATTTATTCTTATGCAGTGATGTATTTTAGTAAAACCTATGATGGTTATATGCTCCCAGAGCATTACAAACCGAATGCGATTGCAGTGGTGAGTACACATGATGTTGCCCCATTATATGGATTCTGGCAAGGAGCTGATTTACATACGATGTATCAGTTAAATGTGCTACAAGAAGCACAATATCAACGAGCATTACAACAACGCACAGAAGATAAAGTGCGTTTTGTACAAACCTTAAAACAAGCTAAATTATTAACAACACTACCACAAAACTTGCAGCTTACCGATGAATTAAACCTTGCGATTCATCAACTCGGTGCCGTGAGCCGTAGCCAATTATTTGCGATTCAACCAGAAAATCTGCTTGGAATAGAATCTTCTTTTAATATTCCAGGTATTTCTCGAGCATATCCAAATTGGCGTTATCGTTTACCTGTATCACTACTTGATAGCCAAGTTTGTCAAAAATTACATTATTTCTATCGACAAATTATTTCCGCACGTCAACAACTTTCAATAAATATTGCACCAGTGTGTTATCAAGAGAATCTCAAACTTATGCTATTAGGGGATAATATGATTACCATCGATTATAACCAAATTGATCAGTTATTTAATGCCGTACATGGCGATCCATTTTCATTCTTAGGGGCACATACTTCTGCACAAGGCTTAATTATTCGTGCATTAATACCAGATGCAAAAAGTGTGGCTATTTATAATCGACAAAAAAATCATTGTTTGGCTGATATGCAAATGGTCGATGAGCGAGGTTTCTTTATTGCGTTATTACCTCGTGCAACCGCTGAGCTACATTATCTCTTTAAGATTGATTATGGCAATGGTGCAGAGCCAATTTATCAAGAAGATCCTTATCGTTTCCCATCTTGTTTATTTGCATTAGATAATTGGTTATTGAAAGAGGGAACACACCAACGTCCATATGAAGCCATGGGGGCGCATTTAACAGAAAACAGTTATGTATCTGGCGTGAACTTTAGTGTGTGGGCACCAAATGCTAGACGTGTTTCTGTGGTAGGCGATTTTAACCAATGGGACGGTCGCCGTCATGCGATGCGATTCCATCGAGAAAGTGGTATTTGGGAAATTTTTATTCCAGAAATTGGTGAGGGCTGTTTATATAAATTTGAGATTTTAGATGCAAACGGAGCAGTTCGTTTGAAATCAGATCCTTATGCCTTTGGTACGCAACTTCGCCCTGAAACTTCATCAGTTGTTACCAAACTACCGCCAAAACAACCATATACTGCGGAAAGAGCAAAAGCGAATGCTGTTGATGCTCCAATTAGCATCTATGAAGTACATTTAGGATCTTGGCGACGTAATTTAGCTAACAACTATTGGTTAAATTATCAAGAAGTCGCTGAAGAATTAATTCCTTATGTAAAAGAAATGGGCTTTACTCATATTGAGCTGTTGCCATTATCGGAATTTCCCTTTGATGGTTCTTGGGGGTATCAACCATTAGGTCTGTATGCGCCAACACGCCGCTTTGGTGATGCGCAAGGATTATCTTATTTCATCGAAAAAGCACATCAAGCAGGGATTTATGTGTTGTTGGATTGGGTAGTGGGACATTTTCCAAGCGATGAGTACGGTTTGAGCAAATTTGATGGCACAGCACTCTATGAACACGCCGATCCCCGAGAAGGTTATCATCAAGATTGGAATACCTTAATTTATAACTTTGGGCGTAATGAAGTTCGTAATTATTTAACAGGAAATGCGCTGTATTGGATTGAGCGTTATGGCTTTGATGGTTTGCGCGTCGATGCTGTAGCTTCAATGATTTATCGTGATTATAGTCGTTCTGATGGGGAATGGATTCCAAACCAATATGGTGGACGGGAAAATTTAGAAGCGATTAATTTCCTCCAACGTACCAATGCGTTATTGCAGAATGAACAGCGAGGTGTGTTGTCAGTCGCAGAAGAGAGTACTTCATTTGCTGGCGTAAGTCATGCGACGGAAAATGGTGGTTTAGGTTTCCAATTTAAATGGAATATGGGTTGGATGAATGACACATTACGCTATATGAAACTCGATCCAATTTATCGTAAATATCACCATAACTTACTCACATTCGGCATGATGTATCAATATAGCGAAAATTTTGTATTACCGTTGTCGCATGATGAAGTCGTACATGGTAAAGGTTCATTGCTTACGAAAATGCCAGGTGATTGTTGGCAAAAATTTGCGAATTTACGGGCTTACTATGGCTATATGTGGGGTTTCCCAGGTAAGAAATTACTGTTTATGGGTAATGAATTTGCTCAAGGTCGAGAGTGGAACTATCAAGAAAGTTTAGACTGGTTCTTGCTTAATGAAGAACATGGCGGTTGGCATAATGGTGTGCAACGTTGGGTGCGAGATTTAAACCACACTTATCAACGTTATCCTGCATTATGGCAACAAGATCAGCAGCCGAATGGTTTTGAATGGTTAGTGGTAGATGATGCGGATCAATCTGTTTTGGTGTTTGCTCGTTATGCAAAAAGTGGTGAAACCTTAGTTGTGGTGTGTAATTTTACCCCTGAAGTAAGACATAACTACCGTTTTGGTGTGAATAAGGGTGGTTTTTATCGTGAAATTTTAAACTCTGATGATCCAAGTTATATGGGAAGTGGCGTACATAATTCAGGGGGGCTTTGGAGTGAAAAAATTGCTAGCCATGGTAAGAAGTACTCATTAAGTGTCGAAGTGCCACCACTCGGAGCGGTCTATTTTGTATTAGAGAATGAAATAGTTGATGAGGAAGGATCCTTTGCCAGGAGTGAATTAAAGAATACGGCAAAAGAAGCAGTAAAAACAGGCAAGAAAGCCACCAAAAAAACGACTGCAACAGGTAAAAAAACAGCGAATAAATCGACAAAAGCAAAAACGACAACGACGACAAAAAGTACAACTAAGAAAAAGATAATTAAGCAATAAGCAAGGATTTTTGTATGGCGACAACACGAGAAACCTTTATTGGTTACGACTATCCGCTAGGGTATAGCATAACGCAGTATCAAGGGCGCAAAGGCGTGAATTTTGCGATTGCTGCGCCAAATGCTACGCAGGTTTGGCTGTGTTTATTTGATGAATTACAGCATGAAACCCGCTATCTCATGTATCGCCATTATGATTGTTTTAGTCTGTTTATCACCAATATTTCCTTTGGACAACAATATGCCTTTCGTGTAGAGGGCGGGCAGGAGCAAGGTAATTGTTATAACGTTAGCAAATTACTGCTAGATCCTTATAGTCGGTTAGTGGTAAATGTGCCAGAGCTTGCTACTGAACAACAGTTAGTACCTTTTTTATGGGATAACCAACAAGATAATGCAGCGTTAGCAGCAAAAAGTGTGGTGGTAGATACGGCATTTGATTGGGAAAATGACAAACCACTAAGAACTCCTTGGTCACAAACTATTATTTATGAATTACATATTAAAGGATTTTCTCAATTAAACGATCGCATTCCTGCTACTTTACGAGGAACATTTGCTGGATTAGCTGATCCTGTAAATGTGGCATATTTACAAAAATTAGGGATAACTGCAGTAGAGTTATTGCCAATAACGTTGCATTTAGATGAACCTCGTTTGCAGAGAATGGGGAAAAAGAATTATTGGGGCTACAATGTTTTAGCACATTTCGCACCCGATCAACGATTTGCCGCCTCAGAAGCAGTGTTATTGGAATTAAAATCGTTAATCAAAACCTTACATCAAGCGGGAATAGAGGTGATCTTAGATGTCGTGTTTAACCATACGGCAGAAAATGATATTGCAGGTCCAACATTGTGCCAACGAGGGATAGATAATCGCCTTTATTATTGGCATGACCAACAGCAGCATTATCTTAATTGGACAGGGTGCGGGAATAGTCTAAATCTTTCTGAACCTCGAGTGCTGCAATGGGTAATGGATTGTTTGCGTTATTGGGTAACAGAATTTCATATTGACGGTTTTCGTTTTGATTTAGCCCCTTTACTTGGCAGAACACCTAAATTTGCAAAAAATTCAGCACTCTTTTTAGCGATGGCACAAGATCCGCTTTTATCACAATGTAAGATGATTGCGGAACCTTGGGATATTGGCATTGAAGGATACCAATTAAGCCATTTCCCTCATTTTTTTAGTGAATGGAATGATCGTTTCCGTAGTGATATACGGCGTTTTTGGTTAAATAATAGTCAAGAGTTGGGAGCGTTCGCGCTGCGGTTTGCTGGCAGTGCCGATCTGTTTCAAGCAAAAGGCAGGGCAGTACGCAGTTCAATTAATTTTATTACTGCGCATGATGGGTTTAATTTACAGGATTTGGTCAGTTATCAACACAAACATAATCATAATAATGGTGAAGATAACCGAGATGGTGATAGCCATAACTTTTCGTTTAACCATGGCGAAGAGGGCATAAGTAACGATCCTGATATTTTGCAACAACGTTTGTTAAGCAAAAAAGCGTTATTAGCAACGCAACTATTGGCATTGGGTACGCCAATGCTACTGGCGGGTGATGAAATCGGACATAGCCAGCAAGGCAATAATAACTGTTATTGCCAAGATAATGCGTTGACTTGGTTGAATTGGCAAACAGCCGATCATTCGTTGCGACAGTATGTAGCGGATCTTATTGCCTTACGGAAAGAAATGGGGGCAAGAGGAATTTATGATAATTGGTGGAACGCAGATAATGCACAATGGTTTCGTGCCGATGGTCAACCAATGCAGACACAAGATTGGCAGCAAGGAAGTAGCTTGATGTTGTTATTACAAGGAAAGTATTTATTACTTTTTAATGCTAATCGTACTAGCCAAATTTTCCATTTACCGCAAGGAGATTGGCAAATACGACTTGGCGAGGCGCTTGAGTTACGGCAATCGCAAGCGATTGTTAAGCAACTTGGCATTGTCATCTTAATGCAATCACTGTCTTAAATAGAATATACAGGAGAATATTATGAGTGCAGCAACCACAAGTAAATCCATTCCAACAAGAGAAAGTATCGCTAATGATACGCTAGTATTAATTTTAGCGGGGGGAAGAGGTTCTCGTTTACATGAAATGACGGATCGTCGTGCAAAACCAGCCGTATATTTTGGTGGTGCACATCGTATTATCGACTTTGCGTTGTCAAATTGTTTGAATTCAGGTTTGTTAAAAATTGGGGTGATTACCCAATATGAAGCGCATTCATTATTACGTCATTTGCAACATGGTTGGTCTTTTTTGCCTCGTGAACGAGGGCATTTTGTGGATATGCTTCCTGCACGTCAACAATTAAATGATTCTACTTGGTATCGTGGTACAGCCGATGCGGTATGGCAAAATGTACCGATTATGAAAGAGCATTACCGTCCGAAATATGTCTTAATTCTAGCGGGTGATCATATCTATAAAATGGATTATATGCGCATGATTGAAGATCATATTGAGTTTGGCGGTAAAGCGACAGTAGGTTGCATTGAAGTGCCAAGAGAAGATGCCAAAGCGTTTGGTGTAATGGCAGTGAATGATCAATTAAAAGTCGAAGACTTTATTGAAAAACCAAACAATCCGCCAACAATGCCAGATAAACCAAACTCTTCTTTAGCTTCAATGGGAATTTACGTCTTTGATGCCGATTACCTTTACGATATTTTAGAAAGAGAAGCGAGTTGTGAAGATACGTCGCATGATTTTGGTAAAGATATTATCCCTGCGATGGTGGAAGAAGGTTTACTCTATGCGCACCCATTTGAACGTTCAAGCAAGGGAAGAAATACGCAAGGCTTAATTTACTGGCGAGATGTGGGAACGTTAGAAAGCTACTGGGCAGCTAATATCGATCTTGTCAGTGAAAAACCACAACTTAATATGTTTGATAAAGCATGGCCAATTCGTACAGTACCAAAACAGACATTACCCACAAAATTCTTCTATAAACACCCACATAAACATACCATTGATAATTCATTGATTGGTGGTAGTGGGGTAATTATTGATGCTGAAATCAGTAATTCAGTGTTATTTGATCATGTGCGAGTGGAAGAGGGATCAAAAATTGAATATGCCGTAATTTTACCGCAAGTAAAAGTGGGTAAAAATTGCGTATTACGCCGTTGTATTATTGATCGTAACTGTATTATTCCAGATGGTATGCAAATTGGGGTAGATTTAGAACTCGATCGACAACGTTTTAGAATTAGCAGTCAAGGGAATATTGTTTTAGTAACGGAACCAATGCTAGAAAAACTTTTGGCTAAACAACAAGCAGAAGCAGACATTTCTGCATAATAACTGCTTGTCAGTGAGATAAATAGTTAATATCCACTTTTTTGCGTCAATTAGTGGCGAAAAAGTGGATTTTTCCACGAAAAATAAGGATTTTATTCAATAATGAAAGTACTTCATATCTGTTCAGAACTTTATCCATTAATTAAGACTGGTGGCTTGGCTGATGTGATGGGCGCGTTACCTTTTGCGCAGCAAGCGGAGGGTATGGACGTTAGGGTGGTATTACCTATGTACCCAGCAGTAGCAGAAAAGTTGCCACAACATGAACATTCACTGCATCTTTTTACCTTTGCAGGTCATCTTGAAATTCGTTATGTAGAATACCAAGGCATTGGGATTTATTTAATTAATGCGCCGCATTTATTTAATCGTTCAGGTAATCCTTATCACAATGAGCATTATCAAGATTATGCCGATAACTATTTACGGTTTGCGACCCTTGGCTGGGTGGGGGCAACATTAGCCGCAGGAGCGGATAGATGGTGGGGCGAAGCCGATGTATTGCATATGCACGACTGGCAAGCAGGTTTAGCAGGAGCGTATGCGGTAGCATGGAATTTGCCAGTGAAAAAAATCTTCACCATTCATAATTTAGCCTATGCAGGATTATTTGATGCTCGCCATATGGCAGAATTGCAATTACCACACCATTTCTTTCACATTGATGGGTTAGAGTTTTATGGGCAAATTTCCTATTTGAAAGCAGGGCTATATTACGCTGATGAAATTACCGCAGTGAGCCCAACCTATGCACGTGAAATTACTGATCCAAGTATGGCATATGGATTTGATGGTTTATTGCAAACTCGGGCTGCACAACAGCGCTTGCATGGGATTTTAAATGGCGTAGATGATCAGGTATGGAATCCAGCTACTGATCCAAACCTCGAAAAAACATACAAAATTGGCAAAATGCAAGGCAAGAAAAAAGATAAAGAGGCGTTGCAAGCGGAATTTGGCTTAGCACAAAATCCAGATGCGCCGTTATTGGTGATGGTAACGCGTTTAGTAGAGCAAAAAGGGGCGGATTTAGTCATTGCGGCAGCCGAAGCGATGGTGAATAAAGGTATCCAACTGGCAGTGTTAGGGGCAGGAGCACCACATTTTGAAGAGGCTTTACGTCATCTTGCTGCAACCTATCCAAGTCAAATTGGCGTAAAAATTGCTTACAATGAAGCCTTATCGCACCGTATGGTGGCAGGTGGTGATGTGATTTTAGTCCCGAGCCGTTTTGAGCCTTGCGGATTAACGCAACTTTATGGCTTGAAATACGGTACCTTGCCATTAGTCAGAGCAACAGGTGGTCTCGCGGATACCGTTGTCGATACCACACCAGACAGCCAAAAAGCGAAAACCGCAACAGGGTTTGTTTTCTTACACGCAGATGTGAATGGTTTCCTTTATGCGATCGATAAAATGCTAGAGATTTGGCAAAAGCCGCGTCAATGGAGTGTTATTCGTTCAACCGCAATGCAACAAGATTTTAGTTGGCAAAAAGCAGCTAAATATTATTTAGCGTTATATCAAAAATAACGAAATATTACTGAATAAATAGTGTGTATAACTGCATTTATGCACGCTATTTTTTGTTTATTGCCGAGAGAAAAAAATAATCATTTTAAAATCAATTAATTATTAGTAAAGGAAAGCGTTTTTGATTGCGGCGCTAATGAATATTTATACAATTTTAGGGTAAATAATGTTCGTTTTTCATTGAAAAAACCACCAAAATAACATAGGATACCCGCCGCAAAAATGAGCCATTTCCCTATTGGAGAGCAACAAATGCCATCGAATAAAATTAAATTTACCTATAATGCACCCGCCAGAGATGTTGAATCGCTAAAAGCTACCATCGTTTCAAAACTGATTTATAACTTATGTTGTGAACCCTCAGAAGCAAAACTCACTAACTGGTTAAATGCTGCACTTTATACCGTGCGTGATTTAAGCGCCCAATCTCGTTTACATACTCGCCGTGCGATCAAACATGAAAAATCGCGCCGTGTTTATTACCTTTCTATGGAGTTCCTGATGGGGCGCGCGTTTAGCAACGCGCTGATTGCTGAAGATGTTTATGAAGCAATGAAGCAGGCGTTTACTGAGCTTGGTTTAGATTTCGATGCTATCCTTAATCAAGAGGAAGACCCAGGGTTAGGAAATGGTGGGTTAGGGCGTTTAGCCGCCTGTTTCTTAGATAGTCTTGCCACGTTACGCATTCCAGCAACGGGTTACGGTATCCGTTATGATTATGGTATGTTTAGACAAGAAATTGAAAATGGTCGTCAAGTAGAGAAACCAGACGGCTGGTTAGCACAAAATATTGCATGGGAATACAACCGCCCAAGTAAAAAAATTCCTATCCGTTTTGGTGGACATATTTATTATGAAAATAATAAATGTATCTGGAAACCTTCCGATGAAGTTGTGGCATTAGGTTATGACCAATTAATCCCAGGCTATGACAATGACATTGCCAACACCTTACGCCTATGGTCAGCGCAATCGAGTGATGCGTTCAGTTTAAATGATTTCAATCGTGGTGATTATTTTGCTGCGATGGAAAAACAAAACTTCTCAGAAAACGTTTCGCGTGTGTTATATCCAGATGATTCAACCACCGCAGGACGTGAGTTGCGTTTACGCCAAGAACATTTCTTAACCTCCGCTTCTGTACAAGATATTTTACGTCGTCATCTGGATATTTTTGATAATTTAGATAATTTAGCGGATAAAGTGGCGATTCACTTAAATGATACCCACCCAGTATTGGCGATTCCTGAGTTAATGCGTTTATTAATTGATGAACATGGTTATGAGTGGCTACAAGCGTGGCAAATGTGTTGCAAGATTTTCTCTTACACCAACCATACTTTAATGAGCGAAGCATTAGAAACATGGCCAATCGAAATGTTAGGCACAATCCTACCGCGCCATTTACAAATTATCTTAGAAATTAATGAATATTTCTTAAATGATCTACGCGCGAAAGGGTATGGAGAAGATCTAATCCGCCGCGTATCGATTATTGATGAGGATAATGGGCGTCGCGTGCGTATGGCATGGTTAGCCGTAATCGGTTCATATAAGATCAACGGCGTGGCAAAAATTCACTCTGATTTAATGGTGAAATCGATTTTTGCTGACTTTGCGCAAATTTACCCAGATCGTTTTACGAATGTAACCAATGGGGTAACCCCTCGTCGTTGGTTAGCAATCGCCAATCCAAAATTATCGGCATTAATTGATAGCCGCATTGGTAAAAAATGGCGGAAAGATTTAGAAGAACTTAGCCAATTAAATCAATTTGTTGACGATCACGCATTCTTGCAAGATTTCCAACGCGTGAAATTGGAAAATAAACAACGTTTAGCGGATTACATCAAGAAACATCTCGGCATTGAAGTCAATCCTCATGCGTTATTTGACGTGCAGGTAAAACGTATTCACGAATACAAACGCCAGTTATTGAATGTGTTACACATTATTTATCGCTATAACCAAATCTTACAAAATCCAGAGGCAGATTGGACGCCGCGTGTCTTTATTTTTGCAGGAAAAGCGGCTAGTGCTTATCATACTGCGAAGAAAATTATCAATTTAATCAATGATGTTGCACAAGTGATTAATAATGATGGTCGAGTACGTGATTTAATCAAAGTGGTCTTTATTCCTAACTACGGCGTAAGTTTGGCACAAATTATTATTCCAGCTGCGGATCTCTCCGAACAAATTTCTTTAGCGGGGACGGAGGCATCAGGCACCAGTAATATGAAATTTGCTTTAAATGGCGCATTAACAGTAGGGACGTTAGACGGTGCAAATGTTGAAATTCTCAATATGGTCGGGCAGGAAAACGTCTTTATTTTTGGGCATACGGTTGAACAAGTAGAAGCTTTGCGGGCAAGAGGTTATTCACCATTTGAGTTCTTTGAAAAAGAGCCACAACTACATGAAATTGTGCAACAAATTACCTCAGGGCGTTTTTCACCACAAGAACCAATGCGCTATCAAAATGAATTAAATCTGTTTAGTGATTATTATCAAGTGATGGCGGATTTCCGTTCGTATGTGGAAATTCAAAAACAGGTTGATGCCCATTATCGTAATCCGCAAGCATGGGCAAAATCTGCATTAATCAACACAGCAAATATGGGCTATTTCTCTTCTGACCGTTCAATTATTGATTATGCGGAAAATATCTGGCACATTGAGCCGTTGTTAAGTTATGACAAAGAGGTTTATGAGGCGGAGAATTGCGTGTTTGAAGATGAGGTGTCAGAAAAGGTCTAATCTTTCTTCATTTTAGATTTAGGTTTCGCCTAAAGGACGCCTACTAAATTTAATTGAAGAATAAAGCAAAAATAAATTAATGAGATTGCTAACAGACAAACTTTATTTTTCACACAAATCTCGATAAATTTTCATGGGTTCCCTTGTGTCTTGCCCGAATGCAGGAAAGATTTTTAGGCAAAAAACGTCTAATTTTTCGCAGAAAAATATCAGTTTTTTGCCGCTCGAAAAATCTTGACGGAATGAGGAAATAGCAAGGCACTAGGGCGCCGTTTCTTTTCCCCTATTTTCTTTGGGCGAACAATGACAAAAAGCGATAGCTTTTTGAACGTTGCTTGCAACGGCTCGTTAGAGTGAGCAAGCTTGCTTGCGAATAAAATAGGGTCGCCCTTTAGGGCGAAACCTAAACCCAAAATTTCATAAAAATAAAACAAAAATTCATGATCACCTTGTCAACAAACTAAAAAGTAACGTTGATGATACACTCTGTAAAATAAAATCTACGTTTGTAATAAAATAAATTTTGCTGCAAACACCCTTATCTTTATTGTAAAAATGAATAAATTTCAATCATTTAGAAAAGAATAAACAACTTTCCGC